>DATKFM010000194.1:0-7552 GCA_035544395.1 Verrucomicrobiia bacterium
TCCAGACGGCGGATACGCCGGTCTACGCCCTGTCCGACATCGATCTCTACATCCGCAAGGGTGAGTTCGTCTCCCTGATCGGCCCGTCGGGCTGCGGCAAGACCACGCTGCTGCGGGTGATCGCCGATCTGGAGCAGGCGACCGGCGGGCAGATCAGCGTGAACGGCAAGACGCCGGCGCAGGCGCGGGCCGAGCGTGGCTATGGCTATGTGTTCCAGGCGCCGGCGCTCTATCCCTGGCGCAACGTGATCCGCAACGTGACCCTCCCGCTGGAGATCATGGGCGTGCCGCCAGCCGAGCGGGCGGCGCGGGCGGTGAAGAACCTGGAGATGGTGGGCCTCAACGGCTTCGAGAAGAAGTTCCCCTGGCAGCTCAGTGGCGGCATGCAGCAGCGGGTGTCGATCGCCCGGGCGATGTCGTTCGATCCGGATCTCCTGCTGATGGACGAGCCGTTCGGCGCGCTCGACGAGATCACCCGCGACCATCTGAACGAGCAGCTGCTGCGGCTGTGGGAGCGGACAGGCAAGACGGTCATTTTCGTCACCCACTCCATTGCCGAGGCCGTGTTCCTTTCTTCGCGGATTGTCGTGATGAGCCCGCGCCCCGGCCGCATCATCGAGACCATCGATTGCGACCTGCCGCAGGGACGCACGCTGGATGCGCGGGAAACGCCGCGCTTCCTGGAGATCGCCCACAGGGTGCGGCTCGCGCTCCGCGCGGGGCACAGCTATGACGACTAGGGACACCGCTGCGAAGCACGCGCTGCCCCTGGCCGTGGTGCTGCTGATCATCGGCCTGCTGTGGTATCTCGGCGCGATCTGGTTGAATTCGCCGCAAGTGATCGATCAGTTGAATCGCGTGGGGCCGGACTGGACGGCGCAGGACCTGGTCGAAGGCACCTGGTCGATGGAGCGGCCGGTGCTGCCGACGCCGGATCAGGTGGCGGTCGAGTTCTGGAAGACCACCGCCGGCACGGCGATCACCAGCAAGCGCAGCCTGTTCTACCACACCTGGATCACCGCTTCGGCGACGCTGCTGGGTTTCATCATTGGCACCATGCTGGGCGTCGCGCTCGCCATCGGCATCGTGCATCTCAGCGTGCTCGACCGCAGCCTGCTGCCCTGGATCGTCGCCTCGCAGACCGTGCCGATCCTGGCGGTGGCGCCGATGATCATCGTCGTGCTCGGCAATATCGGCATCACCGGCTTGATTCCGAAGGCGGCGATCTCGGCCTACCTGTCGTTCTTCCCCGTGACCATCGGCATGGTGAAAGGGCTGCGCTCGCCGGATGTGCTGCAGCTCGATCTCATGCACACCTACAATGCCAGCAAGGGCCAGATACTCTGGAAGCTGCGCTGGCCGGCGGCCCTGCCCTTCCTGTTCGCCAGCCTGAAAGTCTCGGTCGCCATCAGCCTGGTCGGCGCCATTGTCGGCGAGCTGCCGACGGGAGCGACCGCCGGGCTAGGGGCGCGGCTGCTCACCGGCTCCTATTACGGCCAGACGATCCAGATCTGGTCGGCGCTGCTGATGGCGGCGCTGCTGGGCTGCATCCTGGTGCTGCTCATCGGCTTTACCGAGCGGGTGACCCAAGGGCGCATGGGCGCGCGATCATGAGATATCTCTCGCTTCTCGCGGCACCCGCGCTGTTCGTCCTCGGTCTGATCTTGTGGTCTCGGGGCTTTGGCGGGCCACCCTGGCCGGCGGCAGTGATTCAGCCCTGGCTGTATCTGTTGCCTGTGATCGTCCTCGCCTGGATCGCCAAGGAATATGGTTTCAGGCGTAGCAACCGGAACCTGATCGCCGCGGTCGATGTCATGCTGGCCTTCAGCTTGGCCTATGAACTGCTGCGTCTTCTGAACGACGGCGTGATGGCAGGTGCGGCAAATCCCGGCTTCTGGCTCTGCCTGATCGCCGTGACCCTGGCGGCATGGCAGGCAATGGCTAGCATGGGCCGCGTGGTCGACAGGAACCGGGCCTTCGTTTTGTTCGTCCCCGCGATGTTCGGAATCGGCCTGATCTATGCCTGGCAGGTGATTGTCACCGGCTTCGGCGTGCCGCAGATCCTGCTGCCGGCGCCCAGCCAGATCGGTCATCAGATCGTGGCGCAGGCGCCCATGCTCTGGCTGGATTTCCAGCAGACCTTCCTGAAATCGGTGATCGCCGGCTTCCTGATGGGCTGCGGCCTGGGATTCGCCGTCGCCGTCGCCACCGACCGCATCCCGTTCCTGCAGCGCGGCCTGCTGCCCCTGGGCAATCTGGCCAGCGCCGTGCCGATCGTCGGGATCGCCCCGATCATGGTCATGTGGTTTGGATTCGGCTGGGAATCGAAGGCCGCCGTGATCGTGGTCATGACCTTCTTTCCCATGCTGATCAATACCATCGCGGGCCTTGCCGCCTCCGATCATATGCAGCGGGACCTGATGCGGTCCTATGGCGCCGGCTATTGGCAGACATTCTTCCAGCTGCGGCTTCCGGCCGCGCTGCCCTTCATCTTCAACGCGCTCAAGATCAATTCCACCCTGGCGCTGATCGGCGCCATCGTGGCGGAGATGTTCGGCTCGCCCATCTCCGGCATGGGGTTCCGGATTTCCACCGAGGTCTACAAGATGAATGTCGATATCGTCTGGGCCACCATCGCCGTTGCCGCCCTGGCGGGGTCGTTGTTTTATGGGCTTCTGGCCCTTCTGGAACGGGGCCTCACCTTCTGGCACCCGTCTTATCGTGCAAGAACGCAAAACCGTTGAAATATCAACTGATGGGAGACGTCTGATGAGGAGAATGATTGGAGCAATGGCCGTGGCAGCCGCGGTCGCCGGTTTCGGCGCCCAGGCGCAGGCCGCCGATGCCCTGACCCTGCAGCTCAAATGGGTGACGCAGGCGCAGTTCGCCGGCTACTACGTGGCCAAAGAAAAGGGCTTCTATGACGAGGCCGGGCTGGACGTGACCATCAAGGCCGGCGGCCCCGACATCAATCCCAGCCAGGTGATCGCCGGCGGCGGTGCCGACGTGGTGCTGGACTGGATGCCCTCCGCGCTGGCCACCCGGGAAAAGGGCGTGCCGTTGGTCAATATCGCCCAGCCTTTCCAGAAGTCCGGCATGATGCTGACCTGCCGCAAGGAGACGGGCATCACCAAGCCGGAAGACTTCAAGGGCAAGACCCTGGGCGTCTGGTTTGCCGGCAATGAATATCCGTTCCTGTCCTGGATGAGCACGCTCGGCCTCAGCACCGCCGGCGGCGCCGATGGCGTCACCGTGCTGAAGCAGGGCTTCAACGTCGATCCCCTGCTGCAGAAGCAGGCCGACTGCATCTCCACCATGACCTACAACGAGTATTGGCAGGTGATCGATGCGGGTCTGCCGGCCGAGGAGCTGGTGGTGTTCCCCTATGAAGACCAGGGTGTCGCCACGCTTGAAGACGGCATCTACACGCTGGAGAAGAATCTCCAGGACCCGGCGATGGTGGACAAGCTGGCCCGTTTCGTGAAGGCCTCGATGAAGGGCTGGGACTGGGCCGTCGCCAATCCCGATGAGGCCGCCATGATCGTGCTGGCAAATGACGAGACCGGCGCGCAGACGGAGAAGCACCAGAAGCGCATGATGGGCGAGATCGCCAAGCTGGTCGGCAGCAACCCCAAGGGCACCGGCTATCTGGATCCCGCCGCCTATGACCGGACGGTGAAGATCCTGCTGGCCGGCGGTTCCGACCCCGTGATCAGCAAGGCTCCGGAAGGCGCCTGGACCCACGATGTGTGGGAGAAGGCGATGGCGCAGTAAGTGGAGTTGAACATCGATCTTCGTCTTGACCCCTCACCCTAGCCCTCTCCCCGCCAACGCGGGGCGAGGGACAATATTGGTCATGTCCCCTCGCCCCCATGAAATGGGGGAGAGGCTGGAGCAGCAGTCGCATTGCGACTGCTGCGGAGGGTGAGGGGGTCTTGCAGGAAGCAGTGAGGTCGACAAAAAGAACCCAGTCCAAACGAACAGACAAAATCCGGCGCGACCGGAGGACCGATAACAGGGCACTTAAGGGTGCCCGCAACAGGGAAGGAAACAGCATGAGCAAGACACGTATTTCACGGCGCGGATTCGGCCTGATGGCCGGCGCGGCCGCCACGACGACTGTTCTCGGCCGGCGCACCTTCGCGGCCGATCCGATCAAGACCGCCGCTATCTACACGGTGCCGGTGGAACAGCAATGGGTAAGCCGCATCCATAAGGCGGCAGGCGCCGCCGTGGACCGCGGCGATATCGAATATGTGTTCTCCGAGAGCGTCTCCAACACCGACTATGAGCGCGTCATGCGCGAATATGCCGAGGCCGGCCATAAGCTGATCATTGGCGAGGCGTTCGCGGTGGAAGAGGCGGCGCGCGCGGTGGCGAAGGATTATCCCGACACCGCTTTCCTGATCGGCTCCAGCTTCAAGCCCGACGCGGCCCTGCCGAATTTCGCGGTGTTCGACAATTATATCCAGGATGCTTCCTACCTCACGGGCATGATCGCCGGATCCGTGACCAAGAGCGGCAGCATCGGCATGGTGGGCGGCTATCCGATCCCAGAGGTGAACCGGCTGATGAATGCGTTCATGGCCGGCGTCGCGGAGACCCGCGCCGATACCAAGTTCCAGGTCGCCTTCATCGGTAGCTGGTTCGATCCGCCGAAGGCGAAGGAAACCGCCTTGGCGCAGATCGATGCCGGCGCCGATGTCATGTATGCGGAGCGCTTCGGCGTTTCCGACGCGGCGAAGGAACGGAAGATCCTGGCGATCGGCAATGTCATCGACACCCAGGCCGATTATCCGGACACCGTCGTCGCCTCAGCCCTCTGGCATTTCGAGCCGACTCTGGACACCGCCATCGGCAAGGTGAAGGAGGGCAAATTCACCGCCGACGACTACGGCGTCTATTCGTCGATGAAGGCCGGCGGCTGCAGCCTGGCGCCCCTGGGCACTTTCGACGGCAAGGTGCCGGCGGATGTGATGGCCAAGGTCAGCGAACGCGAAAAGGCGATCAAGGACGGCAGCTTCACCGTCGAGATCAACGATGGCGAGCCGAAGTCGTCGTAGGCTTAACTGAACCAGCGATAGACACATCACTGAAGATTGTCCCCTCTCCCCGCTTGCGGGGAGAGGGTTAGGGTGAGGGGAAGAAGCGATGGCGGCGATGGCCAGCAGGTCTATTTGCAGCGCGCCCTCCCATCTACACCCTCTCACCCTACCCTCTCCCCCGCTTCGCGGGGGCGAGGGGTCCAAACAGTTTCGTGTGACGCGCTGTTGCTGTCATGACCGCCGCCACAACTAACTCCGACACCGTCCTACACCTCGGCGGCATCACCAAGCGGTTCGGGGCGCTGGTGGCGAACGATGCCATCAGCTTTGAATTGCACCGGGGCGAGATCGTCGCGCTGCTGGGCGAGAACGGCGCCGGCAAGACCACGCTGATGAATATCCTGTTCGGCCATTACGTGGCCGATGAGGGTGAGATCGAGGTCTTCGGCGAAAAATTGCCGCCGGGATCGCCGCGCGCGGCGATCGCCGCCGGCATCGGCATGGTGCATCAGCATTTCACCCTGGCCGACAATCTGACCGTGCTTGATAACATCATGCTCGGTACGGAAGCACTGTGGCGCGGCGCGACGAACCGGCGCGCGGCGCGGCAGCGGCTCGACAAGCTGGCGGCGGATTTCGGTCTGCATATCGACGGCGAGGCGCGGGTGGCCGATCTCTCTGTCGGCGAGCGGCAGCGCGTCGAGATCCTGAAAGTGCTGTACCGCGAGGCGAAGATCCTGATCCTCGATGAGCCCACCGCGGTGCTGACGCCGCAGGAATCGGCGGCGTTGTTCGAGACCTTGGGCAAGCTGGTGGTCCAGGGCCTGTCGGTCATCTTCATCTCCCACAAGCTGAACGAAGTACTGGCGGTCAGCGGCAGAATCCTCGTTCTGCGCGGCGGCAAGCTGGTGGCAGAGCGGCGCACGCCGGAGACATCGAAAGCGGAGCTGGCGACGCTCATGGTGGGACGGGAGATTCCCCCGCCGAAGATCGAGCCCCAGGCGGCTGGGACTGTCGCGGTGCGGCTCAGCGATGTGCGCGTCGAAGGCACCGGCGCCGCTCTCTTGGATGGCATCTCGCTCGAACTGCGCGCAGGGGAAATCCTCGGCATTGCCGGCGTTGCCGGCAACGGGCAGAGCGCGCTCGCCGACCTGCTGTCGGGTTTGTCGGCGCCATCCTCGGGAACCGTTGAGCTGTTCGGCGTGGCGGTTTCCGACTGGCGGCCGCGGGCGCTCATCGATGCCGGCGTCGGACGAATTCCGGAAGACCGCCATGCGGCCGGCGCCATCGCCGACATGTCGGTGGCGGAGAACGCCATTGCCGAGATTCACCGCAAGCCGCAGTTCTTCCGTCATGGCTTTCTGGATTGGCCGGGCGCGCGCCGCTTCGCGCAGCAGATCATCTCTGACTATGATGTGAAATGCCCGTCGCCGGCGGCGTCCATGCGCCTCTTGTCCGGCGGCAACATGCAGAAGCTGATCCTGGGACGGGTTCTCTCCCAGTCGCCGCGGCTGGTGCTGGCCAATCAGCCGACCCGCGGCCTGGATGTCGGCGCCATCGACTATGTGCATCGGCAGCTCCTGGCGGTGCGCCAGGCGGGCGGCTCGGTGCTTCTGATATCGGAGGATCTGGACGAGCTGCTGTCGCTGGCCGATCGCGTCGCCGTGATGTATCGCGGCAGGCTTTCCGCGCCGACGACGCGGACCGCCGTGACAATCGAACGGCTGGGCTTGATGATGGCCGGTCAGGGGCTGGAAGGCGCCGGTCATGCGGCTTGAGCCCCGGGAGCAGGCGCCGCTCGGCGTGATGGTGCTGGCGCCGCTCGGCGCCTTTGCCGCCAGCCTGGTATTTGCGGCGCTGCTGGTGCTGTGGAGCGGCGCGGACGCGTTCAGCACCTTCGGCCTCGTCATCAAGGGCGCCGCCGGCTCTTCCTTCGCCTTGCTGGAGACGCTGACCCGCGCCACGCCGCTGATCTTCACCGGCCTGGCCGCCGCCGTCGCCTTTCGCGCCAAGCTGTGGAACATCGGCGGCGAAGGGCAGTTCTATCTCGCCGCGGTCATGACGGTGGTACTCGGCACCGGATTGCTGAAGCTGCCGGCACCGCTGCTTGTGCCGATACTCCTGATCGCGGGTGCCTTGGCCGGCGCGGTGGCGCTGCTGGGGCCAGCTCTGCTCAAGACTCGCTTCGGCGTCGATGAAGTCGTCACCACGCTGCTGCTGAATTTCATCATCGTGCTGTTCGTCAGCCTGCTGCTGGAGGGGCCGCTCAAGGACCCTATGGGGCTGGGCTGGCCCCAATCCTCAAAGGTCATTCCCGAAGCGGTATTGCCGAAATTGATTCACGGCAAGCGCCTGCATCTGGGTTTCGTGATCGCGATCGTCACGGCCATCGTTGTCTGGATCATCAATACGCGCACCGCCTTCGGTTTTGAGATGCGCGCCGTCGGCCACAATGCGCGGGCCGCAAGGTTCCTGGGCATGCCTGTCAATGCGGTGATGTTGAAGAC
>DATKFM010000195.1:0-9345 GCA_035544395.1 Verrucomicrobiia bacterium
GGCCGCACCGATCTGCCGCTCAGCGCCGAAGGGCGCGCCGGCGTGATCGGATGGCGCCTGCCGGCTGACATCGCCACTTACCGCTGGTGGTGCAGCCCGCTGCGCCGGGCGCGGGAGACGGCCGAGCTGCTGAGCGAAGCGCTGACGGAAAGGCCTGCTATCAGCGTCGAGCTGCGGCTGATGGAAATGTCCTACGGCGAATGGGAAGGCGAAACGCTCGAGGAATTGCGCCAGCGCCAAGGCGAGCAGATGGCCAGGTTGGAGGCCCAGGGCCTGGATCTGCGGCCGCCCGGCGGCGAGAGCCCACGCGACTTGCAGCAGCGGCTGCTGCCCTGGCTTACGGCGGTCGGACGCGAGGGCGGCAGCCATTTTGCCATTGTTCACAAGGGCGTGATCCGCGCGATCTACGCCATGGCCACCGGTTGGACCATGGAGCGGAAAGCGCCGGACCGGCTGGCTTTTGATTGCCTGCAGATGTTCACCCTGGATGCAGACGGGTCACCTGCGGTGCATGCGCTGAACATGCCGCTGACCGGCGGCAGCGAGGCGGGAGCCGCCGCATGACGCCGCGGGTTCTGCTGTACGTCCAGCATCTGCTGGGCATCGGCCATCTGCGCCGCGCGGCGGCGATCGCGCGCGGACTAGCAGCCGGCGGATTCGATGTCGCATTCGTTTCCGGTGGCGAAGCGGTGCCGTCGCTGGATATCGGCGGGGCGCGGCTGGTCCAGCTTGCCGCCATCCGTTCCGGCGATTCCGGATTCAGCAGCCTGGTGGACGACAGCGGTGCGCCGGTTGGCGATGGGTTGTGGCGTGCGCGGCAGTCTGCGCTGGAGTCCGAGCTCGCAGCCTTCGCGCCGGATGTGCTGCTGATCGAGATGTTCCCTTTCGGCCGGCGGCAATTCCGCCGGGAATTGATTCCGCTGCTCGAAGCCGCCGGGGCGCGCCGGCCACGGCCGCTGGTGGCCTGCTCGGTGCGGGACATCCTGGTGCAGAAGAACAAGCCCGAGCGTTTGCAGGAGATGCTGGATCTCCTGGAGCGGCACTATGACCTGGTGCTTGTCCATGGTGATCCCGCCTTTGCCGATTTCGCCCTGACCTTTCCCGCCGCGGCTGATATCGCCGGCAAGATCCGCTACACCGGTTTCGTCGTCGGCGATTTGCCGGCGCGACTGCCGCCATCGGCGCGGCAGGATGTGGTGCTGGTTTCCGCCGGCGGCGGCGCAGTTGGTGCGCCGCTGCTCCATGCGGCACTGGCGGCGCGGTCGCTGACGCAGCAGCACGATGCCTTGTGGCATGTCATCACCGGGCCGAACTTGCCGGAAAATGATTTCACCGCGCTGCAGGAAGACGCGGGCGACAAGCTGCTCATCGAGCGGTTTCGTTCCGATTTTCCGCAGCTTCTCGCTTCCTGCCGCGTCTCGGTTTCGCAGGCCGGCTACAACACGCTGATGGAGATCCTCGCCGTCGGCGCGCGCGCCGTCGTGGTGCCCTTCGCCGACGGGCAGGAGAGCGAGCAGCCTTTGCGGGCGCGGCTGCTGGCAGAACGCGGCCTGGTGCAAGCGGTGGCGCCGCAGGATCTGACACCGGCGCGGCTGGCGGCAGCCATCGACGCGGCGGCGGCGATGCCGGCGCCAGCCGAAGGACTCTTCAATCTTGCGGGCGCGGCAGCCACGGCGAAGATTCTGCTTCAGGCGCTGCGGCAACGGCTGATCGCATGAGTGACTGGCGGGACCTCGAGATCGAGCTGGAGCATTGGAAGCGCGCCGGACGCGAGGTCACGCTGTGGTGGCGCGATGACGATGCGGTGACAATGACGCCGGAGTTGGAGCGGCTGCTCGCCATCGCACGGCCGCCCCGTGGCGCGCCGGTGCCGCTGTGCCTGGCGGTGATTCCCCGGCAGGCGGACAAATCGCTGGCAAAATTCGCCGAAGGGCGGCCGCAGCTTTCGATCCTGCAGCATGGCTACGCCCACACCAACCATGCGCCTGCCGGCGAGAAAAAGGCCGAGCTCGGCGCCCATCGGCCTGCGGCAAGAATTCTTGCAGAATTGATGGAGGGACAGGCTCTGCTGCGCGCTCTCTTTCCCGCCACTCTATTGCCGGCGCTGGTTCCGCCCTGGAACCGGATCGCGCCGGCGGTGCGGTCGGGTCTGGCCGCCGCCGGATTCATCTTCATATCGACCTATGGTCCGCGGGACAGCGGCGATCGCCAGGCGGTCAACACCCATGCCGACATCATCGAGTGGCATCACGGCCGCGGCTTTGTCGGCACGGAAACGGCGCTGGCCCTGATCGCCAGCCATCTGGCGGCCCGGCGGCTGGGGCGGGCCGACCCCGACGAGCCCACCGGCATCCTGACCCATCACCTGGTGCATGACGAAGGCTGCTGGAATTTCTTAACGGAACTGGTCTATCGGTTGAGCCGGGAGGCCGGGGTGCGCTGGCTTGCCGGGACCGCGATCTTTGGCCAGACTGCATCTGTCGCACCCAAGACTCTGATCTTATGATGAGTATCCACCGGTATTTGCCGCAAAAGCTGCTGCCGGACTATCTGCGGGGTGCGGCGGGACTGGCCATCTGCGCCGGTCTTTGCGCCTTGGCCCCAAATGTGACGGCCGTCCTCGTTGTCTTTGGGGCCCTGGCCCTATTGTTTGGGTTGTTCATGTTTCAGACGGCGCAGAAGCAGAGGCTGATGCTGGAAATGACCGAGGACGGCATCGGCAGAGGACCGGATTCCGCACCGGCGAAGGCCTGGGCCGAGTTGCAGGGGGTGCGCCTCCGCTACTATGCGCTGCGCCGCAACAAACCCGGCGGCTGGATGGCGCTCCGGCTGGATTTCCCCGGCCAGCGCATCAGCATCGATTCCAATATCGAGGGTTTCGAGGAGATCGTCGCACGGGCAGCGCGGGCGGCGCGGGACCGCCGGCTGGAAATGGATGACACCACGCGGGCCAATCTGGCGGCCGTCGGCCATGTGACTGCTGCCGGTCTGCAGGCGGAGCACCGCCCATGACCGATCTGCTGCAAATCGAAAACCTGAAGATCTCCTTCAACATCGCCGGCGGACGGCTCGATGCGGTGCGCGGCGTTTCCTTCCGCGTGCCCCAGGGCGGCACGGTGGCGCTGGTGGGCGAATCCGGATCCGGCAAGTCGGTGATCAGTCAAGCGATCATGGGCATCCTGCCCAATGTCGGCGCGATCACCGGCGGACGCATTCTGTTGGATGATCCGCGCCGGCCCGGCGGACCGATCGATATCGCAGCCTTGCCGCGCGACGGCGACGCCATGCGGGCCATCCGCGGCGGCAGCGTCTCCATCATCTTCCAGGAGCCGATGACGTCGCTGTCACCGATCCACACCATCGGTGATCAGATCGCCGAGGCGCTGCATCTGCACCGCAACGTTACCAGGGCCGAAGGGCAGGAGCTGACGCGCGATATGCTGCGGCTGGTGGGATTTCCCGATCCGGCGCGGGCGCTGAAGACCTTTCCCTTCGAACTGTCCGGCGGCCTGCGGCAGCGGGCGATGATCGCCATGGCGCTGATCTGCCGGCCGGCGCTGCTGATCGCCGACGAACCGACAACGGCGCTGGACGTCACGATCCAGGCGCAGATCCTGAAGCTGATGCGCGATCTGCAAAAAGAGCTGGGCATGGCCATCCTGATCATCACCCATGATCTGGGCGTCGTCGCCAATATGGCCGAGGAAGTCGTCGTGATGTATCATGGCGAGGTCATGGAAAGCGGCACGCTGCAGGATATCTTCGCGCGGCCCGGCCATCCCTATTTGCAGGCCCTGCTGCGGGCGGTGCCGCGATTCAACATGGCGCCGGGCGAGAAGCTGGTGCCGATCCGCGAGATCAAGAGCGAGGGCGGCCGCCTGATGGCGCAGCGCGAGCCCTGGCCCGACGCCGCCGACAACCGGCCGCTGCTGTCAGTCTGCGATATCAGCAAGCGCTACCGGATCCGCAACCGCGGCCTGTTCAATAGCGGCAAGACAGCCGACGTGCTGGCGGTGGATGATGTCAGCTTCGACATCCGGCGCGGCGAATGCCTGGGCCTGGTGGGCGAGAGCGGCTGCGGCAAGACCACGGTCAGCAAGATAATCATGCGGGCGCTGACTCCCGATAGCGGTTCGATCCGTTTCAACAATCGCGGGCGGGAAATCGATGTGCTCGCGCTGTCAGGCGAAGCGCTGTTCGACTATCGCCGCAAGATCCAGTTCATCTTCCAGGATCCGTTCGGCTCGCTCAATCCGCGCATGACCGTAGGCGACATCATCGCCGAACCGCTGATAATTCATAACGTGGGCGACGCCAAGGCGCGTACCGAGATGGTGCAAGAGCTGATGCGGGTGGTGGGGCTGGATGTGCGCCATCTGCAGCGCTATCCCCACAGCTTCTCCGGCGGCCAACGGCAGCGCATCGGCATCGCCCGCGCCCTGACGCTGCGGCCCGACCTGATCATCTGCGACGAGCCGGTGTCGGCGCTGGACGTTTCGATCCAGGCTCAGATCCTGAATCTGCTGAAAGACCTGAAGCGCGATCTCGGGCTGACGTTCCTGTTCGTGTCGCACAACCTGGCCGTCGTCGACTATATCGCCGACCGGATCGCCGTCATGTGCTATGGCCGGCTGGTGGAACTGGCGCCAAAGGAACTGTTGTTCCGGCGGCCGGTTCATCCCTACACCCGGGCGCTGCTGACAGCGGTGCCGGAGCCGGACCCGCAGCGGAAGTTGGACTTCTCGCGGCTGATGGCGGAGAAAGCATCATTGCCGGCCCATTGGCCGGCGCCGTTCCGGATTACCGAAAGCGAGCGTCCGGGGCTGGTGGATCTGGGCGGTGGACATTACGTCAGAGCCATAACGGCCGACGCCGCCTTGCAGGCAGCATGAGGGGACCGCCGGGAATGAGACCGCACTGTTACAATGGCATCCGGAGCTTGATCGCCGGGTTGTTCGCGGTGCTGGCGGCGCCAGCCGCCCTGGCACAGGATGCGGCCATACCTTCGCAATTCATCGAGCCGCCGATCCTGGCCGAGCAGGTGGCCAGCGGCGCGCTGCCGCCGGTGGCCGAGCGGCTGCCGTCGGTGCCGTCGGTTGCGAAGATGGAATGGGAAGGACAGACCCTGGGCCAGCATGGCGGCGAGATGCGCATGCTCATGACCTCGACCAAGGATACGCGCATCATGGTTGTCTATGGCGATGCGCGGCTGGTGAACTACAACAAGGACTACCAGCTGGTGCCGGATATCCTGCAGGCCTTCGAGGCGGAAGAAGGCCGCATCTTCACCTTCCATCTGCGTCCCGGACATAAATGGTCGGACGGGTCGCCCTTCACCACGGAGGATTTCCGCTACTATTGGGAAGACGTGGCGAACAATCCGGATATCTCCCCCGCCGGCCCGCCGGTGGAGCTGCTGGTGGACGGGGAAGCGCCGAAGGTGGAGATCCTGGACGAGACCACCATCCGGTATAGCTGGTCGAAGCCGAACTGGCGGCTGCTGCCGGCGATCGCCGGGCCGAGCCCGCTCTATATCTACCGGCCGAGCAAATATCTGAAGCAGTATCACGCGAAGTATGTCGACCCCGCGAAGCTGGCCGAGATGATCGAGGAGTCGGGCCAGCAGAACTGGGCGGCGCTGCACAACCGCAAAGACAACATGTACCGCAACGACAATATTGAGCTGCCGACCTTGGAGCCCTGGGTGCTGGCGACCAAGCCGCCGACCGAGCGCTTCGTCTTCAAGCGCAATCCCTACTACTATCGCGTCGACAGCGAGGGCCGGCAGCTCCCCTATTTGGACGCCGTGAGCTTCCAGGTCACCGACGGCAAGCTGGTGCCGGCCAAGGCCGCCTCCGGCGAGGCGGATCTGGCGGCGCGCTATGTGCGCTTCGACAATTTCACGCTGCTGAAAGAGAACGAGAAGCGCGGCAACTACAATGTGCGGCTGTGGGAAACGGCCTGGGGTTCCCAGGTGGCGCTCTATCCCAATCTGAACGCCAGCGATCCGGGCTGGCGGGAGTTGTTGCGCGACGTGCGCTTCCGCCGGGCGCTGTCCATCGCCATCGACCGCAGCGAGATCAACCAGGTGATCTATCTGGGGCTGGGCGTGGAAGCGGCCAACACCGTGCTGCCCCAGAGCCCGCTGTTCGACGCCGAAATCAGCGCCATGTGGTCGGTCTATGATCCCGATGGCGCCAATGCCCTGCTGGACGAGATCGGCCTGACCCAGCGCAATAGCGACGGCATCCGCCTGATGAAGGACGGACGGCCATTGGAGATCACGGTCCTGTTCTCGGGCCAGAGCCCGGAAGAGGGGGATGTGCTCGAGCTGATTCAATCCCAGTGGATGAATATCGGCGTCAGGCTTTTCTTCAAGCCGTCGGAGCGCGACACCATCCGCGACTGCATCTTCTCCGGCGACTGCACGATGTCGGTTTGGACCGGACTGGAAAATGCGTTGCCCACCGCCGACATGTCACCCTGGGAACTGGCGCCGATTTCGCAGATGCAGTTCATGTGGCCGAAATGGGGCCAATATCTGGAAACCAAAGGCGAGGCCGGGGAGGCGCCCGATCTGCCGGAGGCAAACGAACTTCTGACGAAACTGGCGAGCTGGGGTACGACCACCGATATCGAACAGCGCACGGCGATCTGGCAGGAGATGCTGAAGATCTATGCGACCCAGGTCTATAGCATCGGCACCGTGGCCGGGGTGCCGCAGCCGGTGGTGGTGAGCAACCACCTGCACAATGTGCCGAAAGAAGCGGTCTATAGCTGGGATCCCGGCGCGCATTTCGGCATCTACAAGCCGGATTGCTTCTGGATCGATCCGGCGAATTGATCGCAGCACCGCAGGCGAGAGCGTATCGGGTGAAGCAGCCATGCTGATCTATATCGCACGACGCCTGCTGTTGATGATTCCCACCTTGCTGGTGATCAGCTTCCTGGTGTTCGCCATCATCCAGGCGCCACCGGGCGATTACCTGACCAACGAGATCAACGAATGCATGGCGCGCGGCGAATTTGGCTGCGCCCAGCGCATTGCCCAGCTGAAGGAGATCTACAACCTCGACAAGCCGTTCCTCGAGCAATACTTCCTTTGGGTTATCGGGCTGCTGCAGGGCAACCTGGGTTATTCCTTCGAGCATCAGCTTCCGGTGGCGGCTGTGGTGGGCGACCGGCTGTGGCTGACCATTGTCGTCACCTTCGCCACCATCCTCTTCACCTGGGCGGTCGCGTTTCCCATTGGCGTCTACTCCGCCGTCTATCAGTACAGCGTTTCTGATTATGTGGTGACCTTCATCGGCATCCTGGGCCTGGCGGTGCCGAGCTTCCTGTTCGCGCTGATCCTGCTCTATTTCGCCAATGTGTTTTTCGGCCTGTCGATCGGCGGGCTGATGGATCCCCGATATATCGACGCGCCCTGGAGCTGGGGCAAGCTGATGTCGATCCTGGGCCATCTCTGGATTCCCACCATCATCATCGGCGCGTCGGGCACCGCCGGCATGATCCGCCGCCTGCGGGCCAATCTGCTGGACGAGCTGCACAAACAATATGTGGTGACCGCGCGGGCCAAGGGCCTGCCGTTCTGGCGCGCCCTGATCAAGTATCCGCTGCGCATGTCGCTGAATCCGTTCATTGCCGATATCGGCACGCTGCTGCCGGAGCTGGTATCCGGCGCGGTGATCGTCTCCGTGGTCATGAGCCTGCCGACCACTGGGCCGATGCTGCTGGATTCCCTGCGCAGTCAGGACATGTATCTGGCGGGATCGTTCCTGATGTTCCTGGCTCTGCTCACCGTGGTGGGCGTGCTGCTGTCCGACCTGGCGCTGGCGATGCTGGATCCGCGCATCCGCCTGGGCGGCGCGGCGACGAAGTGAAGACGGAGCGCGCGCCATGACCGCCGGACCCGACGGCACGCCGCCGATCGATCACTTCGTTTCCGCAGCGCCCTTCGATCCCTATTCGATCGAACGGACCGCCGAGGGTCAGGAAAAATACTTCCTGGCCTCGCAATGGAAGCTGATGTGGTGGCGCTTCCTGCGCCACCGGGCGGCGGTGATCTCGGGAATTTTCCTCGCCATCCTCTATAGCTCGATCCTGATCAGCGAGTTCATCGCGCCCTATTATCAGGATACCAAGGACATCCGCCACGTGCTGTCGCCGCCGCAGACCGTGCATCTGTTCCACGACGGCGAGTTCGTCGGCCCCTTCGTCTATGACTACAAATTCAAGCTGAATACCGAAACGCTGAAGCGCGAATACACCGATGACCCGACCAAGGTGCAGAAGCTGCGCTTCTTCTGCAGCGGCGACAAATACAAGTTCTGGGGCATGATCGACGCCAGTTTCCATTTCGTCTGCCCGGCGGAAAAGGGACAGCTGCATCTGCTGGGCACCGACGAAGTGGGCAAGGACATGTTCTCGCGCCTGGTCTATGGCGCGCGCATCTCCCTGACCATCGGCCTCCTGGGCGTGGGGACCAGTTTCATCCTCGGCATCTTCTTCGGCGGGCTGGCCGGCTACTATGGCGGCTGGATCGACGAGGGCGTGCAGCGGCTGATCGAGATCCTGCGCTGCCTGCCTCATCTGCCGCTGTGGCTGGCGCTTTCGGCGATCCTGCCGCTGAACTGGAGCGCGATCCTGGTGTTCTTCGGCATCACCATCATCCTGGGATTGCTGGATTGGACCGGGCTGGCCCGGGCGGTGCGGTCAAAGCTGCTGTCGCTGCGGGAAGAGGATTTCTGCGTCGCCGCACAGCTGATGGGCGCGCGGCCGGCACGCATCATCGGCCGGCATCTGCTCCCCAGCTTCACCAGCCATCTGATCGCTTCCGTGACGTTGTCGATACCCGCGATGATCCTGGGCGAAACGGCGCTGAGCTTCCTGGGCCTCGGCCTGCGGGAGCCGATCACCAGCTGGGGCGTCCTGCTGAACGAGGCGCAGAACATCGAATCCGTGGTGATCTATCCCTGGCTGATGTGGCCGGCGATTCCGGTGATTCTGGTGGTGCTGGCGTTCAACTTCCTGGGCGACGGCCTGCGCGACGCCGCCGATCCCTATAAATAGCCGGCCGGTTCAGCGCTTTTCCAGCCACAGGCTGCTTTCGATCGCGCCCGCAAGCAGCGGCAAACCGGCGGCAACGCTCTCCGCGAACTCGCTGGCCATCCGCGACAGCACGAAGCTGCTGGCGAACAGCGGCGCCCAACCGCCGTCCTGGCAAAGCGCTGCGACGGCGGACTGTTCATTGTAGTTCCGCCAGGCCCAGGATGCGGGATAGCCGCCGGGCAGGAAGATGTCGTGGATATGCACGAGGATTCCCGCTGGCGTTGCCGGCAAAAT
>DATKFM010000196.1:0-7864 GCA_035544395.1 Verrucomicrobiia bacterium
AGACTTCCTGGCGCGTCGGCTCCCGCCCGGTGAACGCGCGGAGATAGTCGGCGACATAGTCCAGGCGCGTGGCCTGTGATTCCTCCAGATCCAGCGAGTAGTACCCGATCTGCATGAAATAAAGCACACGCGCCCGGATGAAAGCATCGCGCTCGCGAAAGCCGTGGCGAATGAACATGCGCTTGATTGCGTCGACCCGCTCATCGTCGGCCTGATCCACTGCGCGGCGCACATGGCCAGAGCGCCGCGCCCATTCCCTGATGGCGAAATCCAGCCGGGGATCGAACAGGCTTTCATCCATCCAGCAGATGAAGATGTTCAGCACTCCCTGGGTGATGGTGGCCGCGGGGGCGGCTGCCTTCTCGACGATGACGCGGGTGTTGCCGTCGCGCCAGCGTTCCAGCAGCAGGTCCAGCAAATGCTCGCGGCTGCGGAAGAACCAGTAGAAGCTGGAACGCGACACGCCGAGCCGCTCGGCCAGGGGCAGCACCTTCACATTCTCCACGCCATCGCTGATCAGCGCGTCCAGTGCGGCGGTCAGCCAATCCTCGCGCGTCAGCCGGCTTTCGGGCGTGCCGTTGACGGCGCGCGCCGCGGTCCGCTTGCGGGGAGAGGGTTTGCTCTTCAGGGCCATGTGCGGCGCGACCGTAGCCGGGCGCCGCACCGCCTGTCCAGGACGGCACTCTTCTGGACACATGTGTCTAGACTTCGCCGGGGCCATGTTTTATGGATTTGGCAAGGGCCCAGGAGTGGCCGGCGGGGAGAGCGTTTCATGAAATCGCATTATCGCGTGGCAGTCATCGGCGGCGGCGTGGTCGGCGCCAGCGTCCTCTATCATCTGGCCAAGCTGGGCTGGACCGACGTGGCCCTGATTGAGCGGAAGGAACTGACGGCGGGCTCAACCTGGCATGCCGCTGCGGGTTTCCACGCCATCAATGCCGATCCGAACATCGCCGCGCTGCAGAGCTACACCATCGGCCTCTACAAGACGCTGCAGGAAGAGAGCGGCCAGAATGTCGGCCTGCACATGGCCGGCGGCGTCAACATGGCCGGCACCCCCGAGCGCTGGGAATGGCTGAAATCGGCCTGGGCGGTGTTCCAGACCATGGGCATGGAAGAAGCCCGGTTGATGACGCCGGAGGAAGTCAAGAAGGTCTGCCCGATCGCCGATGTCTCCGGGATCTATGGCGGGCTATACGATCCCAACGAAGGCCATCTGGACGCCTATGGCACGACCCACGCCTATGCCATCGCGGCAAAGAAGCGCGGCGCCGAAGTGATCCTGCGCAACCGGGTGCTGGAACTCCATCCGCGCCCCGACGGCAGTTGGACCCTGGTCACTGAACTGGGAACCATCACCGCCGAGCATGTGGTGAATGCCGCAGGATTGTGGGCGAAAAAGGTCGGGCTGATGGCCGGCGTCGACCTGCCGGTGACACCGATGGAGCATCACTACCTGGTCACAGAGAACATCCCGGAAGTGGCGGCGCTGGACTTCGAGCTGCCGCTCACCGTGGATCTCGAGGGCTTCACCTATCTGCGGCAGGAGGCCAAGGGCGTCCTGCTTGGCATCTATGAGCTCAATCCCAAGCATTGGAATATCGACGGCGCGCCCTGGGACTATGGCACCGAGCTGATCCCCGAGGATATCGACCGCATCGCGCCGCAACTCGCCAAGGGCTTCGAGCGCTTTCCTTGCCTGAACAATGTCGGCATCAAGCGCTGGGTCAACGGCGCTTTCACCTTCACACCCGACGGCAATCCGCTGGTGGGACCGGTGCCGGGATTGCGCAACTACTGGACCGCCTGTGGCGTCATGGCCGGATTCAGCCAAGGCGGCGGCGTTGGGCTATCGCTGGCGCAATGGATGGTGGAGGGCGAGCCGGGCGCCGACATCTACGGCATGGATGTGGCGCGCTATGGCAAATGGGCCAGCAACCGCGAATATCTGAAGGCCACTACCGGCCAGTTCTACAAGCGCCGCTTCGTCCTGACCTATCCCAACGAGCAGCTTCCCGCCGGCCGGCCGCTGCGCCGCGCCCCCGCCTATGACGCCATGACCGAGGCCGGCGCCCAGTGGGGCGTGAGCTGGGGGCTGGAGCTGCCGCTCTATTTCGCGCCCAAGGGCTTCGTGGAGACGCCGACGCAGAAGCGCTCCAACGCCCACGACATTGTTGCCGCCGAATGCAAAGCGACACGGTCGGGCGTCGGCCTGCTGGATACCACCGCCTTCGCCCGCTACGAGGTCACGGGGCCGGGTGCCCGGGAATGGCTCGACAAGCTGCTGGCCTGCAAGCTCCCGGCGCGGGGCCGGGCGAAGCTGGCGCCGATGCTGAGCCGCAGCGGCCGGCTGATGGGCGATCTCACGGTGATGAACTGGGACGACACGAGCTGGTGGCTGATGGGCTCCTACTATCTGCGCCAATGGCATATGCGCTGGTTCGAGAGCCTGCTGCCCGGCAGCGGCGTGGCCCTGCGCGATATCTCCGATGCCGTCAGCGGCTTCAGCCTGTCGGGCCCGAAATCCCGGGATCTCCTGGCGCGGCTCACCGATGCCGATGTCTCGAACAAGGCCCTCGGCTTCATGCATTGCCGGGAGATGGATGTCGGGCTGATGCGCACCAAGACGGCGAGGCTCTCGGTCGCCGGCGAGCTGGGATATGAGATTAACGTGCCCAGCAGCGAGCATCTGGCGCTCCATCACACGCTGCTGGAGGCGGGGCGCGATCTCGGCATCCGGCAGATCGGCTATAGCGCCTTGAACAGCCTCCGGCTGGAAAAGAGCTTCGGCGTCTGGTCGCGGGAATTCACCTGGGCCTATACGGCGGGCATGAGCGGCATGGACCGCTTTGTCGCTTTCGATAAGCCGGCCTTCATCGGCCGCGACGCGGCGCTGAAAGAGAAAACGACCGATTCAGCCAAGCGAAAGCTGGTGACCCTGGAGGTGGAAGCGACCGACGCCGATGCCGCGGGCTTCGAACCCGTCTGGGCCGGCAGCCGCCGCGTCGGCTTCGTCACTTCCGGCGGCTATGGCCATTGCATCGGCAAGAGCCTGGCAATGGCCTATGTCGACCGCGACGCCGTGGGTGGGCCGTTGGAGGTGCATATCGTCGGCGCCAAGCGGAAATGCCGGGTCATTCCACCCTCCCCCCACGATCCCCAGGGCAAGCTGTTGCGGAGCTAGCGTTTGATGTCGAGAAAGTTTCTCCATGGTTGATCGCGAGCGGCGGGTCACGCGCCGTGGCCGTCCCGCGGGCGCAACCACCCAGCGCGAAACGGACTATGGCCATCTGTTGAACAACCTGCCCCGCGCCCGGGCTTTCTCCGACGACCAGATCGAGAACATCCATCAGACGGCCCTGCGCGTACTGGAAGAACTGGGAGTCCGGGTTCTCAATGCCGAGGCCCGCAAGCTGTTCCAGGCCGGCGGCGCCAGCGTCGACGAGTCGACCCTGATGGTGCGGATCGACCGCGGGCTGGTCGCCAGGAGCCTGGAATCAGCACCGAGCGTGTTCGACATGTTCGGCGCACGGCCAGAGCGCAACGTGACGCTCGGCGGCGATCATGTGGCTTTTGTCTGCGTCGGCGGGCCGCCCCATATCTCCGACCTTGATCGCGGCAAGCGGCCGGGCACCCTCGAGGACAGCCGCAACATCATCCGGTTGAACCAGCATTTCGAGGTCATCCACCTGCAGTCACCCAACGTGGAGCCGCAGGACACGCCGCTCAATATCCGCCACTTGCAGGTGACGGACAGCCAGCTCCGGCTCAGCGACAAGCCGCTCTTCGTGTTCAGCCGCGGCACGGCGCAGGTCGTCGACTGCTTTGAGATGATCCGAATTGCCCAGGGCATCGACGAAGCAACATTCCTGGCGCAGCCGCGCTGCTACACGGTGATCAATACCAATTCGCCCCGGCAGCTCGATGTGCCGATGTGCCAGGGCATTATCGATTTCGCCAGAGCGGGCCAGGTTTCGGTGATTACGCCTTTCACGCTGGCCGGGGCGATGGCGCCGGTGACGATGGCCGGCGCGCTGACGCTGCAGCATGCGGAAGCGCTGGCGGGAATCGCCCTGAGCCAGATCGTGCGGCCGGGCGCGCCGGTGGTGTATGGATCCTTCACCTCCAACGTCGACATGAAATCGGGATCGCCCGCCTTCGGTACCCCGGAGTTCGTCAAGGCCGCCTTCGGCGCCGGGCAACTGGCCCGGCACATTCGCCTGCCCTGGCGCGGCTCCGCGGCGACTGCATCGAACGCGCCGGACGAGCAATCGGTCTATGAGTTCCTGATGTCGGCCTGGGGATCGGTACTGGGCGGCGTAAACATGATGATCCACGCGGCGGGATGGCTCGAAGGCGGCCTTACCGCGTCGATGGAGAAGTACATCCTGGATATCGAGATGCTGCAGATCTTCGCCGAGATCTTTCAACCCTTGCCGGCGGCCGAGGCCGATGTGGGCTTCGAGGCCATCAAGGAGGTCGAACCCGGCGGGCATTTCTTCGCCGCGCAGCACACCATGGAGCGATACCAGACAGCGTTCTATACGCCGCTGGTGTCCGATTGGCGCAACTACGGCAGCTGGAGCGAAGATGGCGGCCGCACCGCGACTCAACGCGCCAACGGCATCTGGAAGAAGATCCTGGCGGAATTCCAGCCGCCGGCGATGGATGCCGGCGCTGCCGAGGCGCTGGCGGCTTTTATCGAACGCCGGACGCGCGCGGGCGGCGCCTTGCCCGCTTCCTAGCGCCGCTGGAGAGGAATTCGCTTGCGGGAAACCGACTCCTGACAGAAAAACGCGCAGGGTTACCGTCGCGTTAACCAATCCTGAACCAACCTGCATTACTCCTTCTCGGCATCATGATCAGCCGTCGCAATGCGCTTTTGAGAACCGTCGCCAGCGCCGCCCTGTTTGGTGGCGCTGCGGCTTTTGGGCTTATCAAGCTCGCCTTCGCTGCCGAGAAGGTTGGCAGTGCCCAGGATGTGGTTAATCAGGCCTGGGGCACGCCTCCAGGCGAATCCAAGGAAGAACTGGCGCAGGCATCGCCCGTGCATCGCAACGAACTGCTGGAGACCGGCGAAGAGAGCGGCATCGATATCATGTTCGTCGACAACTCCAAGGTCACCATGGGCCAGCGCGCCCGGCTGACCGTGGATGAATTCGTCTTTGCCGACCCGGCCACCAGCAAGTCGGTGATCAACCTGACCAAGGGCGCCTTCCGCTATGTCTCCGGCAAGATGGCCGAAGAGAAGGTGACGCTGAAGACGCCGACCGCCACCATGGTGATCCGCGGCACGGAGCTGAAGATCGACGTCGCCGACGACGGCTCGACGGAAGTCAGCGTGCTCGAAGGCGCCATCCAGCTTACATCGCTGATCGCCGGCACGGCGCTGTCCATCGTCACCGGCCAGTCAGGCCTGCTCAACGGGAGCGGCGCGTTCCAGGGCGGCGTGCGCAACTTCATCCACGAGTCGAATGACCCGGCGGTGGAATTCGGCCTCAGCGAGCTGCGCTCGCGCCTGCCGATCCCCGGCGTGCCGGGAGTCCCGGGCATCCCGGGCCTGCCGCTGCCGTAAGGCCCGATCAACTCCCTGCGCCTTGAAATCCGATCGGTGAGTTCGCTCGCCGATCTCTGAGGTTTGCCGGTCTATCAACGACCGGCTAGGCTCACCCCAACAATTGGTCCGGTACAACCGGTCGGTGCATTGGGGGCATTCATGCGCAAGATCACGATGGCAATTCTCGCTGCGGTCGCGGCGCCGTTGCTGCTGGGAAGTGGAGCGCCGGTGGTGAATCCGCTCAAGGCCGTGATCGACAAGCTGGGCGGCGCACCCTGCTCCACCGGCAGCCTGACCTGCGTAAAAATCAAGGTGCCAGTCGATCATCGCGCCAATAGCGGCCCCACCATCGATATCGAGTTCGCCGTCAGCTTCGCAACTGGCGAGAGCAAGGGCGTATTGATCTATGTGGTCGGCGGGCCCGGCGGCAGCGGGCTGGCCGTGGCAGATGACTATCTTTCCGCTTACGACGCCAAGCTGACCGAGAATATGGACATCGTGTTCTTCGACCAGCGCGGCATTGGGCCCGATCACGGGCTGGCCTGTCCGAAGGCGCAGGCGATCTTCGACACCGCCGAGACTTCGATCAAGCAGCCGGAGGCGGCGATTGCCATCGCCAAGGCCTATGCCACCGATTGCCCGGCGGAACTGAAATCCCGCGATCTGCTGCCCTATGTGGACACCGAGCAGGCGATCCGCGATGTCGAGCTGTTTCGCCAGGCGATCGGCAGCCCGCAGATCTGGATCTATGGCGAGAGCTACGGCACGCAATTCGCCCAGCAATACGCCACCGCCTTCCCAACTTCGGTGAAAGGCGTGGTGATCGACGGCGTGGTCGACCTGAACCTGGATTTCGACGGCTACTACACCTCCTATGTGCTGGCGGCTGAGCGCATCCTGGCGCGGGTGCTGGCGGATTGCACCACGACGCCCGGATGCCGCGAGGATATGCGCGGCGATGCCACATCGGCCTATGACAGCATCGCGGCGCTGACCAGCATCGGGCCGATCGAGGTGGATTTTCCGCTGGCCGACGGAACCATCACCAAGCGCAAGTTGACCGCCGGCATGCTGGAAGCGGACGCGTTCTACGCGCTCTACGGACCTGACGATCGCGCCACATTCCTGCGGGCGCTGGCGGCGGGATCGCGCGGCGACCTCCTGCCGTTGTTGCGCCTGGCCTATTACAATCTGGAAATCGATCCGCAGACGCTGATCGGCGCGCCCGATCCCACCTGGTACGGCGCCGCCTACTACGCCGTCACCTGCAGCGATTATGGCGAGGGCACGGCCGACAGCGACGATACGGCGCGGCAGATCATAGAGAAGGCGAAGGCATTTGCGCCGCGAGCGCCGCGGCTGTTGAACTCCTATTATGTCGAGCGGCTGGCCTGCGCCTATTGGCCGAAGCGCGGCCCGAACGAGCGGCCGAAGCCATATGCCGGCGGCGAGTTCCCGACGCTGATCCTCAACGCCGACACCGATCCGATCACCCCGATCACCATGTCCCAGGCTGTCATGGACAATGCGCGGAATGCCTATCTCGTCACCATGATGGGCGGGCCCCATGTGATCTGGGGCCGGGAGTTGCCCTGCCCGGATGAGATCGTCTTCAAGTTGATGTTCGACGGCACCGAGCCGGAGGCGCGGGAGCAGATCTGCCGCCAGGAGTTCATCGGCAATTATCGGAAGCTGACGCTGACAGATCCAGCGGCGGTGGACCCGGCACTGATCGGGCGCGGCGTGGAACTCGAGATCAGGGAATCGCCGGAGATCGACAATTGGGACGGCGAGACTCCGCTCGCAGTGGGCTGCAACGGCGGCGGCAAGATCGACGTGGCTGCGGGAGACGCCGGGACGGAATACACCTTCACGAAATGCGCGATGTGGCCGAATGTCATTCTGGACGGCACGGGCACCGATATTGAACAGGGCGGCGCCAGTCCCGGCCTCACACTGCAGATCGCCGTCAGCGGCGCCCATCAGGGGCAATTCACCTTCCGTCACAACAACGAAACCGATGCGTTGAGCGTGGCCGGAACCTATGACGGAAAGGACATTCGCACGCCGCGGCTGCTGCCGTGACAGCGGCCGGCCCGTGCGGCGCTGGCCGAAAACGGTCAACTTTTTGACTACTGCGCGGCGGCTTCCTGCGGACGCAGGCCACCCGCCATCTCCACATCCGCCTGCTGGGCAAGCCTTGCGGCTTCCATGGCGCGGCTTGCCGCGTTGCGGCGGCGGATCTCTGCGGCAATGGCGATGGCCACGGTGGTAACGACGAGGACCACGGCCACCGCGTTCACCGCC
>DATKFM010000197.1:0-32515 GCA_035544395.1 Verrucomicrobiia bacterium
GGCGCAGCGCCGCGTGCGGTCTCGCTCTTGATGTTCGTTGTCGTCGCGGCCACGGTCGGCGTGCTCCCGTCGCGGCGCGCGCGAGGGCTTCATCCTATCGGCAGGCGACGATGGCGTGGTGATCTCGATGGATCGATTCCACCCCAATGCGACGGGCGGCTCCCACGGGCCGCCCGTTTGTTTTGGCGCTTCTGCGCCGGGCCTAGGTCAGGACACCAGCAGCAAACTGCCGTTCGCGAGCAGCCCATCGATGCTCGTGCTCACGCCCTGGAGCACGGCCATGTCGACGAAGTTGGCGCCGCCGATGGCGCCGTCGAGGTCGACTTGAAGGGTCGTGCTGCCGTTGGCGATCGAGGCCTTCAGGAAGTCGTTGACGTCGGATATTCCGGGCGTAAAGCCCAGAAGCAGGACGCCGACATCGATCACATCGCCGCCGGGTAATCCATTGAAATCGGCGATAACGTCGGTGCCGGTCAAGTCGCCGTCGAAAAGACGGAACGTATCCTTGCCGCCGCCGCCCACCAGCGTATCTGCGCCCTTGTCACCATCCAGCAAGTCGTTCCCGTCGCCGCCAAGCAGGATGTCGTTGCCGCCGCCGGCGTCTATGACATCGTTGCCGACAAGCCCGCGAAGCGTGTTGTTGGCGTCGTTGCCGAACATCTGATTGTTCAAGCCGTTTCCCGTACCGTCGATCTCGCCTTTACCCGAGAGAGTGATACCCTCGAGGTTCGCGCCCAAGGTGTAGCTGATGATGCTGTTGACCATGTCGCCGTTGTCGGCCGCACCGCCGTTTTCCACGACCTTGTCGCCGACATCATCGACGAAGTAGGTGTCGGCGCCCTTGCCGCCGACCATGCTGTCGGCACCGGCGCCGCCATCAAGTTCGTCGTTGCCGCCATTGCCGATCAGGGTGTCGTTGCCGCCTTCACCGTTGAGGAAGCTGGTGTCGCCGTCGCCCGTGATGTTGTTGGCGAGATCATTTCCCGTCCCTTTGATCGTGCCGGTCGCCAAGATCAAATTCTCGACGCCGGCGCCGAGCGTGTAGCCGACGACTTCATCGCCCACCGTGCTGATGACCGTGTCGATGCCCTGGCCCGGATTCTCAATCGCAAGATCGTCGACATCGTCCACCAGGTAGATGTCGTTGCCGGCGCCGCCGATCAGCGTGTCGACTCCGGCCCCGCCATCGAGCTTGTTGGCGGCGATGTTGCCGATCAGCATGTTGCCGTCGGCGTTGCCGATTGCAGAGAGCGCCATAACGCCGGTCAGCGTCACATGCTCAATCCCGGCATAGGCCGCGTTATTCAGGTCGATGGCGATCGACGCAAGGATGCGGTCGTCGGTACCGCCGCCGCTCTCGTCGATCTTGTCGCCGGCGCTGTTGACCACATAGGTGTCGCTCTCGCTGCCGCCGATGAGGGAGTCGTTGCCCGCGCCGCCATCGAGCGTGTCGAAGCCGCCGCCGCCGGTCAGCGTGTCGTTGGCGCCGAGGCCGTGGATCAGGTTGGAGACGCCGGTGCCGATCTTGTTGTCGGCCCCGGCTGTGCCGTCGATCGGCGCCGTCGCTAGCGTGCCGACATCGAGAATGGATCCATTGGCCAGCAAGCCGGCAAGGTCGGTGCTGACGCCTTGCAGCACGACCGCATCAGGGCCGGCGCCGCTGCCGTCTAAAGCCAGCTGTATTATCGTGCTGCCGTTCACCACCACCGTCTGGATAAAGTTGGCCTCGGTTCCGGCCGCCAGAACGCCTACCACTTGAGATACGCTCAGCTTGTCACCACCCGGCAGGCCATCGAAATCGGCGATCGTGTCGAGGCCATCAAGGTTCTTGTCGGTAAGGCGAAACTCATCGCTACCCGCACCACCCACAAGCGTATCAGTGCCCTGGCCGGCTGCCAGCGTGTCGTTGCCGGCAAGGCCGCTCAAGATGTTGTTGCCGGTATTGCCACCTAGGAAGTTGTTCAGGGTATTTCCGGTCCCATCGATATTTTTTTCTTTGGATGCTTCTTCAAATAGGTTGAGGTGCTCAAGGTTTGCCCCCAAGACATAACTGACCGTGCTGAAGATCTGATCGTCCTGGCCCGCCGGTCCGGTTTCCACGACCTTGTCGCCGAGATCATCAACGAAGTAAGTATCCTGGCCCTTGCCGCCGACCATGGTGTCGGCGCCGGCGCCGCCGACGAAGCCGTCATTGCCATTGCCACCGATGAGGAGGTCGTTGCCACCCTCACCGGAGAGGAATCCGCCGGCGCCGCCGATTATCTTGTTGGCCAGCGCATTGCCAGCGACCTCATATCCGGAAGCGACATTACTCGCCACGGTCAGGTTTTCGATATTGGCGCCGAGCTTGAAATCGATGGTCGCAGTTACAATGACGGTGTCGACGCCGTCGCCCGAATTTTCGATGACGACGTCGCTGATGTCGTCCACCAGATAGATGTCATTGCCGGCGCCGCCGATCAGCGTGTCGAGGCCGGCCCTGCCGTCGAGCTTGTTGGCGGCGCTATTGCCGATCAGCATGTTGGCACCGGCATTGCCGATTGCCGAAAGGGCCGCCGTGCCGGTCAGTGTCGCATGCTCAACGCCCGTGTACGCGGCGTTGTTCAGGTCGATGGCCATTGAGGCAAGGATGCGATCATCCGTCCCGCCACCGCTCTCGTCGATCTTGTCGGCAGCGCTGTTGACGATGTAGGTGTCGCTGTCCGTGCCGCCGATCATGGAGTCGGCGCCTACCCCACCATCGAGCGTGTTGAAGCCGGCGCCGCCTGTCAGCGTATCGTTGCCGCCGAGTCCGCGGATCAAGTCGGAAATGCCGGTACCCACTTTGTTATCGGCGCCAGCCGCGCCGTCGATCGCCGGTGTTGGCTCCGCTTCCACGTCAGCGATCGATCCATTGGCGAGCAGGCCCGCAAGATCTGTGCTGACACCTTGCAGGACCGCCACATCGACGAATCCGGAGCCGCCACCCGTCCCATCGTTGTCTATGCGGACGATCGTGCTGCCGTTCTTGACCTCTGTCTGGATGAAATCCGCCTCGGTGCCGGCCGCGAGAAAGCCGAGTATGTCAAAATCGAGCTGATCGCCTCCAGGCAAACCGTTGAAATCAGCGATCACATCAACGCCAGCCGAGACGAAGACAAAATTGGAGAAGCCGAACCTGTCGCTGCCAGCGCCACCGATAAGGGTATCGTCGCCGTCACCGCCGTACAGGATGTCCTTTCCGGCCAGGCCGTTCAATACGTCGTTGCCAAGAAAACCGAGGATCGTGTTGTTCAAGCTGTTTCCGGTGCCCGTGAAATCGCCGTTGCCGCTGTGACTGAGGCCCTCGAGATTTGCGCCGAGGGTATACGCGGCAAGGGCGACGGTGACCGAATCGCTGTCGCCGGCCGGCCCGCTCTCCACGACCTTGTCGCCGGCGTCGTCGACACGATAGACATCACTGCCCTTGCCGCCGACCATGCTGTCGGCCCCGGCGTTGCCGTCGAGGATATCGCCGCCATCATTGCCGATCAGGCTGTCGTTGCCTTCAAGACCGCTGAGTTCATTGTTGGCGCCGTTGCCAGTGATCACATTGGCAATAGCATTGCCTTTCCCGTGCAGTGCTCCCGGCCCAAGTATCAAGTTCTCGATGTTCGCATCGAGCGCGTAGATGCTGCTGAAATCAGGAACCGTGCTGATGACGGTGTCGATGCCCTCGCCTGGATTCTCGATCGCAACGTCTTTGAGATCGCCCACCAGATAGATGTCGTTCCCGGCGCCCCCGATCAGCGTGTCGAGGCCGGCGCTTCCGTCGAGCTTGTTGTCGCCGGCATTGCCCATCAGCATGTTGGCGCCGGCGTCGCCGATTGCGGAAAGCGCGCCTGCGCCGCCCAGGGCTGCGTGCTCGATCCCCGAGTATTTGTTCAGGTCGATGGCGATGGAACCGAGGATGCGGTCGTCCGCGCCGCCGCCGCTCTCGTCGATCTTGTCGGCGGCGCTACTGACGATATAGGTGTCGCTGTCGCTGCCGCCGATGAGCGAATCCGTGCCGGCGCCGCCGTCGAGCGTATCGGAGCCGGCGCCGCCGTCGAGCGTGTTGGCGCCGGTGTTGCCGACCAGCATGTTGGCGCCTGCGTTGCCGACAGCCGAAGTGGCCGCCTTGCCGAGCAGAGTCACATGTTCGATGCCGGTGTAGTTCTTGAGGTCGATGGAAATCGACGCCTGGATGCGGTCCTGGAAGTCCTTGCCGCTTTCGACGATCACGTCGGCGGCGCTGTCCACGACATAGGTGTCATTGCCGACGCCGCCCTCCAGCGTGTCATCGCCCTTGCCGCCATTCAGCGTGTCGTCGCTCTCATTGCCCACCAGAGAATCGTTACCGCCCAGGCCGGAGATTAGGTCCACGGCAAGTCCGCCGATCAGGGTTTCGTCCAGGTTGCCACCGGTCAACGTCGCCATCTTCCTGCTCCACACTCGCTGTTTGTTGTCCGGCGCCGGTCGAGCGCCGCGCTTATCGATTTAGCCGGCATCCACTGGATGACCGGCCATCCCAAGACTGCGACGGCGCAGCCGCATTGGCAAGGTTATGGCCACCTCCGCAGGCCGACAGCCGAAACGGATGTCAAA
Source organism: Verrucomicrobiia bacterium (assembly GCA_035544395.1). Taxonomy (GTDB): domain Bacteria; phylum Pseudomonadota; class Alphaproteobacteria; order Dongiales; family Dongiaceae; genus DATKFM01. The sequence continues at coordinate 4,606 of DATKFM010000197.1, forward strand.
TGACGGCCACCCCGGACAGTATTCTTGACAAATAGGACTGTGAACCTATACTAGGATGGCCGCGTCTCCGTGGATGCGGGGCAAGTGGCTTTGATGTTGGACATTGTGTATCGGAATACGGGATGCCTTGGCAGTCGCCGCGCCACGGGCCGATAGAATGCATCCGAGCAATGTCGAAGCTGCAAGCGGCGCAGCAGGCCTGTGATTCCCTTGTATGGCATCGTTCCTTAAAATCAGGGTCCCCCGCAATCCGTTCAGATTCCGGTTTTCCTAATTGGTATCCGGGCCTTACCGCGGAAAATAATAGCGAAAAATGCCGCCAACTGTGTTCGGTGAGGGTGGGCCGGACGAGAATTGCGGCCAGTGCTGCGGCGGGCAGGCGCTACACGTCCTGCACGTCCACCACGCGCGGCAGCGACTTGATCGCCTGTCGAGTGCCGGCGGAGATCATCCAGGTGCCGGGCAGCGTCACCTCCACCTCGCGGGCGCGGTCCAGCTCCAGAACCAGGCTGACCTTCCCCTTCCCGCGGCCGTCCCGCTGGATGATCGTCTTGATGCCGTCAAGCGCCTCCGGCTCCCGCAGGAAGATGCGCAGGCCGGCGGCCGCGCCGGCTACCGCCTCGTCCAGCGGCCGGAACGATTGCGCCGTCAGCCGCATGAGGTCGCCCTCGGTGCGCACGTCGGCAGTGAGGAACACCATCGTGCCGGGCACCAGCAATTCGCGGCTGGTGCCCAGCAGGTCGGAGAACACCATCGTCTCGAAGATGCCGCTGGCGTCCGAAAGCTGGACGAAGGCGAAACGGTTGCCGCGGGCGGAGGTGCGTTCCTGCTTCGACACCACCACGCCGGCCATCTTGGCCCGGGTGTTCGGCCGGCCGGTGAGCCAGCCCTGCAGATCGCCGAACTTCACGGCGTCGAGCCGCCGCAGGGACGCGCTGTAGGCGTCGAGCGGATGGGCAGACAGATAGAAGCCGATGGCCTCGAACTCGTGGCGCAGCCGCTCCATGACCGGCCAGTCCTCCACGACAGGCAGGGAAAAACGCTTCGGGCCTGTGTCGATGCCGCCGAACAGGTTTTCCTGCGGGCTGTCGCGGTCATTGGCCGCGCTGTGGGCGTGGCGCAGGATCAGCTCGATGGCGTCAAAGGCCTGGCGGCGGTTGGGGGCGATGCCGTCCATGGCGCCGGCGCAGACCAGGTTCTCGAGCTGCCGCTTGTTGACCATCTGGGCATCGAGCCGGCCAGTGAAATCGAAGATATCCTTGAACCGCCCGGCCTCTGCCCGCTTGGCGACCAGATCCTCCATGGCGCCACGACCGACATTCTTGATCGCCGCCAGCGCATAGCGGATCGCGCTCGTGCCGTCGGGCTGTTCTTCCACGGCGAAGGCCGCGCGCGAGCGGTTGATGTCAGGCGGCAGCAGCTTGATCTTCAGCCGGTCCAATTCCTGCTTGAAGATGTTGAGCTTGTCGGTATTGCCGAGATCCAGCGTCATCGACGCGGCGAAGAACTCCACCGGATAGTTCGTCTTCAGCCACGCCGTCTGATAGGCGACCAGCGCGTAGGCCGCCGCGTGGCTCTTATTGAAGCCATAGCCCGCGAACTTCTCCACCTGTTCGAAGATCTGCACGGCGTTCGCTTCGGAGACACCGCGGGCCAGCGCGCCGTCGACGAAACTCTTCCGCTGTGCCTCCATTTCCGACTTGATCTTCTTGCCCATGGCGCGGCGCAGCAGATCGGCGTTGCCCAGCGTGAAGCCGGACAAAGTCTGCGCGATCTGCATCACCTGCTCCTGGTAGATCATGATGCCGAAGGTTTCCTTGAGGATGCCTTCGAGTGTCGGGTGCAGGTAGTCCGGCCTCTCCTGCCCATGCTTGCAGGCGATGTAGCGGGGTATGTTGTCCATCGGGCCAGGCCGGTAGAGCGCGACCACCGCGATGATATCCTCGAAGCGGTCGGGCTTCAGCTTGCGCAGGACGTCGCGCATGCCCGAACCTTCCAGCTGGAAGATGCCGGTCGCATCGCCGCGGCTCAACATGTCATAGGTCTTGGGATCGTCGAGGGGAATGTTGAGGAGATCGAGTTCGACGCCCCGGCCCTTCAGGATTTCCCGCGCCTGCTCCAGCACCGTCAGCGTCTTCAGGCCGAGGAAATCGAATTTCACCAGCCCGGCGGTCTCGACATATTTCATGTTGAACTGCGTCGCCGCCATGGATGATCGAGGATCGCGGTAAAGCGGCACCAGCTCTTCCAACGGCCGGTCGCCAATGACGACGCCGGCGGCGTGGGTAGAGGCGTGGCGATTGAGGCCTTCGAGCTTCTGCGCGATGTCGATCAGCCGACCGACGGCCTCGTCCGTCTCCTGCATCTGCTGTAGCTGCGGCTCGCCCTCGATGGCCTGCTGCAGGGTAACCGGATTGGCCGGATTATTCGGCACCATTTTGCAGATGCGGTCGACCTGCCCGTAAGGCATCTGCAGCACGCGGCCGACGTCGCGCAGCGCAGCCCGCGCCTTCAGCGTGCCGAAAGTGATGATCTGCGCCACGCGCTCGCTGCCATATTTCTGCTGGACGTATTTGATCACCTCGTCGCGCCGCGTTTCGCAGAAGTCGATGTCGAAGTCGGGCATCGACACGCGTTCGGGATTAAGGAACCGTTCGAAAAGCAGGCCCCAACGCAAGGGATCGAGATCGGTGATTGTCAGCGACCAGGCGACCACCGAGCCGGCGCCTGAACCGCGGCCAGGCCCGACGGGAATGCCCTGGGATTTCGCCCACTGGATGAAATCGGCGACGATGAGGAAGTAGCCGGGAAAGCCCATCTGCTCGATGACGCCGAGTTCGAATTCCAGCCGCTGGCGGTAGGGCCTGGCCGCCTGCACGCGGCCGGCTTCATCCATCTCCGGCGTCCAGACCTGGAACGCCAGCCGATGCTCGAGGCCATCGGCGGCGCGGCGGCGCAGCTCCTCGGCTTCAGTGCTGCCGTCCTCCACGGGAAAGGCCGGCAGGATCGGCTTGCGGGCACCCGGCATGTAGGCGCAGCGCCGGGCGATGACCAGCGTATTGTCGACCGCCTCCGGCAGATCGGCGAACAGCGCCCGCATTTCCTCCGCCGACTTGAAATAATTTTCCGGCGAAACCCGGCGGCGTTCGGCCTCGCCGATATAGCTGCCGCCGGCAATGCAAAGCAGCGCGTCATGAGCCTCGAACATGCTGCGGTCGGCGAAGAAGACCTCATTGGTCGCCACCAGCGGCAGATCGTGGGCGTAGGCGAGGTCGAGAAATTTCTCCTCGATGCGCTGCTCGGCTTCCTGGCCATGGCGCATCAGCTCAACATAGAGCCGGCCGGGAAACAGCGCCGCAAGTTGGCGCAGCGCGGCCTCAGCCGCGTCGTTCTGCCCTTCTGCCAACAGCCGCCCGACGCGCCCGGCCGGTCCGCCGGTCAACGCGATGAGGCCGTCGCTATGGCCGTCCAGCAAACTCATGGGCACCTGCGGCGCATCGCCGGGCGCGGATTCCAGAAAGGCCCGGCTGACCAGCATGAGCAGATTGCGGTACCCGGTCTCGGTCTGCACCAGCAGCACAAGCTGGTCGGGCTTCGGCTTCGCCACCGGCCGGCTGGCGACGGCGCCGTTCCCCTCCTCTTCCCGCGCAATGGCGAGCTGGCAGCCGATGATCGGCTGCACGCCCGCATCCTTGGCCGCCAGGGCGAATTCCAGAGCGCCGAACAGGTTGCCGGTATCGGCGATCGCCACCGCCGGCATCCGCTGGCGGCGGCAGAGATCGATCAACTGCTTGATCTTGACGGCGCCTTCCGACAGCGAGTAGGCCGAATGGACGCGGAGATGGACGAAATCGGCGTGGGGCATGCCGGATGATTCCACGAGTCGCCAGTAATGTCAGGGGCCGAAAACTAGGATTTCGGCTGGCTCGCGAGCGCTCTTTCAATGAGCGGCAGCGCCGCCAGATAGCCCATGCGATCGCCCTCGCCGCGCAACCGCTTCAATTCCACGAGATTGGCTGCATCGCAAGCATCCTCGCCCCAGGCCGCCAGCGCCCGCCCCCGACTGGCGAAAAAACTGCTCCAGGGCGTCGGCTCATCCAGGAAGCAGGCTTCCATCGCCTCGGCATATCGGCGCGCTTCCGACCATTCTCCGGACTCGAGGCTGACCTCGATCGCCTCCCGGTAGAACCAGAGGTGATTATGCTTCAACGCCCCCTTGCTGAGAATCTCCTCCGCCTCCGCCAGCGCTTCGCTGCGGCGTTTGGCGTCCGGCGTTATCCGCGCCAAGATTCCCAGGATCGAGGGGCCGATATACTTCATGCCCGTCTCTCGGCCCAGCGCCAGCGCCGCTTCAGCCGTTTCCATCGCTTCGGCTATGGCTACTCTGCCGTCGTGGAAATCCATGGCGGCCAGCATGACGAGATCCTCGGACTCGAAGCGTTTCGTGCCGAGCCGGCGGGAGAGCGCCAGTGACTTCGTGATTTGCTCGCGGGCTTCGGCCGAGTTGCAGAGATTGAGATTGCACTCGAATGCCGCCTCCCGGGCGATCACTTCGGCGCGCTGGTGGCCCACCTTCATTGCAGCCGCGACGGCAGCGTTGGCCAATTTCAACGACACGCGGACATCGCCGGAAAACAGATGCGTGAAGGCCATCATGTTCATATTGGCGACTTCGATGCGGCCGAGGCCGTGCTCCCGCGCGAGTTCGACACAGGCTTTGAAGCGGGCATGGGACGACAGCATGCGGCCGCGCGCATATTCGGCATCGGCGAGGCCACCCAGCGCGCGTGCTTCGGCTTCCGGCGAGCCGATCTCCTGAGCCAGCTCAAGCGCGCGCTGATGTTCGGCCACACATTCTTCGATGCGCCCTTGCGGGAAATGCAGATTTCCATGCAGGTGATGGATCAACGTCAGTTCTTCCTTGAAATTGTGGCGCTCGGCCAGTTCCTGCGCTTGAGCCAAGTACCTCTCGGCTTCGGCATAGCGGTCAAGAATGCGATGACCGGCGGCAAGTCCGTACCAGGCGGATACCCGCATTCGATCGTCGCTAGCCAGTTTCAGGGCCCGCTCATAGGCTTCGATCGAACTCGCCGCCTGGCCGGCATCCTGCAGGAGCTGGCCATGCAACATCTCGAGGGAGACCCGTTGCCTGTCGTCGGTGGCCAGGGCCAAGCCCATCTCCGCCAGGGTCAGCGCCTGGTCATTGCGGTACTGAGCGGCAACAGAGCGCGCTGCCGCGTCATATGCCAACGCCGCCGCCGCATCGCCGGCCAGATCCAAATGCAGCGCCTTCAGCACGGGATCACGCTTGTCGAACCATTGCGCGGCGGCCCGATGCAGATCTTGCCGCGGCTGTGTCAGCAGAGAGTCATAGATGCCGTCGCGGATCAAGGCATGGGCAAAGAGAAACGCCCCCGCGTCCGCGCGGATCAGGCGATGGCGGAGCAGTTCCTGGGGCATGTAGTCGGCGACGCCGGTCATCGCTCGCATCGCCTCCAGCGTGAACCGTTGGCCCACGACCGCCGCGGCCTGCAAGGCCCGTTTATCCAGCGGCGGCAGGCGGTCCGCCCGCGCCAGAACAAGGCTCTGGATGGAAGCCGGCATCGATTGCGAATTACTCTCGCCGGCATTGCGCAGGAGCTGCTCGAGGAACAGCGGATTGCCTTCCGCCCGCTCGATGCAGCCGGCGATTACGCCGTCATCGGTAATGGCGAGCCCAACCGCCAGCGCGCGCGCCTCCGTCCGGCGCAAAGGGCCAAGGTCGACGATTGCCAGCGCGCCGCCGCCCGCCTGGCCGCGCCATGCGGCATCGATGGGATCGCCCTCGATGCGCGTAGTCATCGCCAGGATCGCTGGCGCATCATCGGCCACGCGCGCCAGAGCGGCGAGGACGGAGAGCACCGGCGGATCCGCCCAGTGAACGTCCTCGATCAGGATCATGACTGGCTTCTGAGCTGCGAGCCGCCTGAGCAGTGTCTGCAGCACGGATTCTCGCCCCTGCTGCCGGGTCGTGGCGCTCATAGCATCGGATATGGCCCGCAGCTCCAGCGGCTGCGCCACATCGACGAGGTCGTTGAGGAAAACCAGATCGGCCTTATCCACCAGCCCGGAGCCGATGGCCGCCGCGATCTGCGTTGCCCGGCCGCTCTTGCTGGTACCCGGCGCGATACCCAGCAGACTGCGCGCCAGGCTGCCGACCGCGTCCTGGCCCTTGCCGGCGCCGAAATCCAGCACCAAGGAGCGATGGCAGGAGAAGCCCCGCTCGGCTGTCATGCGCAGCAGCTCCGCCGCTGTCCGCGTCTTGCCGATGCCCGCCTCGCCCCGTAGCAGCACGACATGGCCTTCGTTGGAATCGCGGCATGCGTCGATGAGGCCTGCCAACTGTCGCAATTCGCCTTGGCGGCCGACGAAGGGTGTGTCGAACTGCGGTCCGGCGGTTTCGCCATCGCCGGTGATGCGCCAGAGGTGAATGGGTTGATCGATGCCCTTCACCATCGCAGTCCCGGCAGCTTCGCATCTGATCTGCCGGCCGATAGCGCTGCTGACGGTATCGGACACCAGGGTTTCGCCGGGTTCCGCCAGGCTGCTCAAGCGCGATGCCAGGTTCACGGAATCTCCGATCACCGTGTATTTCGTGCGGCTGTCGGACCCCAGCCCGCCGGCCACGACCTGCCCGCTGGCGATGCCGATATGCAACTTCAAAGGCCGGCCGATTTCATCGCCCAGCTTGGCAATCGCACCGTGCATGTCTCCGGCGGCGCGCGCAGCCCGGATCGGATCATCGCTATGGGCAATCGGCGCGCCGAACACCGCCATGATGGCGTCGCCGATATATTCGCTGCCGCCGCCATAGTTCGTCACCAGGTCGTCCAGCAGGGCCAGTTGACGGTTGAGCAGCGCATGGGTTTTCTCCGCACCCAGCTCGGTGGTCAGCTTCGTGAAACCCGCGAGATCGGCAAAGAGAATGGTCACGGGCCGATGCTCGCCCGGTGATGCCGGCGGCGGCGTATCGCCGGCCTGTCCGAGTGTCTTGCCGCAACCGCCGCAGAAACGGTCGCCCGGTTTGTTGGCAAATCCGCAGGCCGGACAAGGATGGGGAAGCGGCGCGCCGCATTGCGCGCAGAATCGCCGTCCCTCGCTATTTTCGGCAGAACATTTTTGACAGAGCATGCAATCCCGGTACGCAGACCATCGAAGCGGCTGGGAGAATACACCCAGCACCAGATGGTCTCTATTTTACGCTTTTCCAGCGCGGATTACATCGGTTGAATTCTGCCCTCATGCAGCGTCACCCGGCGATCCATCCGCTGGGCCAGGCTGACATTGTGAGTGGCGATCAGCGCCGCCACGCCGGTGCCGCGGACCAGATTCTGCAGCAGTGCAAAGGCATCATCGGCGGTGCGCTCGTCGAGATTGCCGGTCGGCTCGTCGGCCAGCAGAAGCTTCGGTTTGTTCGCAAGCGCGCGGGCGATCGCCACCCGCTGCTGCTCGCCGCCGGAGAGTTCCGCCGGGCGATGCTCCACCCTCTTGGCCAGGCCAACCGAAGTCAGCAACTCCTCTGCCCGTAGCTTTGCCGCTTTGCGCGCGACGCCGGCGATCATCTGCGGCAGCATGACGTTCTCAAGCGCCGAGAACTCCCGCAGCAGGTGATGATACTGATAGACAAACCCGATGGCCGAACCGCGGATCGCCGTGCGGGCGTCGTCGCCGAGGCTGTTCGCCGCCTTGCCAACGATCGTCACATCGCCGTTGTCGGCTTTCTCCAGGAGGCCGGCGATATGCAGCAAAGTGGATTTGCCGCAGCCAGACGGTCCAACCAGGGCCACCATCTCACCACCCCGGACTGAGAGGGATACGCCACGCAGGACCTCGAGACGCGCAGGGCCGCTGCCGAATCCCCTATTGATCCGGTCGAGGACGAGCACATCCCCCTTGGGTTCACTCATAGCGTAGGGCCTCCACGGGATCGAGGCGCGCCGCGCGCCAGGCTGGATAGACGCTCGCCAGCAACGTCAGGATCAGAGCAATGACGATGACCATCAGCACTTGCGATGGCTGCACGATAGACGGCAGGTGCGCCACAAACCACAGCATTCCATCCATCCCCCAGCCTTGGAACTTGGCAAACAGCCACCGACCAACCGCTTGAATCCGGCCGGCAACGAGCAAGCCGAGTATGCAACCGATCAGCGCGCCGGCAATTCCCACGAGCACGCCGCTGAACATGAAGATTCGCAGGATCGAGCCGCGGCTCGAGCCCATTGTGCGGAGGATGGCGATCTCCCGCGCCTTGTCCTTCACCATCATCACCTGCCCGGCGACGATGCTGAACACCGCGACGATGATGATCAGGACGAGGATGACGGTCGTGGCGATGCGTTCGACCTGTAGCGCGGCCACCAGCGAGCTATTGAGATCCCTCCAGCTCTTGACGGATTCGCCGGGCGCGAGCAGCGATTGGACTTGCGGCCGCAATTCGTCCACGCGCAGCGGATCATCCAAGACGATATCCAACCCTGTCGCCCGCCCTTCCGTCTCAAATAGCGCTTGCGCTTCCGGGAGAGTCAGAAAGACCAGGAGGTTATCGTACTCGTCGCGGCGCGTCTCAAAGACGGCCGCAACGATGAAGGATCGTCCGCGCGGCACGAGTGTCCCGGTCTCAGCATCGCGACGCGGCACGATCAGTTTGACTTTGCCGCCGATGGGAACGCCGAGATTGCGCGCCAACCCGGCGCCAATGACGACAGAAGGGCTCTGAAACTGCGCCAGCCGGCCCTCGGTGATTTCGTCGGCGATAATCCGCCGCGCCAGCAAATCCTCCGGCGTGATGCCAACAATCCGGGCGCCGGCCGAGCGTTTGCCAGCGGCAGCCAGGCCATCGCCGCGAACCACTGATGCCGCTTGCGTGACACCGGGCAAAGACGCAATGGCTTGCTGCAAATTGCCAAAGTCCGGTGCCGCCGCAGCGTCCGCCTCTACCAGCATGTGAGGCGACACGCCGAGAATGCGGGAGATCAGATCGACTTGCAGGCCGTTCATGATGGACGTCACGATGACAAGCGTGGCAACACCCAGCGCGATCGCCAGAAGCGAGAGCCAGCTCACGGCCGAGAAGCCTCGCGCCCGCCGCCGCGAGCGCATGTAGCGAAAAGCGAGCAGCCGTTCGGGCGCCGTCAGCATGTCGTTCCGTCCCTACTCATAGCGCAAGGCTTCGACCGGATCGAGGCGCGCGGCCCGCAAGGCGGGATAGACAGTAGCCGCGAGAGTCAGCAGCAGGGCCACGGCACTGACGATAATCACCGACAGCGGATCGACCGCCGCCGGCAGATTCGACAGGAAGTAGATATCGCGATTGAACAGCGGAACGCCGGTCAAGCTCTCGATCCACTGGCGCACATTGTCGATGCTGGCGGCGAGCCAAAGCCCGAGAAGAATGCCGAGACCGGTCCCGACGATTCCGATACCCAGCCCGTTCATAACGAAAAGGCGGAGGATGGAACGCCGTGTTGCACCCATGGTCCGGAGGATCGCGACCTCCTTGGCCTTGTCCTTCACCAGCAGGATCTGGCTGGAGATGATATTCAATGCGGCAACGAGGCTGATGAGGCTGAGCATCAAAAACAGCGCATTGCGCTGCACTTTGATCGCCTCGAAGTAGCCGGCGTAGAATTCCTGCCAATCAGTCACGGTACCACCGACGCGGGCCTTCAGCTCCGGCGCCATCGCCGGCGCATTTTCCGGCCGGTCCAGCGTCACTTCGATTGTCTTGGCGACGACCTGCTCCTCCGGCTTGTCCGACGTGCGAAAGAACGCCTGCCCCGCCTCCAATGGCATATAGATGAAGGTCTCATCGTACAGCGACATGCCGAGATTGAAGGTCCCGGCGACGTTATAGGTCTTCGTGCGCGGCACGCAGCCGAAGAGCGTGCAGTTGGAAAGCGGGATTACCAGCGTGAGGGCGCCACCCGGTTCGACGCCGAGCTTGTCCGCAAGTCCCTTGCCGACAATGACGGCGTGGAGGCCCTTGAATTGGTCGAGAGCGCCAGCGGTGACGCTTGAGGCCACAGAGTGCAATTTCGCCAAGTCTTCGGGCGGCACGGCGCGCACGATGGCGCCTGAGGCCTGAACGCCGGTCGTGGCCATTACGGGCTCCTCGATCATCGGCATGGCGAGAACAACGCCGGGGAGCTCTTGGATCCGGTCGGCCGCCTGGGCGTAGTCATGCATCTGCTGCTGCGGCAGATAGACCCGTAGATGGCCGTTCAGGCCGAGGATCTTGTTCAGCATCTCGCCGGTAAAGCCATTCATGACGGCGAGCACCACAATCAGCGTGGCGACGCCAACGGCAATGCCTGCTGTCGACAACAGGGCGATGATCGATACAAAGCCACCCTTGCGGCGGGAGAAGAGATAGCGGGTCGCGATCAGCCGTTCGACAGCGATCGTCATCGGCTACACCTCAACCGATGTCCGGCCGTGCGGGCCGCCAACCGCCGGGTGCAGCGCGGCCATCAGCCCTTGATACGGGCGAGCGCCGCATCGATGCCCAATTCGGCCTTCTCGCCGGTGGCGCGGTTCTTCAGCTCTACCTGACCGGCGGCCACGCCGCGGGGACCGATCACGACCTGCCATGGCAGCCCGATCAGGTCCATGTCCGCAAACTTGGCGCCGGCGCGCTCATCGCGGTCGTCATACAGGGTATCGAGCCCGGCATTTTTCAGCTTGCCATAGATGTCCTCGCCGGCCTTGCCGCAGGCGGCATCGGTGGGCTTGAGATTGACCAGGGCAACGTCGAACGGCGCCACGGAGGCCGGCCAGATGATGCCGGCATCATCATGACTTGCCTCGATGACCGCGCCCACGAGGCGCGACACGCCGATGCCGTAGGAACCCATTTGCACGGCCACCTGCTGGCCGTCTGGCTTGGTCACCAGGGCGCCGAGAGGCTTCGAATATTTCTCGCCGAAATAGAAGATATGGCCGACTTCGATGCCGCGAGCACTGACCCGCTTGTCCGCGGGAATCTGCTCGAACCGCGCCGCGTCATGCTTATCGTCGGTTGCGGCATAGAGGCTAGTGAACTGGTCGACGATCTTCTGCAGGCCGTCGCGGCTGTCATAGTCGATGTCGGAGCCGACGGCGTCGAAGTCGATATAGCCCTTGTGGCAGAAGACCGCGCTTTCGCCGGTATCCGCGAGAATGATGAACTCATGGCTGAGATTGCCGCCGATGGGGCCGGTATCGGCCTCCATGGGAATCGCCTTCAGCCCCATGCGGGCGAAGGTGCGGAGGTAGGCGACGAACATCTTGTTGTAGGAATGGCGGGCGCCTTCGTAATCCAGATCGAAGGAATAGCCGTCCTTCATCAGGAACTCACGGCCGCGCATGACCCCGAATCTCGGCCGCTGCTCGTCGCGGAATTTCCACTGGATGTGATAGAGCATTCGGGGAAGCTGCTTGTAGCTGTTGACCCCGTTCTTGAAGATTTCGGTGATCACCTCCTCATTGGTCGGACCGTAGAGCATGTCCCGCTCATGGCGGTCCTTGAACCGCAGCATTTCCTTGCCGTAGTCGTCATAGCGGCCGGACTGCCGCCAGAGGTCGGCCGATTGGATCGTCGGCATCAGCACTTCCTGACAGCCGGCGCGGTCCTGCTCTTCGCGGACGATCTGCTCGATCTTCTTCAGTACCCGGAAGCCCAGCGGCAGCCACGAATAGATCCCGGCGCTGGCCTGGCGGACCATGCCGGCGCGCAGCATCAGGCGATGGGAGACGATCTGCGCCTCCGTCGGATTCTCCTTCAGGGTCGGCATGAAGAACGCTGACAAACGCATCGGATTTCCTCGCAAACACGAAAGGCTATTGCCGCCGCCCGATGGGCCGGCGAAACGCGCGGGACTGTAGGCAATGGCCTGCGCCCTGTCTACGGGCGCCGGCCGAGCTACTTTGCGGGGGAATTCGCGCCGGCGGCCCGGCATCGCGCGGCCAGGAGCCGCTCTTCGGGATCGCCCAGTTCGACGCCGTTGAAGGTGAACAGGCGCCGAGTGCGGTCATAGACCAGCAGCCCGATGCCGGCATTGGCATCGAAGAGTGGCGAGTCGAACGGCAGATGGAATTCGTCCTGAAGATCCGCCGATATCAGAATTGGAATCAGTTCCGGCAGTTCGATTCGCCTGATGCCATCCAGATCGGCGGGCGCCACATCGCCGCCATCCACCGTCTTGCCGGGCTTGAAGTCCACATCATCGTCGGCAACGTGTTCGACGAGCTGATTGCACGCCGCGCGATTTAACGTGACCGTCTGATCGCGAGCGGCAGCTGCAACGGTCTGCAAGCATCCGAACGCCACCGCCAGCGCGGATATGAATAAACTCACAACAAGGTTCTGTTGAGACCGGGTCATCGCAACCGATTTTGAGCTCGGTTGGTCGCGCCGGGGTTTCCGCTTTGGCCCCCGCGAATCACCGTGCATAGTGATTCGAATGGCCTTTTGCCATGTTCATGCATCACATCAAGTGCATGAATTTTAATCAATCTTTTGAGTAGCTTTCTCGCCGAAGTTGCGTATACTGGTCCGGCCAACAAGCAATGGGTAATCCGAAGCGATCTAACAAGCTTCAGGCCCAGGTTCAGGGAAGAACGCAGCGAGGGAATGTCTTGGAGCCACCCCTCCAGGGCGCCTCACAACGAGAACACAACTGAGAGACCAATCTAGAGGCAAGCTCCTTCGGGGCTTGCCAATTCTTTTGTCTAAATTTTTAATAAATTAACTTAGAATTATATGTTATGCCATTGAATTCATTTTGAATTCCATGGTGGGCGCTGTTTCAGGACACGCTTCTGCACTGGGCAGTCCGGCCGGTGCGCTCCCGGCAGATAGCCGATGCTCATCAGGAACTCACCGACAATCTCCCCGCCCGTGAAGCGGAAGGTATTCTTGAACAGCTTCACCCAGGCCGGCTTATCCAGGGGATGGTGGGCGTCCAGCCAGCCGGCGAATGAGCCGTGGGACTGCCTGATCGCCTGGAGCCGCCTGGCGTTCTCGATCGCGGCCTCGACCTTGAGCCGGTTGCGGATGATGCCGGCATCACCCAGCAGCCGCTTCACATCCCGGGCGCCATAGGCAGCCACGCGGTCCACCTCGAAACCATGGTAGGCGGCCTGAAACGCCTCCCGCTTTTTCAAGATGGTCAGCCAGCTCAGGCCGGCCTGGTTGATTTCCAGGACCAGCCGCTCGAATAGGACGGCCTCGTCCTGCACTGGGAAGCCATATTCGGTGTCGTGATAGGGCCCGTGGAACGGATGGCCGGGGGCGGCATCGCAATAGGTCTTGGCCGTGACGGGCGGCGCCTTGGGCGGCTTCGCGAGTTTAGCCATGGATCTGCTACGGCCGCAGTTTCGGGATGGTGATCAGCCCGTGGCTGATGGCGTAGTAGATGCAGAACCAGATCACCAGCGAGATTCCGGTGGTGACGATCGCCTTCAGCAGCAGCCGCGGATTCTCCGGCGCGCTGGGCGCATGGCCGGGCTCCACATGTTCAGGCGCGCGATTGCCCCAAGGTAGAACGGTGAATAGCACGGTCCACCAAATCAGCCCGAAGATGAAAAGACCCCAGCCCCAGCCCATGGCGCCTCACGCCTGCTCCAGCTCGATCAGTGTACCGCAAAAATCCTTCGGATGGAGGAACAGCACCGGCTTGTCATGGGCGCCGATCTTCGGCTGGCCGTCGCCCAGGATGCGGGCGCCCTCCGCCACCAGCTTGTCGCGGGCGGCGAGGATATCGTCCACCTCGAAGCAGACATGATGGATGCCGCCGCTACTGTTGCGCTCCAGGAAACCGCTGATCGGCGAGTTCGCACCCAGGGGATGCAGCAGCTCGATTTTGGCGTTCGGCAATTCAACAAAGATTACCGTTACGCCATGGGCCGGCTGGTCCACCGGCGCCGACACCTTGGCGCCCAGGGTTCCGGCATAGGTCTTCGCCGCCTTCTGCAGGTCGGGCACGGCGATGGCAATATGGTTCAGGCGGCCGATCATGGGGGCTGTCTACAGAAGGCGTGGGTTCGCGTCCAGGGTCAGGCCCGGCGTGCGACAATCACGATCTCCGGCGCTTCCGGCGTCCAGGGATCGCGGCGGTGGGTGCCGTAGGCTTGCTCGACCGTGAAGCCGGCTGCTGACAGCAGCTCGCGCAGCCGCTCCAGCGGCGTGAACCTGATGGTGATATTGGCGGTCTGCCGCTCGCCGGTGCGCTGGTTCGATCGGACGATATCGTAGCGCATGAGGCCGGTCGCCGGGTCGTAGTGCTGTACGCCCGAGGAATCCACCGTATCGCCAGCGGGATCGACGAAGCTCTGCCAATGACTTTCGCCGGATGGAAACTCGAGATGCTGCGGCGATGGATTGCGCGTGTCGAAGGCCAGCACGCCACCGGATACGACATGGCGCGCCGCGCAGGCCAGGAACCGCTGCTGATCGTCTTCTGTCAGCAGGCTCTGGAACGCATGGGCGCAGGAGATGGCAAGGTCATAGGTCTCGCCCAAATCGAAGCCGCGGAAATCACCATCGACCCAACGGATCGGCAGGCCCGCCGCCTTGCGCCGCGCATGGTCGATCATGGTCGGCATGGCGTCCAGGCCGGTGACCTGCTTGCCTTTGCGGCAGAGCGGGATCGCCAGGCGACCGGTGCCGCAGCCGAGATCGAGGATGCGCGGACCGCAGGCCTGCGCCAGTTCCAGGAAGAACTGGCCGTCATCGTCGATGCCGCCATACTCGGCGTCGTAGCGGGCGCCGTCATCATATTCACCGCCGCGCATCGCAGCGGCGGCGATATCTTCGGCCGAAGTCATACCCGGACCAGATGGACGTCGGTGACCGGCTTCTTGCCGTGGCTGGCATGGATGGCCCGTCGCAGAGCAATACGCGCTGCCTCCTTGACCGACCTGTCGTCTCCACGGGCCGCCAAGGGCACACCCTGCACCGCGGTATGGACGGCCTCGCGCAGCTCGGCGAGCTCGTCCTTGTGGTCGGTTTCATTCAGCAGGCCATGGACCGTGATTTGCGGCTCGCCCAGCAATTCGCCACGCTTGTTGATCGCCAAACTGACCACCGCCGAGCCGTTCCAGATCGTGCGATGGCGCACCCGCATGACTTCGCTGTCGAGAGACAGCAACGCCTTGCCGTCTAGTCCGATGCGGCCGACATGCACATGCTCCAGGATCTCGGCGCCGCTCGGCCGGAGTTGGACAACCGTACCGTTGCTGATCGCCAGCCCCTGCCCCACCTGACATTCCTCAGCCAGCTTGGCGTGGGCGGCCAGATGCCGCGCCTCGCCATGGACGGGGATGGCGATGCGCGGCCGCACCCACTGATACATGGCGATAAGCTCGTCACGGGCGGGATGGCCCGACACATGGACGAAATGGTCCTTCTCGGTGACGATGTCGACGCCAAGCCGTGCCAGGTCGTTCTGCAGCTGTCCGATCGGCTTTTCGTTCCCGGGGATGATGCGCGAGGAGAAAATCACGGCGTCGCCGGGGGCGAGCGTGACGGCGGGATGGTCGCCGCGGGCGATGCGGGTCAGGGCCGAGCGCGGTTCGCCCTGGCTGCCGGTGCAGATCATCAACACCTCCTCGCGCGGCAGGTAGCCGACATCATGCTCGGTGATGAAGGGCGCCAGGTCCGTGAGATAGCCGTTATCCTTGGCCGCCTGGGCGATGCGCCAGAGGGAGCGGCCGACCAGGGCCACGCGGCGGTCATGGGCTGCGGCGACCTTTGCGATTGTCTCCACCCGCGCGACGTTGCTGGCGAAGCAGGCCACCGCCACGCGATTCTTCATCTTGCCGACGAGGTCGTGCAGGCTGTCGCGCACCTCCGCTTCGGAACCGGAATGGCCGTCCACCAGGGCATTGGTGGAGTCGCAGACCATGGCCAGCACACCCTCCTCGCCCAGGCGCCGCAAGGCCGCCTCGTCGGTGACGTCGCCGACCAGCGGATTGGGATCCAGCTTCCAGTCGCCGGTGTGGAGCACATTGCCAACGGGCGTGCGGATGACGATGGCGTTCGGCTCGGGAATCGAGTGCGTGAGGGTGATCAGTTCGAGATCAAAGGGCGGAATGCTGAACTTTCCAGACAGCGGCACCTCGGTAATCGGCACCTTCTCGGAGAGACCGTGCTCGCGCAATTTCTGCCGCAGCACGGACGCCGTGAACGATGTCGCAAAGATCGGACAGCCGAGGCGCGGCCAAAGATAGGGCACGGCGCCCAGATGGTCCTCATGGGCATGGGTCAGCACCAGGCCGACCAGTTTGTCGCGGCGGTCTTCGATGTACCTGATATCCGGCATGATGACATCGATGCCCGGCGTGGCGTCGTCGCCGAACATGACACCGAGGTCGATCATCAGCCACTTGCCGGCATGGCCGTAGAGATTGAGATTCATCCCAATCTCGCCGGTACCGCCAAGCGGCAGGAAATACAGGCCGTTGTCGTTGATCGAGTTCATCGCGTGGTTGGATTCACTACTTCTTTGCGTTGGCGCGGTAGAGCCACAGCAAGCCATCGAGCGTGAGGTCGCCGTCGATATGTTCGAGAGTCTCGGCAGCGTCCTTGAACATCGGCGCCAGGCCGCCGGTGGCAATCACCTTCATCGGCGCGCCATACTCGTTCTTGATCCGCGTCACAAGGCCATCGATCAAACCGACATAACCCCAGAAGACGCCAGATTGCATGGCCGGCACCGTGGATTTGCCGATGACCTGCTTCGGCTTCTCGATGGCCACATTGGGCAGCTTCGCCGCGGCCATGTACAGCGCCTGGAGCGATAGGTTGATGCCCGGCGCAATCACGCCGCCGGCATAAGCGCCATCCTTGTCCACGATATCGAAGGTGGTCGCTGTGCCGAAATCCACCACGATCGCCGGCCCGCCATAGCGCTGGTGGGCGGCGTAGGCATTCACCAGGCGGTCCGCGCCCGCCTCCTCCGGCCGGTCGATGGCCGCCTTGATGCCCAAGCGGTTGCCGTCGCTGTCGCCGATCACCAGCGGATTGCAGTTGAAATAGGTGCGCACCAGCGTCTTCAAGTTGAACAGCGCGTCCGGCACAACAGACGCGATGATGGCGCCGTCGATATCGCCGGGCTTCAGCCCCTTCAGCCCCATGAGCTGGCTCAGCCAGACGCCATACTCGTCTGCCGTCCGCCGTGGATCGGTGGAGATGCGCCAGCGGCCGCGCTGCTTGTCGCCGTCATATACGGCGAAAGATGCGTTGGTATTGCCGGAATTGATCGCCAGCAGCATGGTTCCCTCTCAGCCCTCTATCGGCGAAAGAATACATCGCCGACGGTAATCCGTCGCCGTTCGCCTTGCGGCAGCTCCAGGCTCAGCGCCCCGTCATCCTCCAGCGCGACGAAGCGCCCCTGGAGTGATTCCTGATCGAGCCGCACTTCGATCGACTCGCCCAGGCCGGTCGCCCGCTTCAACCAGGCCGCGCGCACGGGCGTAAAGCCTTCCGCCTGCCAGCGGCCGTACCATTCCGCCAAACGCCCGGCGAGGGCTTCCAACAGACTCTCCACGCTAGCGTTGGTCAGCCCGGCCGCCCGCAGCGTGGTGGCTGGGTAAGGGGTATCTTCCGGCGCATGGGCCAGATTGACGCCCATGCCCAGGACTAGCCATGCGGGCAGGCCGCCGGCAGTAGCTGACGTCTCGATCAGAATGCCCGCCACCTTTGCTTTGTCCACCAGCACGTCATTGGGCCATTTCAGGCGCAGCCGGTCGCTGGCAAGACCAAGATCCTGCAGCGCATCAGCCAGGGCCACGGCGGCAACAAAGCCGATCAGCGCCGACTGGACCGCGGGCTTGCCGGGCCGCAGCACGGCCGACATGTAGAGATTGCCCGGCGGTGAATGCCAGCCGCGCCCGCGCCGGCCGCGGCCAGCCGCCTGCTCAAGGCCCCAGACCAGCGTGCCCTCCGCTGCGCCGTCCTCGGCGAGCCGCTTGGCCTCGTCATTGGTGCTGCCGACGCTCGGCAGGCAGATCAGGCTGAAGAACGGCGGAAGATTGACGGTGCCCGTCATCCCGGAAAGAGCGAGGCGGCCGCGGCGGCGGCGCTGTCGATCACCGGCCCCGGCAGCGCGAAGAAGAGCAGGATCGTCAGGCTGCTGACGGCGATGATGCCGTTCATCACCCATCCGGTCGAACGGTCCAGCGACTCCACGGGCTCGTCGAAATACATCACCTTGATGATGCGCAGATAGTAGAAGGCCGACACCACGCTAGCGACGACGCCGATGACGGCGAGCCAGTAGAGACCCACATTGACCGCAGCCCGGAACACAAACAGCTTGCCGAGAAATCCAGCCATGGGCGGGATGCCGGCCATGGAAAACATCAGGATAGCCAGCGCGGCAGCCATCGCCGGCTTGGTCTTGGCCAGGCCCGCGAGATCGCTGATGCCCTCCACCATGCGGCCCTTTTGGCGCATCAGAAGAATGCAGCCGAAGGTGCCGACATTCATCACGAGATAGATCGCCATGTAAACGAGCACGCCGACCACGCCTTCCCGGGTACCGGCGGCAAGCCCCACCAGCGCATAGCCGACATGGCCGATGGAGCTGTAGGCCATCAGGCGCTTGATGTTTTCCTGGTTGATGGCGGCGACCGCGCCCAAGACCATGGAGGCGATGGAGACGAAGACGATGATCTGCTGCCATTGGGCCACCATATGACCGAACGGCTCCATCATGACCCGCACCAGCAAACCCATCGCCGCCAGCTTGGGCGCCGCGGCAAAGAAAGCAGTCACCGGCGTGGGTGCGCCCTCATAGACATCTGGCGTCCACATATGGAACGGCACAGCCGACACCTTGAAGGCCAAACCGGCGATGACCAACACGATGCCGACGATAATGCCTACGGGCGGGATGCCGCCGGGCGGCTGGGTCAGCACCGCGGCAATATCGACGAATGCCGTCGTCCCGGTGAAGCCGTAAACCATGGATGCGCCATAAAGCAGCATACCCGACGACAGCGCGCCCAGGACGAAGTACTTCATGCCCGCCTCGGTCGAACGCAGATCGTCCCTGCGGAAGGCGGCGACCACATAGAGCGCCAGACTCTGCAGCTCCAGACCGAGATAGAGCGAGATGAGGTCGTTCGCCGACAGCATCAGCAGCATGCCAACGGTCGCCAGCAGCATGAGAATGGGGAATTCGAAGCGGCTCATCCCCTCGCGCTCGATGTAGTCCATGGACATGATGATCGCGAGCGACGAACCCGCGAGCACCAGGACCTTGAAGAACACGCCGAACCTGTCGACGATGAACAGACCGCCGAAAGCAGTGGCGCTGTCGGATGCCGTGAGAACGAGCACAGCCGTCACAATGAGGCAAAGCACAGCCAGTCGCGCGATCAGTTGCGTCGGATTTCCGCGCCGGTACGCGCCGACCAGAAGCAGCGCCATGCCGGCGCAGGCCAGGAAAATCTCGGGAATGGCGGCATGATAATCCATGGCGGCCTATTCCTGAGTGAACCAGCCGGAGAGCAGCGTATTCTCGCCGCCGGGAATACGCCCGGCCGCCTGAAGATCCGCCTGATAGTCCTGGACCAGCTTGTCGACGGACGCCTCCATGACCGAGGTGAATGACGACGGATAGATGCCCATCCAGAGGACCAGCAGGACCAGCGGGGCAAACACCACTTTCTCCCGTACATTCATATCCAGGATGTTCTTGAGTTCCGACTTCACCAGTTCACCGAAGATGATGCGGCGGTAGAGCCAGAGCATGTAGGCGGCGCCGAGGATAATGCCGGTGCAGGTCAAAGCGGCGACCCAGGTGTTCACCATGAACAGGCCGGTCATCACCAGGAACTCGCCGATGAAGCCGCTGGTCGCCGGCAGGCCTACGGAGGCCAGGGTGAACAGCATGAAGACCGCGGCATAGACCGGCATCCGGTGAACCAGACCGCCATAGGCATTGATCTCGCGGGTATGCATGCGGTCATAGACGACGCCGACGCAGAGGAACAGCGCGCCGGAGACGATGCCGTGGCTAAGCATCTGGAAGATCGCCCCCTGCACGCCCTGGACATTGAGGGCAAAGATTCCGGCGGTGACGAAACCCATATGCGCCACCGAGGAATAAGCAATCAGCTTCTTCATGTCCTCCTGCGCTAGGGCCACCAGCGAGGTATAGATCACGGCGATGACACTGAGCGCGAAGATCAATGGCGCCAAATCGGTGGAAGCGAGTGGCAGCATCGGCAGCGAGAATCGCAGGAAACCATAAGCGCCGATCTTCAACAGCACGCCGGCCAGGATGACCGAGCCTGCGGTCGGCGCCTCGACATGGGCATCCGGCAGCCAGGTATGCACCGGCCACATCGGCACTTTCACCGCGAATGACGCCAGGAAGGCCAGCCACAGCCAGGTCTGCATGCCCGGCGGGAACTGATAGCTCATCAGGGTCGGGATATCCGTCGTGCCCACCTCGAAATACATGGCGAGGATGGCGACCAGCATGAGTACGGAGCCGAGCAGCGTATAAAGGAAGAACTTGAAGGCCGAATAAACTCGCCGCGCGCCGCCCCAGACACCGATGATCAGGAACATGGGGATCAGCACGCCTTCGAAGAACATGTAGAAGACGATGAAATCCAAGGCGCAGAAGGTGCCGACCATCAGCGTTTCCAGGATCAGGAACGCCGCCATGTATTCGCGCACGCGGTTCTGGATCGATTCCCAACTCGCCAGGATGCAGACCGGCGTCAGCAGGGTCGACAGCAGCACGAACATCATGGAGATGCCGTCCACCCCCATTCGATAGCCGATCTTGAAGGCCGGCAGCCATTCGGCCTGCTCTTCGAACTGGAAGCCGGGATTGCCGGCATCGAAGTCGAACCAGATGAACAGCGAGATGATGAAGGTGATCAGCGACGTCCACAGCGCGGCATAGCGGCTGTTGCGCGCCACCGACGCGGGATCGCCGTTGATGAGCAGGATGCCGATCGCGCCGATCAGCGGCAGGAAGGTGATGGTCGAAAGGATAGGCCAGTCCATCGCTTACCTGCCCTGCGCAAACAGATACCAGGTCAACAGGGCCACGACACCGATCAGCATGGCAAAGGCATAGTGGTAGACGTAGCCGCTCTGCAGCCGCCCGGCGCGCCGGGCCATCTGCAGCGTCGCCGCGGCAACGCCATCAGGCCCGACGCCGTCGATGATCGCGCCATCGCCGGATTTCCAGAGGCCGCGGCCGAGCAGATGCGCCGGCCGGACGAACAGCCAGTCATAGAGTTCGTCGAAGTACCATTTATTCAGGAACAGCAGATAGATCGGGCGGAACATCGAGGCCACGAGCCCAGGCAGCGACGGCATGGCGATGTAGAAGACATAGGCGAGGCCAATGCCAGCCACCGCGACGACGAGCGGAGCCCATTTGACCCAAGCGGGCGCGTGATGAGCAGCCTCCAGAGCATGATGGTGGGGTTCGGCCGGGATAGACGCCGCCCAGAAATGCTCGAGGCCCTCGCCCACAAAGCCATGCTCGAACACAAAGCCCGCCAGTACGGCGCCGATCGCCAGGACTACCAGTGGTGCCAGCATGATCCAGGGCGATTCATGGGCATGCTCGAGCGTGTGGTGATCGGCCCGCGACGGCCCATGAAAGGTCATGAACAGCAGGCGCCAGGAGTAGAACGCCGTCAGAAAGGCCGCGAGCACGCCCAGCCAGAAGGCATAGCTGCCGACGCCGCTATGGGCGCCCCAGGCCGCCTCGAGGATCACGTCCTTGGAATAGAAGCCGGCAAAACCGAACACGCCGGGAATGCCGATGCCGCCCAGCGCCAGGCTGCCAATCCACATCAGCGCGTAGGTATAGGGAATTAGCTTATAGATGCCGCCCATCTTTCGCATGTCCTGCTCGCCGGACATGGCGTGGATCACGGAACCGGCGCCGAGGAACAGCAGCGCCTTGAAGAAGGCGTGGGTGAACAGATGGAACATCGCGGCACCATAGGCGGAAACGCCGGCGGCGAAGAACATGTAGCCGAGTTGGCTGCAGGTCGAATAGGCGATGACCCGCTTGATGTCGTTCTGGCATAGGCCGACGGTAGCCGCGAAAATCGCGGTGGTGGCGCCGATGAATGTGACGACCTCCAGCGCGAACGGCGCCTGCTCGAACATAGGCGACAGGCGGCAGACCATGAACACCCCGGCAGTCACCATTGTAGCCGCGTGGATCAGGGCGGAAACCGGGGTCGGACCTTCCATCGCGTCGGGCAGCCAGGTGTGCAGCAGGATCTGCGCCGACTTGCCCATGGCGCCGATGAACAGCAGCAGGCACAGCGTCGTCATGACGTCGAACTGCTGGCCCAGGAACTCCATGGAGGTGCCCGCCTTGCTCGGCGCGGCCGCGAACACCGTGGCGAAGTCCACGGAATTGAAAATCATGAACACGCCCATGATGCCGAGCGCAAAGCCAAAATCGCCGACGCGATTGACCAGGAAAGCCTTGATCGCGGCGGCATTGGCTGAGGGGCGGTCGTACCAGAATCCGATCAGCAGGTAGGAGCAGAGACCGACGCCTTCCCAACCGAAGAACATCTGCATGAAATTGTCAGCGGTCACCAGCATCAGCATGCAGAAGGTGAACAGGCTGAGGTAGGACATGAACCGCGGGATCGAGTGATCGTGGGACATGTAGCCGACGGAATACACATGCACCATCGACGACACGCCGCTGACCACCACCAGCATGACGGCCGTGAGACTGTCGACCCGGATCGCCCAGGAGGCTTCGAAGGCACCGCTGTCGAACCAGGTGAAAAGCTCGGTGGTGCGCGGATGCCCGTTATAGATCACATCGACGAAGGCGATGACCGCCAGCACCGCCGACACCAGCATGAAGCTGCAGGTCACCCATTGAGCGCCCCGGTCGCCGATCATTCGGCCGAACAGGCCGGCGATGATCGCGCCCGCCAGCGGCAGGAATACAAGGGCTACATCCATCGCCTCAGCCCTTCATCATATTGATGTCTTCAACCGCGATGGACCCGCGATTGCGGAAATAGACCACAAGGATCGCCAGGCCGATGGCGGCCTCCGCCGCCGCGACGGTCAGCACGAACATGGCGAAGACCTGCCCCAACAGGTTGCCCAGATGGGTAGAGAAGGCGACGAAGTTGATGTTCACCGCCAGCAGCATCAGCTCGACCGACATCAGGATGATGATGACGTTCTTCCGGTTCAGGAAGATGCCGAAGATGCCGAGCGTGAAGAGTATCGCGGCGACGGTGAGGTAGTGTTCGAGACCGATGGGGGCCATCAGACGCCGCTCCCGCTTTGGACTTTGCGGACTTCCAGGGTGTCTTCCCGGTGGCGGCCGACCTGGGCGCTGATCGACTGGCGCCGCACGCCCTGCCGCTGGCGCAGCGTCAGGACGATGGCGCCGATCATGGCCACCAGCAGGATCAGGCCGGCGGCCTGGAACAGATAGAAGTACCGCGTATAGAGGATGAGGCCGAGGGCGTGTGTATTGGTCATCGCGGGATCGGTGGAAATGGCCGGCACATTGCCGCTCCCAACAGGCACCGCATGCCACGCGGTGAATCCGATACCCAGCTCGATGAGCAGCACTACGCCCACCAGGGCGCCGATCGGCGAATAGCGCAGAAAGCCCTCGCGGAGTTCGACGAAATTGATGTCGAGCATCATGACCACGAACAGGAACAGCACCGCGACAGCGCCCACATAGACGACCACCAGGATCATCGCCAGGAACTCGGCGCCCATGAGGACGAACAGCCCGGCGGACGAGAAGAATGCCAAGATCAGGAAGAGCACGGAATGCACGGGGTTGCGCGAGGAAATCACCATGGCGCCGGCAATGACGCTGATGAACGCGAACAGATAGAAGGCGAGCGTCTGGATAATCATCGCCTGCGCCTGACCCCTTCCCCTTTCAATCCCGTCTGCCGGCGCCTAGCGATAGGGCGCATCGAGCGACAGGTTGCTGGCGATCTCCGATTCCCAGCGGTCGCCGTTCGCCAGCAGTTTATCCTTGTTGTAGAAGAGTTCTTCACGGGTCTCCGTGGCGAACTCGAAATTCGGCCCCTCGACGATGGCATCCACCGGGCAGGCTTCCTGGCACAGGCCGCAATAGATGCACTTCGTCATGTCGATGTCATAGCGGGTGGTGCGGCGGCTGCCGTCTTCCCGCGGCTCAGCCTCGATGGTGATCGCCTGCGCCGGGCAGACCGCCTCGCAAAGCTTGCAGGCGATGCAACGCTCTTCGCCGTTGGGATAGCGGCGCAGCGCATGCTCGCCGCGGAAGCGCGGGCTGAGCGGTCCCTTCTCGTAGGGATAATTGATCGTCACCGGTTTCTTGAACATGTAGCGAGTGGTCAAGAACAGGCCGGACACCAGTTCCTTCAGCAGCAGTGATTTCAATCCGCGCGAGACAGAGCCCATGGCGATTTCCTCACAGCGCCGGGTTCTTGCCGACCAGCAGGACAATGCCCGCGGTCAGCACAACCCAGAAAAGAGACAGCGGCAGGAAGACCTTCCAGCCCAGCCGCATGAGTTGATCGTAGCGGTAGCGCGGGTAGGTGGCACGCACCAGCAGAAACAGGAACAGCACGAAGCTGATTTTGCCGAAGAACCAGATCCATCCGGGGATGAAGTCCAGGAAGTCGAACGGCGGCTGCCATCCACCCAAGAACAGGATGGTGGTCATCGCGCTCATGAGAATCATGTTCGCGTATTCGCCGAGGAAAAACAGGCCGAAGCTCATGGACGAGTATTCGGAGAAGTAGCCTGCGACCAGTTCGGCTTCCGCTTCCGGAAGATCGAAGGGCGCGCGGTTGGTTTCCGCCAGGCCGGAGATGAAAAAGATCACGGCCATCGGCAGCAGCAGGCAGAAATTGTTGAAGATGTACCAATGCCAGAAGCCGCCGCCCTGGCTTTCGACAATCGTGTTCAGATTGAGCGAACCGGCGCAGAGCAGGACCGTGATGATCACGAAGCCGATGGAGACCTCGTAGGACACCATCTGCGCCGCCGAGCGCAGGCCGCCGAGAAACGGGTACTTCGAATTGCTGGCCCAGCCGGCCATGATGATGCCGTAGACGCCGAGTGACGAGATTGCGAAGAGATAGAGGATGCCGACATTGATGTTGGACAATACGGCGGTTGCGCCAAACGGGATAACGGCCCAGGCCACCAGGGCGAGGACGAAAGTGATCATCGGCGCTATGAGGAACACCACGCGGTTGGCACCGGTGGGAATGATGGTTTCCTTGGCCACCAGCTTGATGCCGTCGGCGATCGGCTGCAACAGGCCGAACGGCCCCACCACATTCGGCCCCTTGCGGAGCTGCACCTTGGCAATGACCTTGCGTTCTGCATAGGTCAGATAGGCGACGCACAGCAGCAGCGGCACCACAATGCAGAGGATGTAGACAACGATCAGAAGCCCCTGCCCGATCGGAGTCTCCGTAAAGTCCGCCAGCGATTGAAGAAGACTATCCATGGGTGCCCGTCTTCTGCGCATGTCCTGCGCCGAAAGCTTCCGTGCATTGCGCCATGGTCTCGGAGGCGCGGCTGATCGGATCTGTCATATAGAAATTGGCAATCGGCATCGTAAACGGCGCCGCGTCGATATTGCCCGGCTGACCGAACTCGGCCCAGGCTGCTGGCTGTATGGTGTCCAGCTCCTGGAACCGGGCATTGGCGGCGAAGAGGCGCCGCTGCAATTGGCCCATACTGTCAAAAGGCAAGCGCCGGCCCAGCACGTCTGACAGGGCCCGAATGATCGTCCAATCCTCGCGGGCATCGCCCGGCGGGAAGGCCGCCAGCGTCGTCCGCTGCACGCGGCCCTCGGTGTTCACATAGGTTGCGGATTTTTCCGTATAGGCCGCACCCGGCAGGATGACATCGGCGCGGTGCGCGCCGGCATCGCCATGGTGTCCCTGATAGATGACGAAGGCCTTGCCGAGCTGGTCCATGTCTAGTTCGTCGGCACCGAGCAGATAGATGACCTCGATTTCGCCTTTGCTGGCCCCGGTGAGAATGCCGCCCATATCGCGGCCGCCGGCTGACGGCACGAAGCCGACTTCCAGGCCCCCTGCTCGTCCCGCGGCAAGCTGCAGCAGGTTGAAACCGTTCCACCCCTCGCGCACCAGTCCGCAAGCCTGCGCCGCGCGTTGGGCAAGACTATGTATCGCCGCGCCGTCGGGCCGCCGCAGCGCGCCCGCGCCGAGAATCAGCATCGGATTCTTCGCCGCCTTCAGCACCTCGGCGAATTTATGGCGGCCATCGGCGATTTCGGCCAAGGTCTGCGGCCCGGCGCCGAGATGTTCGTACCTATAGGTCAGGTCCAGCTTCGGCCCGATCACGCCGATCTTCACGCCGCCCTGCAGGAAGCGCTTGCGGATACGGGCGTTGATGATCGGAGCCTCCTGGCGGAGATTACTGCCGACTATCAGGATGGCGTCGGCCTGGTCGATTCCGGCAATGCCCGTATTGAACAGATAGCCCGCGCGCTGCCGCGGATCGATCATCGCGCCATCCTGGCGGCAATCGATGTTCGGCGAGCCAAGTGCGCCCATCAATTCCCTAAGCGCGAACATGGCCTCGACGTCGGCGTGATCGCCGGCGATAGCGGCGATGCGGTGGCCCGCCACACCCTGAAGACGCTTGGCAATGGCGCCAAACGCCTCGTCCCACCTTGCCGGTTGAAGTTTGCCGTCGCGGCGCACATAGGGCTGGTCGAGCCGCTGCCGCTTCAGGCCATCGCAGGCAAAGCGCGTCTTATCGGAGATCCACTCCTCATTCACCGCCTCATTCAGGCGCGGCAGGACGCGCATCACTTCATTGCCGCGGGTGTCGATGCGGATGGCGCTGCCGACCGCGTCCATCACATCGATGCTCTCGGTCTTCTTCAGTTCCCATGGCCGCGCCATGAAGGCATAGGGCTTCGAAGTCAGTGCGCCCACGGGGCAGAGGTCGATGATATTCGCCGACAGCTCGGAGCTCAGCGTTTTCTGCACATAGGTCGTGACTTCCATATGCTCGCCACGGCCGGTGGCGCCCAACTCCTCGACGCCGGCCACCTCAGTGGAGAAGCGGATACAGCGCGTGCAATGGATGCATCGGGTCATCTCGGTCTTGACCAGCGGCCCGAAATCCTTGTCCTCGACGGCGCGCTTGTTCTCGCGGTAGCGGCTGCGGTCGAAGCCATAGGCCATGGCCTGGTCCTGCAGATCGCATTCGCCGCCCTGGTCGCAGATCGGGCAGTCCAGCGGATGGTTGATCAGCAGGAACTCCATCACGCCGTTGCGCGCCTTCGTCACCGTCGGCGTATCGGTCTTGATCACCATGCCGTCGCCCACGGGCATCGCGCAGGAGGCGATGGGCTTCGGCGACTTCTCCATCTCCACCAGGCACATGCGGCAATTGCCGGCGACCGAGAGACGCTCGTGATAGCAGAAGCGCGGTATCTCGGCGCCGGCCAGCTCGCAAGCCTGCAGCACGGTGATCCCAGCCGGGACTTCGATCTCTTTGCCGTCAATGGTCAGCTTGGGCATGGGCTGTTCCTCAAGCTGCCTTGCGCGAGCGGTATTCGTTGATCCGCCGCTCCAGCTCCGGCCGGAAATGGCGGATCAGGCCCTGGATCGGCCAAGCGGCCGCATCGCCCAGCGCGCAGATGGTGTGTCCCTCGACCTGCTTTGTCACATCCTCGAGTGCATCGATCTCCGAAAGCTCGGCATCGCCGCGCACCATCCGCTGCATCACGCGGTACATCCACCCCGTGCCTTCGCGGCAGGGAGTGCACTGGCCACAGCTCTCATGCATGTAGAAATGCGAGAGGCGCGCGATCGCGGCCACCACGTCCGTCGACTTGTCCATCACGATCAC
>DATKFM010000198.1:0-26743 GCA_035544395.1 Verrucomicrobiia bacterium
GGACGCAATTTTCCGTGGGACGTCGGGCGGCGATGCCAAGCTCAAGGACGAGGCCTTCAAGGATCAGCGCTCCGTCCGCGGCACGCCGAATGCGGCGCTGCCCGCCTTCGTCCTGGGCGAGGAGCTGGCGACTCTCGCCGACAGCGATCCGCGCATCGTTGTGCTGACGGCCGATCTAGCCAATGCCAACCGCACCAACGATTTCCGCGCCCGTCATCCGGATCGCTTCTTCAATCTCGGCATCGCCGAAAAGAACATGATGACGATCGCGGCCGGCATGGCGTCCTGCGGCATGGTCGCCTATGCCGCGACCTTTGCCTCCTTCTGCGTCATCCTCGGCGCGGAGCAGGCGAAGACCGATTGCGCCTATCCCGCCATGAAGGTGCGCCTGGTCGGCCATCATTCCGGCATGTCCATGGGCTTCTACGGCACCAGCCACCATGCGCTGGAGGATTTGGCGATCGCCCGCACCATCGCCGACATGACGGTGATTTGCGCCACGGATGCCAATCATCTGCGCGCGATCCTGCGCGCCTCGACCGATCATCCCGGCGCCATGTATATCCGACTCGGCCGCGGGCGCGATCCGCAGGTGTATCCGGAAGTGCCGCGGGATTTCCGCATCGGCAAGGCCGCGACGCTGCGCAAGGGCAAGAATCTCGCCCTTATCGCCTGCGGCTCGATGTTGCGCGCCACGCTGGACGCCGCCGATCTGCTGTCGAAGCAGGGGATCGAGGCCCGCGTCATCGACATGCACACCATCAAGCCGCTGGATGCCGCCACCATCCGCAAAGCCGCGCGAGAAACCGCGGCGGTCATGACCGTCGAGGAACACAACATCACCGGCGGCCTGGGCAGCGCCGTCATGGAAGTACTGGTTGGCGAGGCGCGCGTGCCGTTCCTGCGCCACGGCATCCCCGACGAATTTGTGCCGGTGGGGCCGCCGGCGGCGCTTTACGCCCACTACAAGCTCGATGCCGCCGGCATCGCCAGGAAAGCAAAGGCATTTGTGGCCGCGGCCGGGAGACGCTGAAGACCCGTCGCCGGTTCAGACTGCCGCTGTAATTGCGCCCTGGATCGCGGCAATCAGCGCTTCGTCATTCAGCGGCTTGCAGAGATAGGCGGCGGCACCCGCATCCAGGCATTGCGTTCTGGTTTGCGGCTCGTCATGGCCGGTGATGACGACCACCGGCAGCCGAACACCGGTCTCCCGCAGCCGCCGCTGCACCTCCAGCCCGTTCATCCCCGGCATATGCAGATCGAGGATGAGGCAATCGGGCGTTCGGTCCTCCAGGGAATAAAAAAACTCATGCCCGGATGCGAACACGGCGGCATCGTATCCGGACGCGCGCAACAAGCGTTCTAGAGCTCTTCGCACCGAGAGATCATCATCGATAACGGCAATTCTAGGTCGCACATCGCCCATCACTGGAAGTCGATAGCAGATTCCCGGCTCTGTTGTGTATTGGACCATGGCCTTATGCGGGGACCGCTGTCCCAACAGCAATTCGATGTCGCAGATACCCCATTGAGATAAGTCGATAGCAGATTGCAGGGTCGGTTGTGTATTGGACCATAGCCTAATGCCGGGCCGCAGCACTTGGCGACGCCGCAATCTGTCAATGTCTGCAGGCCTAAGCCGTACCGGACTGGGAATTCTGGCGCGATTCTATCCCCGCGCGCTGCGTCATGCGGACGAGTTCGACGATGGAGCGCGTGTGCATTTTCTCCATCACCCGGGCCCGGTGCACCTTGATCGTCTTTTCCACCGTCCCCAGGGCCGCCGCGATCTGCTTGTTCAGGCGGCCGGCGACGACATGCTGCAAGACCTCGCGCTCGCGCGGCGTCAGCGCTCCAAGCCGTTGCAATACCTCGTTTAATTCCGTTTGATCGCGGCGCGTCTGCAGATCGATGTCGATCGCCCGCTGCACGGCCGCGATAAGGTCGTCGGCTTTCACGGGCT
This sequence comes from Verrucomicrobiia bacterium, assembly GCA_035544395.1. Taxonomy (GTDB): domain Bacteria; phylum Pseudomonadota; class Alphaproteobacteria; order Dongiales; family Dongiaceae; genus DATKFM01. The sequence goes on from DATKFM010000198.1 coordinate 1,964, forward strand.
TGGTCAGAAAATCGACGGCGCCCGCTTTCATCGCCTTGACGCTGGTCGGAACATCGCTGCGGCCGGAGAGGAAGATGACCGGCCGCGGAATCTCGGCGACCGCCAGCGCCCGCTGCAGTTTTAGCCCGTCCAGACCCGGCATGGCCATGTCGACAACGGCACAGCCGGGTCGCGCCGGATCATGCCCCTCCAGAAAGGCCTGTGGCGAACTGAAGCTTTGTGTTTCCAGACCTTCGACCCGCAGCAGTCGGGCAAGCGCCCGCAGGACCCGGGGATCGTCATCGACGAGATATACGATGCTGTTTGTGGTCATTGGCTTCCTCCAACTGACCGCGGCAGTTCAACGACAAATGTCGCGCCGCGGTCGGGATTGTTGCGCGCCCAGAGCCGCCCGCCGTGGGACGCGACGATCGAACGCGAAATCGACAGCCCCAGGCCGAGGCCGTTCTCTTTTGTTGTGTAGAACGGTTCAAAAAGCCGATCCATCGCGTCGCGCGGCACGCCGCTGCCGCGATCCGTGACTTCGATGTTCACGATCCCATTGTCGCGCAGGACCGTGGATACGCCAAGCGTTCGTGCAGTGGGGTCAGTGCCGCCCATGGCCTCACAGGCATTGACGACCAGGTTCAGCAGCACCTGCTGTAGCTGGATCCTGTCCGCCTGCACAGGCGGCAGGCCGGGCGTCAGATGATAGTTTCCTGTTACTTGATGGGTAACGAGCACGCTGTGAGCCAGTCCCAGGACTTCCATGGTGACTTCATTGATGTCGGTCGGCTGAAGCTGCGCGTCCCCCTTCTTGAACAGCACGCGGAGGCGGCGGATCACCTCGCTCGCCCTGTTATCGTCGATAACGATGTCATTTAAAATCTCGCGGACCTCCGGCAGGTCGATGACCTTCTTTGCCAGTATCCGCTGCGCCGCCTGTGCATTGCTGAGGATCGCAGTCAGCGGCTGGTTCAGTTCATGGGCCAGGGCGCCGGACAGCTCGCCTAGGCTTGCGACGCGCGTCAGATGCGTCACCTCTCGGCTGCGGTCCCGGGCTTCCCGCTTTGCCCGCTTTAGTTCGGTGATATCGCGGCCGACGCCCTGGAGTTCGATGATCTTGCCGTCGCCGCTGCAGATGACGTGATCGCTCCACTCCTGCCAGGCCTTGCGGCCCATTCTGCCGATGACCTGATGTTCATAGCGGACGGGCCGCTGGTTGCCGATCAGGGCCTGGATATGGGCAAGCGCGCCCGCACGGTCCTGCTCGGGAATCAGATCGATGAACTTTATGCCGATCAATTCCTCGCGCGAGCGGCCGAAGAAACGGCAATAGGCGTCGTTGGCGAAGGTGAGAGTGGTGTCCGGCAGATAGCGGCAGATCAGTTCGGTCTGCGTTTCCACGACATTGCGGTACCGCTCTTCGCTTTCGCGCAGCGCTTCTTCCGCCTTCTTGCGCTCGGTGATATCGATGACGACGCCGGTGATTTGGCGCGACTTGCCCGCGGCATCGATCTGATTGTGCGCGCGATCGAGAATCCAGCGAACCTGCCCGTCCCGATGCACGACGCGGTATTCCTGTTCGTAAGATTTGCCGTTCTCGATGGCGTCCCGGCAGATGCGCGTGGCCTCGGACCGATCATCGGGGTGGCAGGCGCTGACGAAGGACTGCTGCGTGACTTCCGCTTCCGGGTCCAGTCCAAGAATCCTGCGGCAATGTCCTGTCGCCCAAATGCGATAAGTGTCGGGGTCGAGCTGCCAAAGGCCCAGGTTTGCCGACTCCGCAGCGATGCTGATGCGTTCTTCACTCTGCCGCAGATGTTCTTCCGCGCGGCGCCGGCGCCTGCTTTGCAGTAGCAGGGCGGCAATGAGCAGTCCTTGAACGGCAATAACCGCGCAGATGACAGCAAACTCAATCCGATACCGTTCCCAAAAGGGCGGCTCCTTGAAGTGAACGCTTGTGCCCGGCGGCAGGCGGGCCGGATTGAGGTTCCAGCGTTCAAGTTGCCGAAAATCCACCATGAAGCCGTCAGTGTTGGCGAGACCTAGCGAGGCACTTGCCGGGCTTTTGCCCGCGAGGATGCGCAGCGCGATCCCGGCTGCCGAATTGCCAATATCTTCGAACCGGCTCATGTAGCCGCCGACGATGCCGAGACCCAGATATGTGTCATACAGGCTGTAGACGGGCGCGTTCGCGGCGGTCGAGATCAGCTTTGCGACGTCTCGCCCATAAAATCGGTTTCCGGCGCCGTCCAGGAAAACGCTGAAGTAAACGACTACCGAGCGTTCGGGCAGATTGGCGACCTGGCGCAACAGCTCCGGCATCGGCAACCCGGACAAATAGATGAAATCCAAGCGCTTTTCATATTCCCGGTAGTCGCCGCGCGCGGTGGCCTCCCATTTCCTGTCGAACGGCGAGGCGCCGGTAACGACGGCGACATGTTGGATATCGGGCTGGAGCTGCAGGGCAAGATCCAGGGTTCGGACTGGGTCGAGCTGGAATGTCGTTCCCACGACGTCGGCAGGAAGGGCCACGGTGCGCAGGGTTCCTTCGCGTATGCCTGTGAAGACCACAGGCGCCTGCAGGGCCAATTCGGCGCGATGTTTGACCGTAAAACTCAGCGCCTCCGGACCGATTGCAAATACGAGATCGAACCGTATCGACCCATACTTGCCGTGCAGGTACTCCACCATCCGCGCCTCATGCCCAGGCTCGGAAAACCGAACGAAATCCAAATATTCGGGGAAAAATTCGAGATGCTCTTGCGTGCCGGCATTCAGCGTATTCTGGATGCTGCTGGTAAGGATCTGCCCGGCGGGAAGCAGGCTCTCGTTTGAGAACAGCAGCAAAACCCGCTTCGAATCATCCGCTTGCAAGGGAGCTGCGGCGATCAGGCAAGCAATTGCGAATGGAAAGATCAGCGCACAGAAGCGCCAAAACCCCGCGCTTGGCGAACGCGGAGCGTATCCCTCGGTGACTTCTCCCCCTGGGACATCCATCACAGATTTCCTGTAGCGGCTGTGTTTGGACGCTATCTGCCCTAGCCCGTTCAAAGCATAGCTATCTCCCGTGGAAGTATAAACACATATCTCCTAGTGATCGTCTTGAACGGTCTGCACAATTCTCCTTCGGCTGGGGGCACCAGAGATGGCGGCGTGGCGATTTGGTGCATCGCACACAGTCAGTGGAATCTAAACAACTTCGGCCGTTGTCCAGTCGAGATAGAGCAGGGCCGATGGACAAGACTTCATGAAATCTGGCTAGACATGATGCGGTCGTTCGAGTTCCATCGAGTAATCAGGCTTGCAGTAGGATGATCCGGCTCACTAGTCCCGAGGGCGTGTGCAGTGATGAGAACGCCAAATCCGAGAATAGATGATGCTGGGCTTGTTGAAGCTGCCGTGCTTGCTTGCGCAAGATCCGGCGTTCGAATCAAGCTGGCTCTGGCGCTGGTCCGCGTTTCTTCTTTCGCGAGGTTCGCGACCCGCGCATTCACCGCACATCGGAGAGAAGGAGGAAATCAATGATGTTAAAGAATCTGCGGAGCCTGACTCTGGCTACCGCGATGATTGCATTGGTCACAGCCTGCGAAAGCCAATCGACGGCGACGAGTACGTCTTCGGACACAGTGATCGCGGCGCGAGACACGTTCGTTGCAGACCTCAAGCAATGCACGCTGAAGCATGGCTACGACCCAAATGCGGCCGGCCTGCCGGAGAATGCGCTCGCACCGAATGAATTGCCTTGGCGGCAATGCGCCTATGACGCGGCACACAAATATGGACAAGCGCATCCGGCCGTCAGCGATCGCTATGAGCAGCTAATTTCCGAAGACCTGCAAATGACCTCGGCCATTCAGCAGGGTACGATGACTCGCAGTCAGCGCCGGACCCGGGTCGAGCAATTGATCGAGCAGATTAAGGCGGCGGAGGATGCTCAGATACGGGCGGCTACCAGCGATCAAGAGCGGCAACAGCAACAGTTGCGCAATGTCGTTGACGGCGCGCGCGGTTTCGCGAACTAGCCTTCGTGTATTGAGGGTCGCCGCCGGCTCGATTCATTGGACCAAGGTCCAATTGTGAGTCGGGCAGAAGCAAATAACATCCCAGCCAGCGCCTTGGTGAAGTGACGGCGCGCCGGGGCATGATTCTCTTGAATCATGCCGCGTTTGCGTGCGCCGTGGATATCAGGGTCGTTTGACTGCCGGCTGCAGCAGTGGGGTTAGACGATGATCAGCTTGATCGGACTGGCTTGGGATTTGCGCCTGAACTTGCGGCCCCTTGCCGCGTGCATTGGCTTGGCGGCCTTCTGTGCGGCTGCCCCTGTGGTCGCTCAGGAGGCGGATACGGAGGAGGCCGTGCTCGAAGCCGATGACGGCCTGCTCTCCGCCGACGAGTTGCGCGTTGTCGTGGCGCCGATTGCCTTCTATCCGGATGAGGTCCTGGCCGTCGTGCTGCCGGCCAGCACGACAGGCATCCAGGTTGTCCAGGCGCAACGTTTCCTGGAGAAACAGGCTTCCGACACTTCGCTGCAGCCGAATCCGGACTGGGATCCCTCGATCCTGGCGCTGATCAACTATCCGGACGTCATCGATCTGATGAACGCGGACCTCGATTGGACGGAACGCCTCGGCAACGCTGTTCTCGATCAGCAGGGCGACGTCATGGATGCTATACAGGAAGCGCGGGCGGAGGCGGCCGCCGCGGGCTATTTGAAATCCGACGACAAGCAGACGGTGACGCAAACAGCGGATACCGTAGTCATTCAGTCCGCCGACCCCGAGGTCATATATGTGCCGCAGTACGATCCGGTGGTCGTCGTCGAGCAGTCCTACGCAAGCTATCCGCCCCCAGCCTACTATAATCCCTATCCGCCTTACTACGCGCCGGCAGCGACCTTCTTCGCCGGCGCGATTACTGGCGCGGCATTTGCCTACGCCTTCGATTGGGGCGGCGACGATATCGACATCAATGTCGGCGGCGACAACATCAATATCGGTGGCGGTGACAACATCAATATCGGCAACAATGTCGATAGCGACAGATTCAGCGGCGACCGGGTCCGCGGCGAGGGCGGCGACAAAGTCAAGTGGAACCCGAAGGAAGAGCGTGCAAAGCGCGACACGACCGCCAGGAAGCGCAAAGACGCTGCCGCCACGCCGCTGGGGAAAGGTACCGCGGATAGGGCCAAGCAGGGCCAGGCCCGCGACCGGAAAAACCAGGGCGGCAAGAAGCAACAGCTCGGCGGGCAGAACAAGAACAAGGGCAACAAGGCTGGCCTCGGCAACCCGCAAAGCAATCGCAAGACCGTCAAGGACAGCCAGCGCGGAAACGACAGCCTGAAGCGCGGTTCGGGCGGTGCGAGCAAGCGCCAGGGTGCCGGCGGCAACCAGCAGAAGATGCAGAAGAAAAAGCAGGGCGGCGGTGCTTTTGGCGGCCAGAGCAGCGGCAAGAGGGCCAATGCTCAGAAGAGCCGCGGACAGAAAAGCATGGGCGGGCAGGGCCTACCGAAGAAGCGCAGATAACCGAAATGTAGCCAAATCAGTTTCATGGATGCGCAGCTCGCAAGATCAAAGGTGCCAAAATGGAATTCCTGACAGACTCAGTGAACAGCATGCTGATCCGGTTCATCAAGCGATCGATCGCGGTCATGCTTGTCGCAATGATCGCCGCCATCCTGTTGCCCGGCCGCCCGGGTTTGGCTAAGGATCCCGCGGTCTACGATTCGGCGGAGGCTGCAGCTCAGGCCATCCTGGATGCGCTGGCAAAGGCCGATCGCAATGCCATCCTTGCCGTCCTCGGCGACAAGTTCGCCGACGAGCTTTTCACCGATGAGGAATCCCGCGAGCGCGACAGCTACAAGCGCATCGTTGCCGGAGCCAAGGAAGTCATGCAATTGCGTGCCGATGACGACAATACCCGCGTGATGGTCATCGGCAAGGATGCCTGGCCGATGCCGATCCCGATCGTAAAGACAGACGCCGGTTGGGCGTTTGACACTGCGGCCGGCATCGACGAAATGCTTGCGCGCCTGATCGGCAAAAATGAGCTCGCGACCATCGATACGTTGCGCGCCTTCGTCGAGGCACAGACCCAGTATGCCAGCACGGACCGCGACGGTGACGAAGTCCTGGAATATGCGCAGAAGGTCATCAGCACCGAAGGGAAGAAAGACGGTCTCTACTGGCAGGTGGCGAGCGCCGACGAAGACGACAGTCCCTTCGGGCCGTTCATCGCTGAACTCCCTGATTACGTCCACGACCGCACGAAAGGCGAGCCCTATATGGGCTACTACTACCGCATCATCACGCGCCAAGGCGACAATCCGCCGGGCGGACGTTACGACTATATCATCAACGGCAACATGATTGCCGGATTTGCCGCCATCGCCGTCCCCGCGGAATACGCGGAGACCGGCGTGATGACGTTCATCATCAGCCATCAAGGCAAGCTGTACGAAAAGGATCTGGGTGACGACACCGCTCTGGTCGCCGCTGCCATGCAGGACTACAATCCTGACGAGACCTGGACCGTCGTAAAGGACGAAGAATAATACTCCGCTGTGTTGGGGGCAGGGCATGTCCGGCATGATGAGTAGTATCGATGGCTCAGTTTGGATGAGCATCGTCGTCGCGATCGCGCTGAAGGTCCTCGGCGCGATCGTCGTCTGGGTCGTCGGCCGCTGGCTGATCAGCTTGGCCATGCGGCTGCTGTCGGCCGGATTGACCCGGCAGCATGTGGAGCCGACGCTCATCCGCTACCTGCTGTCGTTCCTGACGATCGCGCTCAACGTTGTCCTGGTTGTTGCTATCCTCGGCTATTTCGGTCTGGAGACGACAAGTTTCGCCGCCTTCATCGCCGCGGCCGGCATCGCCATCGGCGCCGCCTGGGCGGGCCTGCTATCCAACTTCGCCGCCGGCGCGTTCCTGCTCATGTTCCGGCCGTTCAAGGTCGGCGACTACATCCTGGCGGGTGGTGTCGAGGGCACGGTCGTGGAAATAGGCCTGTTCGTGACGACGATCAATACGCCGGACAACGTCCTGACCATCGTCGGCAATGGCAAGATCTTTGCCGACAACGTCAAGAACTACTCGGCCAATCCCTACCGGCGCGTCGAACTGGCCGCGCAGCTTGCCCATTCCGTCGATCCGGTCACGGCTATTTCACAGCTCAAGACGGCCCTCGCAGGCATTTCAAACGTGCTGGCGACGCCGGCGCCCGATGTCGAGATTCTCACATTCAACGAGCGCGGCCCGGTTCTGGCGGTGCGGCCCTATTGTGACAATGTCCACTACTGGCAGGTTTATTTCGACACGAACAAGGTCATCCGCAGCACCTTCGCGAGCAACGGCTATCCTGTCCCCGAGGCGCATATCGCCCGCCGCGCCTTGTGATCGCTGCCGATCCGGCATGCCCCGTTTACTGGCTGACATTCGTACTCCCTGTCAGGCTCTGACGGAAATCGGCCAACGCCTGGGAGTCGCGCACTGCATTCACGCCCACTTCGACGAGCTTATCGACATCCTCTTCGGGGATGGTGAGCCCGGTGGGGATCGGTTCTCGTTCCTTCTCTCATCGCTGACTTCGGGCAGCGATAGAAGGGCGAAATAACCTACAACGTCATCGCTTGCCAGCCGTTATGCGAATGATTTTCAGTTGCAATTCCAGTATTGCGGAGTTAGCCTCTGCGGACGTTGGGTTTTACCGGTTCCGCGCCAAGCATCGATAGTACGGGCACGGCCGATTTTTCAGGGGACAGGATCGATGTCGTCGCCAGGAGACGGCTCTGGAAGCGATCGCGGGCCATCGGGAGCGGCGTTGGGCGCAGGCGGCGCGCAACCGCCCACATCACAGGGCGATGGCGATGTCCGCTATGTCAGCAGCGCCGAGCTCTTTGGCGGCGCGCGCGAGGTGGTGATCCAGCACGAACATCATCGCTATCGCCTGAAGATCACCAGCAAGGGTGGCATGATCCTGAACAAATAGAATTCCGCGCCGCAATCAGCGGCCGGCTCGAACTCGGTCATGTGCGTAGATCACATGCGACGCCCCTGTGCCCCTTGACCCACAGAGGGCGGCGATTAGCCTTGCATCCATCGGCATGAAGCGCCGTCAGTAGCGCCGCGCCGCGGGAGGACAGATGCGCCAGGCCGAAACCGCCATCCTCTCCACCAGTTTCCGCTACTTTCTTGCCGTCGCCGACAGCGGCTCGATCCGCGCGGCGGCCAAGGAGCTGAACATCGCCTCATCGGCGGTCAGCCGCCAGATCGGCGCGCTGGAGCAGATCCTCGGCATCCAGCTCTTCGATCGCATCGGCCGAGGGCTGAAACTCTCCGATGCCGGCGGGCTGCTGCTGCGGAACATCCGCGCCGCGCTGTCGGGATATGGCGACGTGGTTACGGCGCTCGATGCGTTGCGGGGACTGACCCGCGGCCGCATCAAGGTCGCGACGGTGGAAAGCATCTCGGTCGGTGTGTTGCCCGACTTGCTCACCGCCTTCTGGCAAAAGCTGCCTGACATCGAGATCTCTGTCACTGTCACCGGCGCGGAAGCGGTGACGCGGCAGGTTCAGGAGGGCCATGCGGATATCGGCTTCACCTTCAATCCCCGCGGCATGGAGGGCGTGACCGTCGTCTATGAGCGCTCCTTCAGCATCGGCGCCCTGATGGCGCCGTCCCATCCCCTGGCGAAACGCAAGACTGTGTCGGTCAGGGATTGCATGGAATATCCCCTGGCCTTGCCGGCGCGGGGCCTCAGCCTGCGGGCCGCCCTGGAGCGGGTGCTGGCGCGCCACGCCTCGAAGAAGCCGCCGCGGCTGCAGAGCAACTCGCTGCGGCTGACCGCGACGTTGTCACGGGCCGGCCAGTGCGTCGCCTTCCAGACTTCGGTGGGTATTGATGCCGAGCTGAAGCGCAAGGCCCTGGTGTTGGTTCCCCTGAGTGACCGGACGATTCCCAGCAACCGCTTTGTGGTCATGTGCGAGACGGGCCGGACGGCCAATCCGGCGCTGGCCGCCTTCGTCGAGTTTGCCCGCGCCCATTTGCAGGAATTGCCCGAATAACCTGCTGATCTGTTGCCTTTTAGGCATCGAATCGTGCGCATAACTCTTCTTTTTCGAGCAATGGGGGTGTGACAAAATCCTGGACGGAAGGCCGGCAGGGACCGGCCGCGGGAGCAATGATGGGCCGACTGACGACACATGTGCTCGACCAGGCAGCGGGCAAGCCGGCCGCCGGACTTCGCATCGAGGTCTGGCGGCTCGGTGGCGCGCAGGGCCTGCTCAAGACCGTGACCACCAATAGCGACGGCCGCTGCGACGGGCCGCTTCTGGAGGGCGAGGCGCTGACCGCTGGCCGCTATGAACTGCGCTTCCATGCTGGCGACTATCTGCGGTCCTCCGGCGTGAAGCTGCCTGATCCGGCGTTCCTGGATGTCATTCCGATTCAATTCGGAATTGCCGATCCGGGTGCTCATTATCACGTACCGTTGCTGCTCTCTCCCTATGGCTATTCGACCTACAGGGGAAGCTGATGGCTATCAGACGCTCCATCCGTTTCCTGCGCCGGGGCAAGGTGGTCCAGCTTACCGACGTGCCGCCCATGGCCACGCTGCTGGACTATCTGCGGCTGGAAGAGCGCGCCTGCGGCACCAAGGAAGGCTGCGGCGAAGGCGATTGCGGCGCCTGCACGGTGGCGCTGGGCCGCCTGCAAGACGGGCGGGTGGTCTATGAGCCGGTGAATAGTTGCATCCAGCTCCTGGGCATGATGGACGGCCGGGAGATAGTGGCCGTCGACGACCTCCATGTCCGCGAGGGTGGCCTGCATCCGGTGCAACGGGCGATGGTGGCGACCCACGGCTCGCAATGCGGCTTCTGCACGCCGGGCTTCGTCATGAGCCTGTTCGCGCTCTACCATGGCGATGGCGCACCCGATCGGGCCGAGGTGAACGACGCGATCGCCGGCAATCTCTGCCGCTGCACCGGCTACCGGCCGATTGTCGAGGCGGGATTGAAAGCCTGCTCCGGAACAGCCCGCGATTCCTACAGCGCCGCCGCGGCCAAGACAGCCAAAGCCCTCGGCAAGCTGGCGGATGGCAAAGACCTGTTTATCGGCAACGACAAATCTTTCTTCGCCGCACCGGCCAGCGCCGACAGTCTGGTGAAACTCTATGCGGCCCATCCCGACGCGGTGCTGGTGGCCGGCGCCACCGATGTCGGCCTCTGGATCACCAAGCAACTCCGCAGCCTGCCCAAGATCATCCATCTCGGCCGCGCCGCCGATCTGGCCGGCATTGCCGACAACGGCGAGTCGATCACCATCGGCGCCGCCGTCACCTACGAGGCCGCCGCCGAGCCGCTGGCGGCGATCGACCCCGATCTCGGCGAACTGCTGCGGCGCCTGGGCTCCAAGCAGGTGCGCAACGCCGGCACCGTCTGCGGCAACATCGCCAATGGCTCGCCCATCGGCGACACGCCGCCGGCCCTGATCGTGCTCGGCGCCACGGTGGAGCTGCGTTCCGCCGACGCCACGCGCACTCTGCCGTTGGAGAAATTCTTCATCGCCTATGGCAAGCAGGACCGTCAGCCGGGCGAATTCGTGGCATCGGTGACGGTGCCGAAACTGCGGCCGAACCAGGCCTTCCGCGCCTTTAAGATATCCAAGCGCTTTGACCAGGATATCTCGGCGCTGCTCGGCGCCTTCTGCCTGACGCTTGATGGCGGCCGCATCGTGGAGGCCCGTATGGCCTTTGGCGGCATGGGGCCGACGCCGAAACGCGGCCCGCGCGCGGAAGCCGCGTTGCGAGGCGCCGACTTGAACCGTGCAACCAGTTGGGATGCGGCCATCGCCGCCCTCGACCAGGACTTCAAGCCGATCGACGACCACCGGGCGTCGGCGGCTTACCGCCAGGCGACTGCCCGGGCGCTGCTGACCAAGGCGCTGCACGAGATCGCCGGCGCGCCCAGCCAGTCCACGCGGATCACCGGCCAACGGGAGGTGCTCCATGCCGGCGCCGCTTGAAGCCCAGGGCACGCCGCGTTCCGCCACGCCGGCCACCACGCGGGTAAGTGGAGAGGCCATCGCCCATGACAGCGCCGAGCGCCATGTCCAGGGCAGCGCCATCTATATCGACGACATGCCGGAGCCCGCCGGCACGGTCCATCTGGTGCCCGGCTATGCCGCCGCGACCCGCGGCCGGATCGTGAAGCTGGATCTGGAAGCGGTCCGCGCCGCCGACGGCGTCATCGCCGTGCTGACCGCCGAGGATATCCCGGGCATCAACGATTGCAGCCCGAACAAGGGCGACGATCCCATCCTGGCGCCGGGCCGCGTCGATTTCCACGGCCAGGTGGTGTTCGCGGTGGTCGGCGCCACCCGCGACCAAGCCCGCCGCGCCATCAGGCATGCGGTCATCGAGATTGAGGCCGAAAAGCCGGCCGTCACCGTCGAGGACGCCATCGCCGCCGATATGGACGTCCTGCCGCCCTATGAGTTCCTGCGCGGCGATGTCGCCGCCGCCCTCACGGGTTCGCCGCGCCTGTTCGGCGAATCCTTCCGCATCGGTGGCCAGGAGCATTTCTACCTGGAAGGCCAGGTGGCGCTGGCCGTGCCCCAGGAGGCCGGCGGAATGCTGGTCTACTCCTCGACCCAGCATCCGACCGAAGTCCAGCATTGCGTCGCCAAGATGCTGGCGGTGCCCGATGCCGCCGTGGTCTGCGAATGCCGCCGCATGGGTGGCGGCTTCGGCGGCAAGGAGTCACAGGCGGCGCAATGGGCCGCTCTCGCCGCCCTCGCCGCGCGCCTCACCGGCCGCGCCGCCAAGATGCGGCTGGACCGGGACGACGACATGATCATGACCGGCAAGCGCCATGATTTCCGCGTGGACTATAACGCGGGCTTCGAATCCGACGGCTCGCTGCGCGCGGTCGAGGTGAATTTCCTGTCCCGCTGCGGCATCTCCGCCGATCTCTCTCTCGGCGTGAACGACCGCACCATGTTCCATGCCGACAACGCCTACTTCTATCCGGCGGTGCGCATCCATTCGCGGCGCTTGAAGACCAACACGGTGTCGAACACTGCTTTCCGCGGCTTCGGCGGGCCTCAGGGCATGCTGTTCGCCGAGCGGATGATGGACGCCATCGCCATCCGCCTGGGCCTCGATCCCCTGGATGTGCGCAAGCGCAACTTCTACGCCGAGGGCCGCGACATCAGCCCCTATGGCCAGCAGATCGAGGACAACATCATCCGCGAGCTGGTGGGCGAGCTGGAGCTGACCAGCGAATACCGCCGCCGCCGCCACGAGATCAGCGCCTTCAATCAGCAGAGCCGCTTCCTCAAAAAGGGTTTGTCGCTGACTCCCGTGAAGTTCGGCATCTCCTTCACCCTGACCCACCTCAACCAGGCGGGCGCCCTGGTCCATGTCTACACCGACGGTTCCGTGCATCTGAACCATGGCGGCACCGAGATGGGGCAGGGGCTCTATGTGAAGGTGGCCCAGGTGGCGGCCGACGTGTTCGGCATTGGCCTCGACCGGGTGAAGATCACAGCCACCACCACGGACAAGGTGCCGAACACCTCGCCGACCGCCGCATCCTCCGGCTCCGACCTCAACGGCATGGCCGCCAGGATCGCTGCCGAGACCATCCGCGGCCGACTGCTTGATTTTGCCGCCACCGCGTTCGGCACGCCCCGGGATCAGATCCGCTTCGAGGGCGGCCGGGTGATGATCGGCAATACCGTGCTGGCCTTCGCCGATCTGGTGAAGCGCGCCTATCTGGCCCGGGTGTCCCTGTCATCCACCGGCTACTACGCCACGCCGCGCATCGAATGGGACCGGGAGAAGGTGAAGGGCCGCCCGTTCTTCTACTTCGCCTATGGCGCCGCCTGCGCCGAGGTCACCATCGACACCCTGACAGGCGAGATGCGGGTCGACCGCGTGGATATCCTCCACGATGTCGGCCGCTCGCTGAATCCGGCCGTGGATATCGGCCAGATCGAGGGCGCTTTCGTCCAGGGCATGGGCTGGCTGACCACGGAAGAGCTGGTGTTCGACGACCAGGGTCGGCTGCGCACCCATGCGCCCTCCACCTACAAGATCCCCACGGCGTCGGACGTGCCGGCCGATTTCCGCGTCGCGCTCTACAAATCCGCCGGCAACCGCGAGGACACTGTCTTCCGCTCCAAGGCCGTGGGCGAGCCGCCTTTGATGCTGGGCATCGCGGTGTTCTCCGCCATCACCGACGCCATCGCCAGTCTCAAGCCGGGAACCGTGCCGCCGCTGGATGCGCCGGCCACGCCGGAAGCCATCATGCGCGCGGTCAACGCGCTGAAAGGTCAGGAATAGCATGCGAGTTTGGACCCAAATCGCCGACGCCCTGGCCAGCCATGGACGCTGCGCCATGGTCACAGTCGCCGCCACCGACGGCTCAACACCCCGGGAAGCCGGCGCGCGGATGGTGGTGCTGCCCGATGGCGGCTTCCACGGCACCATCGGCGGCGGCACCATGGAATGGCGCGCCCTGGCCGAAGCGCAGCGAACGCTGCAATCAGGCGGCGCCCGGGCTCGCTGGATCCGCCAGTCGCTGGGGCCCGAACTGGGTCAATGCTGCGGCGGCCGGGTGACCCTGCTGGTCGAGGTCATCGACGGGCAGTCGCTGGTCCAAGTGCGGGATTTTGCCACGCTGGAGGCCGGCGGCGGCTTTTCCTGCTGCGCGCAATTTGTCGATGGCCGGGTCTACCGCGAACGGCTGGAGGCTGATGGCGCACCGCCGGAGCCGACCCATATCGCCGCCGACGGCGTGCTCATCGAGCATTTCGGCGAAACCCGCCGCCCGATTCTACTGTTCGGCGCCGGCCATGTGGGCCGGGCGCTGGTCCTGGCCATGGCACCGTTGCCGCTGCAGGTCACCTGGGTCGATGTACGCCCCGAGGCTTTTCCCGCGCGCCTGCCGGCGAATGCCTATAGCGTCGTCTCGGCTTCACCCGTGGGCGAGGTCGCCGTGGCACCGGCCGGCAGCTTCGTGCTGATCATGAGCCACAGCCACGCACTGGACCTGGATATCACCCACGCCGCGCTGGCCGATGGGCGCTTCCCCTATGTCGGCCTGATCGGCAGCGGCACCAAGCGGGCGCGGTTCGCCAAGCGGCTGCGCGAGGCGGGCCTGCCCGAGGACCGGATCGCGTCCCTGGTTTGCCCCATCGGGATCTCCGGCATCGGCGGCAAGGCGCCGGCGGTTATCGCCGCCGCCACGGCGGCGGAATTGCTGCAGCGCGACGAATCGTTGCGTGCGGCCTTGGCGCCTGCTGGTATCCTTGGCCAGACGGCATAGCGGCAAGCAGGGAGCAGACAGTCTGCCATGGGTCAGGGGTCGGAACCGCGGGAAGCTGCACGGGCGGATGGCGTCGGCGCGGCCGCTTACCTGCTCGAGGCCCTGGGCATCTGCAAGGATTTCGGCGCGCTCCGCGCCAACGACCATGTGGACCTCCGGGTGGCGCCCGGCGAGATCCACGCTTTGCTGGGCGAAAATGGTGCCGGCAAATCCACCCTGGTGAAGATCATCTATGGCTCGCTGCAGCCCAGCGCCGGCGAACTGCGCTGGCAGGGCCGGCCGGTGACCATTGCCAGTCCCGCTGCCGCGCGCCGCCTGGGCATCGGCATGGTGTTCCAGCATTTCTCCCTGTTCGAGGCGCTGACGGTGGCGGAGAACATCGCCCTCGCGCTCTCGGGAACGCTGGATCTGGCGGCGCTGTCGGCGCGGATCGCCCGGGTCTCCGTCGACTACGGCCTGCCGCTGGAGCCATCGGCCACCGTGGTGGACCTTTCCGTCGGCGAGCGGCAGCGGATCGAGATCGTTCGTTGCCTGCTGCAGGAGCCGCGGCTGTTGATCATGGACGAGCCGACGGCGGTGCTGACGCCCCAGGAGGCCGACCAGCTTTTCCTCACGCTGCAGCGCCTGGCCGGTGAAGGCTGCGCGGTCCTCTATATCAGTCATCGCCTGGAGGAGGTGAAGCGCCTCTGCCACAACGCCACCATCCTGCGCCACGGCAAGGTGGTGGACCGGGTCGATCCGCAAAAGGAGACCGCTGCCAGCCTGGCGCGGCTCATGGTCGGCGCCGACATCCACACGGTGAAATCCGGCGCGGAAAAGCTGGGCGGCCTGCCGCGGCTGCGGCTGGATGGCCTGAATCAGGATGCCGACGGTCCCTTCGCCGTGGCGCTCCATAATCTGCGGCTGGATGTGCGCGGCGGCGAGGTGGTGTGCATCGCCGGCGTTGCCGGAAACGGCCAATCCGAGTTGTTCGACGCCGTTTCCGGCGAGCGGCGCAGCCGCAATGCCCAGGCGGTGCAGATCGATGGCGTGGCTTGCGGCCATTTCGGCGTGACCGAGCGGCGCCGGCGCGGCGCCGCTTTCGTGCCGGAAGAGCGCCTGGGTCACGGCGCAGTCCCGGGTTTGCCGCTGTCGGAGAATGTGGTGCTAACCCGTCATTCCGCGGCTGATGGACTGGTGCGCAAGGGCTTCGTCGATCGCGGCAGGGCGCAATCCATCGGCGAGCGCGTCGCCGTCGATTTCGATGTGCGCCGCGGCCGGCCCGATCCGGAGGCTCGCTCGCTATCAGGCGGCAATCTGCAGAAATTCGTCGTCGGCCGCGAGCTCGATCGCAAGCCGGCGCTGCTGGTGGTGAATCAGCCGACCTGGGGCGTCGATGCCGGCGCGTCGGCGACAATCCGGCAGGCCTTGATAGATCTGGCGCGGACGGGTTCCGCCGTGCTGGTCATCAGCCAGGACCTGGACGAGATTTTCGAAATTGCCGACCGTATCGCTGTCATCTCCCGCGGCCATCTGTCGGAGGCCCATCCGGCGTCGGATATGTCCCGGGAGAAGATCGGCCTGCTGATGGGCGGTGCCGGCGAGGCGCCGACCGCGGCTCAACCTGCGATCCGGGAGGCGGCGCATGCGGCTGGTGCTTGAAAAGCGCGCCGAGCATTCCCGGCTGATGATGGTGCTGTCGCCGCTGCTGGCCATCCTGCTGACAGTGATCGTCGGCGGCATCATATTTTCCCTGCGCGGTCTCGAGCCGCTGCATGCCCTCTACGTTTATTTCATCGAGCCGGTCATGAGCCTGTGGTCGGTGGAACAGTTGATGGTGAAAGCAGCGCCGCTGGTGCTGATCGGCATCGGCCTGGCGGTTTGCTACCTGGCCAATGTCTGGAACATCGGCGCCGAGGGCCAGTTCACGGCGGGCGCCATTCTCGGCGGTCTCGTGCCGGTATTTCTGACTACCTGGCAATCGCCGCTGGCGCTGGTGGCCATGCTGCTGCTGGGAATCCTGGGCGGCATGATCTATGCCGCCATCCCGGCCCTGCTCAAGGTCCGCTTCGGCGCAAATGAAATCCTCACCAGCCTGATGCTGGTCTATGTCGCGCAATTGCTGCTGGATTGGCTGGTGCGCGGTCCCTGGCGCGATCCCATGGGATTCAATTTTCCCAAATCCGTCGCCTTCGAAGGCTGGCAGCTTCTGCCGACCATCGGCACCACCGTGCATATCGGCGCCGTGTTCGCGGTGATTGCCGTTCTGGCAATGGCGGTGGTCATGGGCCGCACGCTCAAGGGATTCGAGATCAAGGTGCTGGGGAATGCGCCGCGGGCCGGCCGCTTCGCCGGCTTCTCCCGCAATCGCATGGTGTTCTTCTGCTTCCTGCTGTCGGGCGGTCTCGCGGGCCTTGCCGGCATCTGCGAGGTGGCGAGCACGGTGGGTCAGCTGCAGCCGACGATCTCGCCTGGCTACGGCTTCACCGCCATCATCGTCGCCTTCCTGGGCCGGCTAAATCCCATCGGCGTTCTGCTGGCGGGCCTTCTGCTGGCCATCAGCTATCTCGGCGGCGAGGCGGCGCAGGTGACGCTCGGCCTGTCCGACAAGATCGCCAAGGTGTTTCAGGGCATCTTGCTGTTCTTTGTTCTCGGCTGCGATTCCCTGATCCTCTACCGCATCCGGTTCGAGAGCCGTCTTGCGCCCCAGGGCGCGGCGGCGGAGTAGCGGACATGGGAGGGCTCGAATCCGTCATCCTCACCATCATCACGGCGTCGACGCCGCTATTGCTGGCGGCCATCGGCGAACTGGTGGTGGAGCGGTCGGGCGTCCTCAATCTCGGTGTCGAGGGCATGATGGTCATGGGTGCCGTCTGCGGCTTCGGCGCCGCCTTCGCCACGGGGTCGCCCCTGCTTGGCGTGTTCGCGGGCATCGGCGCCGGCATGGGGCTGTCGCTGCTGTTCGGCTTTCTCACGCTGTCCCTGGTGGCGAACCAGGTTGCCACGGGACTGGCCCTCACATTGCTCGGCCTCGGCCTGTCGGGACTTATCGGCGAAGGGTTCGTGGGACTGCCGGGCATCAAGCTCGCGGCCATCCATATCCCCATGCTCACGGACATTCCGTTCATTGGCCGGATCCTGTTCGGTCAGGATCCGCTGGTATATTTCTCGCTCTTCCTGACGGCGGCCGTGTCTTATGTGCTGTTCAGGACGCGGCTCGGCCTCATCATCCGCGCCGTCGGCGCGAACCATCACTCGGCTCACGCCCTCGGTTATCGCGTCATCTCCGTGCGCTATCTCTGCGTGATGTTCGGCGGCGGCTGCGCGGGCCTGGCGGGCGCCTATCTGTCCCTGGCCTATACCCCGCAATGGATCGAGAACATGACCGCGGGACGCGGCTGGATCGCGCTGGCGCTTGTCGTCTTTGCATCGTGGCTGCCCGCACGCGTGGCGATCGGCGCCTACCTGTTCGGCGCGCTGATGATCCTCGGCTTCTATGTGCAGGCCCAGGGCATCGGCATCCCCTCGCAATTCCTGTCGTCGCTGCCCTACATCGTTACCATCGCCGCATTGGTTTTCATCTCGGCAAATCGTATGCTGACGCGGCTCAATACACCGGCCTGCCTGGGTCAGCCTTTCGTGCCTGATCGCTAGCCGGAAACCGCCGCACGCCCGTGACAGCCCGGGCGGCGCGGCAATGCAAAATCGGCTGTGGTTCTAAAGCAGGGAAGGAGCGCTTCATGAGGAGATTGTTGGGTTTGACCGTGGCACTCGCGCTGGCGTTGTCGGCTGGCGGGGCCATCGCCCAAGAGAAGATCAAGGCCGGTTGGGTCTATGTCGGCGCCATCGGCGATTACGGCTATTCCTATCAGCACAATGAAGGCCGTCTCGCCGTCGAAAAAGCACTCGGCGACAAGGTCGAGACGATTTATGTCGAGAATGTCGCCGAAGGCCCGGACGCGGAACGCGCCATCGAGCGGCTGGCGCGCGAGGGTTGCAAGATCATTTTCACCACCTCGTTCGGGTTCATGGATCCGACTCTCAAGGTCGCCAAGAAGTTCCCGGACGTGAAGTTCGAACATGCGACGGGATACAAGCGCGCCGATAACGTGTCGACCTACAGCGCCAAGTTTCATGAAGGACGCTACGTGATCGGGCAGATCGCCGCGAAGATGTCGAAGACCGGCGTCGCCGGCTACATCGTGTCATTCCCAATTCCTGAGGTGGTGTCGGGCATCAACGCCTTCATGCTGGGCGCGCAGTCGGTCAATCCCGACTTCAAGGTCAAGATCATCTGGGTCAATTCCTGGTTCGATCCGGGCAAGGAAGCCGATGCGGCGAAGGTGCTGTTCGGCCAGGGTGCCGACATCATCGTTCAGCACACCGATTCGACGGCGCCGCTGCAGATCGCCGAAGAGCAGGGCAAGGTGGGATTCGGCCAGGCGTCGGACATGATCAAGTTCGCGCCGAAGGCCCAGCTCACCGCGATCGTCGATGACTGGTCCGGCTATTACATCTCGCGGGTCAATGCCGTGCTCGACGGAAGCTGGACCTCGATCGACACCTGGGGCGGCATCGATGTGGGCATGGTCAACATCGCGCCCTTCACCAACATGCCCGACGATGTCGCGAAGATGGCGGCCGATACCGTGGAGAAGATCAAGACCCATCAGCTCAATCCCTTCACCGGCCCGATCACCAAGCAGGACGGCACCGTGGTCGGCGAAGCGGGCAAGCCGCTGCCCGATGCGGACGTCCTCAGCATGAATTGGTACGTCAAGGGCATCGACGACCAACTGCCGCAGTAACGACATCCGGGGCCGGTGGGATGCGCGCGCGTCCCACCGGCCTGGATTGAATGTGACAACGCAGGCGCCGCCGCGGCTGCCTCAGCAATAGACCGGTCATGAGCGCCTTCATTCTCGATTGGCTCAATCTGGCGATCCGCTGGGCGCACCTCATCGCCGGCATCGGCTGGATCGGCACGTCCTTCTACTTCATCGCCCTGGATCTCAGCCTGAAGAAGCGGGCGCGGATGAACGAGGGCGTCTATGGCACAGCCTGGGAAGTCCATGGCGGCGGCTTCTATCATGTCGAGAAATATCTGAGCGCGCCGAAATCGCTGCCCGACGATCTGCTCTGGTACAAATGGGAAGCCTACCTCACCTGGGTCACCGGCTTCCTCCTGATGATCGTGCAGTACTATTGGAACGCCACGGCCTACCTGATCGATCCCGCCGTTGCCGACCTCACGCCGATGCTGGCGGTGGTGCTGTCGGTGATCAGCCTGCTGGTGGGATGGTTCGTCTATGACGGACTCTGCCGCTCCAACTTCGGGCAGAATCCGACGGCGCTCGCCATCGCCGTCTTCGGGCTCATCGTCGCCGCCACCTTTGCCTACGGCCAAATCTATTCCGGCCGGGGCGCGCTGCTGCATGTCGGCGCCTTCATCGGCACGGTGATGGCCACCAATGTCTTCGGCGTGATCATTCCTAACCAGAAGCGCATTACGGCAGCGCTGCTGCGCGGCGAAGCGCCCGATCCGCGCCTGGGCGCCATCGGCAAGCAGCGCTCGGTGCACAACACCTATTTGACCCTGCCGGTGCTGCTGATGATGGTCAGCGCCCACTATCCGATGCTGACGGGCCATCCCCAGGCGTGGCTGCTGGTGGCGCTGATCCTGGTCGCCGGTGCTGCCATCCGGCATTTCCTGCTCCGGCACGAGGTCGGCGATCCCCTGTCGAAGATCGGCTGGACTTTGCCTGTGATCGCCGTGGCTCTGTTGCTGGCCGTCATTCTCACCGCGCCGCACGGTGATGCGGAAGCGCCGCCATTACAGGTCAGCGACGAGCGCGTGATCGAGATCACCCAGACCCATTGCGCCATGTGCCACTCCGTGCATCCGGCTGACGCGGCTTTCGTGCATGCGCCCAGGAATGTCGCTTTCGATTCCCTGGCGGAGCTGCGCCGCTACGCCCCGCTGATCCTGGAGCAGGCCGTGCGATCCAACGCCATGCCCCTGGGCAACCGGACCGCCATGACGGCAGAAGAGCGGCGCGAACTCGGCGCCTGGCTGTCGCAGCTCTGACGGAGCACCGCGACATGTCGACTCCGCCGCCGATGGGCATTGATGAGATCAATCATCTGGATGCCACCAGCTTTGCAGTCCTGTTCGGCGATGTGGCCGAACATTCGCCCTGGGTGGCGGAAAGCGCTGGCCATTCGCGGCCCTATGCGAGCCGCGACGCGATGATCCAGGCGTTCGTCGATGCCGTCATGCGGGCGCCGCGCGCCGATCAGCTTGCCTTGATCCGGGCCCATCCCGATCTGGCGGGACGCGCCGCGGTCGCCGGCGAACTGACCGATGACTCCAAGCGGGAGCAGGCGGGCGCCGGCCTCGACAGCCTGACGCCGGAGGAGTTTGCCCGCTTCTCCGATCTCAACAGCCTCTACCGGCAGCAGAACGGCTTTCCCTTCATCTTCGCCGTGAAGGGCGCCACCAAGCAGCAGATCCTCTCCGCCTTCGCGGAGCGGGTGAAGAACAATCACGCGACGGAATTCGCGATTGCGCTGACCCAGGTCTGCCGCATCTTTCACTTCCGCATCGAAGGGCGGGTGAGGGCATGAACGCCGCACCCTCTCTGCTGCCACGGCTACTGCGCGGTGCGGTGCTGAGCTTTCGCGCCGATCCACATGATGTTCGGGCAAAGGATGCCTTCGTCTTTTACCGGAAGGGCGCGGTTGCCCTGGATGGCGCGGGCCGCATCGCCTGGGCCGGAGATGTCGCGGATCTGCCGCCGGCCCATCGCGCACTGCAGGTCGATGATTACGGCGACAAGCTGATCCTGCCGGGATTCATCGACGCCCATATCCATTTTCCCCAGTACCGCATGCTGGCGGCGCCCGGCGCGGATCTGTTGGAATGGCTGAATCGCTTCACCTTCGCCGAGGAGGCGCGCTATGGCGACGCCGCCCATGCCGCCGCCGCTGCCGAGATTTTCCTCGACCGGCTGTTCAGTCACGGCACCACGACGGCGTCAGCCTATTGCTCGGTCCATGCCGTTTCGGCGGAAGCGTTGTTCGCAGCGGCGGAGAAGCGCTCCATGGCGCTGATCACCGGCAAGACCCTGATGGACCGCAACGCGCCGGATGCGGTGCGCGACGATGCCGCTGCCGGCACGCGCGATAGCGAGTCCCTGATCAAGACATGGCATGGCCGCGGCCGCCTGCGTTACGCGGTGACGCCGCGTTTCGCGATCACCTCCACGGAAGCGCTGCTCCCGGCCGCTGGCGATCTCTACCGGTCCCATGCCGGTGTCTATATGCAAACTCATCTGTCCGAAAGCGCCGGCGAGATGGAGATGGTGAAATCGCTCTACCCGGGTGCGCGCGACTACACGGATGTGTATGACCGTTGCGGCCTCCTGGGCCGCCGCAGCCTGTTCGGTCATGGCATCTATTTGTCGGAGCGCGAATGCGCGCGGCTCAGCGAGTCCGGTTCCGTGGTCGTTCATTGCCCGACCTCCAACACCTTCCTCGGTTCCGGCCTGTTCGACATCGATCATCTTCGTGATCCGCGCCGGCCGGTGCGCGTCGCGGTGGCGAGCGATGTCGGCGGCGGACTCAGCTACTCCATGCTGGCGACGCTGGGGGAGGCGCACAAAGTGGCGCAGCTCAAGGGCCGCAGTCTGCCGGCGCTCGATGCGTTCTACCTGGCGACGCGAGGGAATGCGCAAGCGCTCGAACTGGAGAAGGAGGTCGGCAGCCTTGAGCCCGGCTTCTGGGCCGATATCGTTGTACTCGATCCCCAGGCCACGCCGGTGCTGGCTAGCCGGCAGGATCTGTCGGAATCCCTTGAAGACATGCTGTTCGCCCTGATGATGCTGGGCGATGACCGCGCAGTCGCCGCGACCTATGTGGCCGGCCGCTGCGTCCACCGCCGCGCGCCGTCGAAGGAGTGAAGCTGATGGCCGACAGCCCCTATCCCCGCAATCTTCGCGGCTACGGCGCGCGGACGCCCGATCCCCGGTGGCCCGGCGCCGCCCATGTCGCCGTGCAGTTCGTGGTGAACTACGAGGAGGGCGGCGAGAACAATATTCTCCACGGCGACGCGACTTCCGAGGCTTTTCTCTCGGAGATTGTCGGCGCGCAGGCTTGGCCCGGCCAGCGGCACATTAACATGGAGTCGCTCTACGAATATGGCGCCCGCGCGGGCTTCTGGCGGCTGCATCGCCTGTTCACTGAGCGAATAGTGCCGGTGACTGTTTATGGCGTGGCCACGGCGCTGTTGCGCTCACCCGAGCAGGTGGCGGCGATGAAGTCAGCCGGTTGGGAAATCGCCAGCCACGGCCTGAAATGGATCGAGTACAAGGATTTCAGCGAGACCGACGAACGCCAGCATTTGCGCGAGGCCATTCGCATTCAAATGGAAGTCACCGGCACGCGGCCGCTCGGCTGGTACACCGGCCGCTGCTCGGTGAACACGCGCCGGCTGGTAATGGAGGAGGGCGGCTTTCTCTACGACTCCGACGACTATTCCGACGAACTGCCTTTCTGGGTCGCCGGGCCGACGGGGCCGCATCTGGTGATCCCCTACACCCTCGACGCCAACGACATGCGCTTCGCCACGCCCCAGGGCTTCAATTCCGGCGATCAGTTCTACAGCTATCTGAAGGATTCATTCGATGTACTGTATGCGGAGGGAAGGGCCGGCGCGCCGAAGATGATGTCCGTCGGCCTGCATTGCCGTCTCGCGGGCCGGCCGGGCCGCGCTGCATCACTGCAGCGTTTCGTCGATTATGTGCAGGGACATGACCGCGTGTGGCTGCCGCGCCGCATCGACATCGCGCGCCACTGGCACGAGAATTTCAAGCCGGCGTAAGGCTTGCTGAGGCTTCTGAAAGAACGACGCCTCGCTCCCACGAAGTGGGGCAGAGGCACGTGACATCCGCGGTCAGCGGATGTCACCGGTGAGGGGCGGCGCCGTTGATGCCGCGTGTGATGGCGTTGCCGCCGTGCGCCATGCCCTCACCCGCGTAAAATTCGCTGGACGCGAATGTGTGCGCCCTCTCCCGCTTCGTGGGCGAGGGGAAAGCATTAGACCTCGAGAAAAACCTGCGCAGACTCGTCGAACCAGGATTCCTCCAGGTTCTCGCCGGCGCCGCCGCGGTCCACCACCAGGAAATCGCTGTCGGGCTGCAGCACCAGCAGCGGATGGTGCCAGACATTGCGGGCGTAGTTCACGCCCTGACGGCCGGTGGCGCTGAAGGCGCGCAAGCTCGCAGGCGCGAGTTTCACCCTCGGATCAGCCACAATCACCAAGTAGTCACGGTCCTGCAGCGGATAGAACGCCTGGCTGCCCAGCGGATGCCGCTCCATCAGCCGGATGGCAATTGGCCGCGGCCGGGGCTGGCCGCGGAAGAAATTGATCAGCGGCCGCCCGCCATCCGCCGCCACGTCCAGCTCAGCCAGGTCGTGGAAGCGCTCGGTCGTGTTCTCGTTGATGGGATAATGATGGGCGCCTTCCATCTCGATCACGTCGCCATAGGGCGCAAAGGCGGCGCGGGTCAGCGGTTCCGGTTTCAGAACGATGGACACGGCGTTGCCTAGGCGAGCCGCCCGAAGACGCGCAGCCGGCTGACGCCGCCATCGGGATAAATGTTGAGCTTCACATGGCTGACCGGCCCGTCGGCGCGGAGCTGCTTCTCGAACTTGTGGATCTTGTCCGCCGACAGCTTCTGCTGCGGCAGCAGTTCCGGCCAGAACATGGATTGGGTGATGACCGCCTGATCGGTGCCGCCCTTGACCAGCGCTGCCTGCAGCGAGCAGCGGTCGGGGTAGTTGCCCTTGTAGTGGGCGGTGTCCAGCTCGACCCGCTCGACATGGCCGGGCGTGCCCAGCTTGAGGATCAGCCAGTCATTGCCCGGCTCCCGCCGCCGCCGCGTCTCCCAGCCGTCGCCCATGTTGATGCCGCGCCCGGCGGTAATCAGCGTCCAGACGGTGCCGTAATGGGCGTCGTTGTAGGCGACGATGCGGCCGCCATTGGCCAGGGCCGAAAGCTCATAGACCGATTTCTTGTTCTTGCCCTCCCAGGCCGCCACGGGCTCGCCATAGACCCGGAGGCGCGCCACACCGCCATCGGGATAGATGTTCAGCCGGAGATAGTTGAACACACCCGGCGCGGAGACCGGCTGGAAATGATGGGCGCTGGGGCCCAGCTTCACCGAGGGCAGGATCTCCGTCCACTTCGTCTTCTCGCCCGGCGGCTTGTCGGACAGGCAGGCCTCCAGCGACGCCGCCGGAGGGTAATTGCCGGTGAAATGGCTGGTGTCGATATCGACGCCGCGGATGACGCCTTTCACCCCCAGCTTGACGATGCACCAGTCATGGCCGCCGCCGCGCCGCCGCCGGGATTCCCATCCATCCATCCACTTGCCGTGGCTGTCATATTTGTCGGGAATGAAGACCGCGGGCGTGTCCTGCAGCATCCGTGT
>DATKFM010000199.1:0-16754 GCA_035544395.1 Verrucomicrobiia bacterium
GCCGCCGGTGACAAACTGGATGTCTCCAACCTGCTCACTGGTTTCGACGAAACATCGAATGTCGACGACTTCGTTCAGACCGAGGTGATCGGCGGTGATACGGTCGTCAGGGTCGACGTCGATGGTGCGGCCGGCCCGGCAACCTTCACCGAGGTAGCCTTGCTCAGCGGCGTCAGTACATCCGTCAACGACCTGGTCGATGGCGGCAACCTAGTGCTGGAGACCGGCTCTGGGTAACGGGAGACTGTGTGCATCAGGCCACGATTGGTGGTGTCGTCGAAGAGCTTTACGATGTCGTGGCTTTGTGCGGGATCAGACGTCCGATGGCACTCGGCTTCAAGTCAGACGAGATTCGTCGGGTGATCACCGTAGGACGTTCGGCTTAGAATCTTGCATCAGACTGCTTCCGGTCTGCTTCCGGAACTAACAGCCCCGTACGGGCGATCTTGTTAACCCATTGATCTTATGGCGCACCCGGCGAGATTCGAACTCACGACCTCTGCCTTCGGAGGGCAGCGCTCTATCCAGCTGAGCTACGGGTGCTATGCCCTTATCGGGACTGCCGCCGCCGATGCCGGGGCGGGTTCGGTTGGGTCTTTTCAACCTGCTGGGAACATACTTGAGACGCCGGGTTCGGTAAAGGTCGGGCTGCGGCCGCCGGCTGAAGGCATGGCCCGCCAATGACTTAACGAGGCGGCGCTGCGCGCCCGCCCGCGGGCGGCCCTTTCAGTTCGTCGACGGCGCCGTTGTCGCCCCGGCGGAGTCCAGCAGCCTCAAGTCATCTTCTTCGCCATCGATCACCGATTGCGCCAGATGGTCGCCGCCGGAGGGCAGTGGCGCCGCGGGGTCGGCGATCCATGCGGCGATATCGTCCAGCACCGCTTCGGCGCTGAGATCGCGTAGCAGCATGTGATAGCCCCGCGGATAGATCGCCACCACCGGTCCGCCTTGATCCGCCGGCGGCATCCGGCGCAGGGCCGCCACCACGGCACTGTCGGGCAGCACGTCCTCGCGCGAACCGTACATGACCAGAGAGCGCCGGTCGGTTTCGGCGGTCGCAGCGGCGGCCAGGTCCATCATGTTGGTCAGACCCCAGAGCGCGTCGACCCGCGTTTCCTTGATCACCAGCGGGTCGTACCACATCGCCCGCAGCATCTCGATATTGTCCGAGGGCTGGATATGCAGCCCCTCGCCGGTGAGGGTCAGCCAGGGCACGGTATGAGCCGCGAACCACAGGGCGCCGCTCTGCACCGGCCCCTGGCTGTCGCGGCCCCAGACGGCCGGCGCCGCCAGGATATTGCCATCCGCTTTCACCGGCGGATTGGCTGTGGCCGCCGCCATGATCACGGCGCCGCCCATGCTTTCGCCCAGCAGATAGAGCGGGCAATCGGGATTCGCGCGGCGCACCAGGTCAGCGGCGATGCGCAGATCCTCGATCATGCGGCCTTCGCCGGCCCACATCCCGTGATAGGCGGTCTCGCCGAAGCCGCGCTGGTCATAGGCATAGACGCTCATGCCCCGCGCCGTCAGGGTTTTCGCCGGCGCTTCGAAGGCCTTCGAGTAGTCGTTAAATCCATGGAGCGCCAGGATCGCTGCCGTCGGAGCGCCCGCGGGCTTCCAGACGCGCAGCGGCAAGACAGCGCCGTCATCCATGACCAGGTGATCCGCGGCGATCTCCGGCTCGGCCGGTCCCGGCCCGGGCGGCTGAAGGCGCGGCGCGCAGGCGCCGAGGAAAACCGCCAGCATGAGCAGCGCTGCTCTCATGGCTTCGCGGCGGCTGGGTCGCCGCGCGTGAGTTGCAGGAAGATATCCTGCAGATCGGCTTCCAGCGTGGTCATGTCGGCGACCTTGAGGCCCGCCGCCTGCACCGCCGCCAAAATGTCACCCATGGGCATCTCGCTCGGTCGATAGCGCAGCACCAGCCGCCGGGGGCTCTGCAGTTCCGCATGGAACCGCGTCAACGGCGCCGGCAACTGGGCGAGATCTTCGGCCAAAATGAATACCAATTCCTTGCTGTCCAGCCGCTGCAGCAGGTTCCGGGTGGTGTCGCAGGCGATGACCCGCCCGTGATTGATGATCGCGATCTGGTCGCAGAGCTCTTCCGCCTCCTCCAGATAGTGGGTGGTCAGCAATACCGTGGTGCCGCTGGCGTTGAGCTGACGCACATAGCTCCAGAGTTGCTGGCGCAATTCCACATCGACGCCCGCCGTCGGCTCGTCCAGCACCAGCACCGGTGGATTATGCACCAGCGCCTTTGCCACCATCAGCCGCCGCCGCATGCCGCCGGAGAGAGTCCGCGCATAGGCCTCGGCCTTGTCGGAGAGTCCGACCGCCGCCAGGATCTCCTTCGTGCGCCGCTCCGCTTTCGGCACGCCATAGAGGCCGGCCTGCAGCTCCAGCAGTTCGCGCGGCGTGAAGAAAGGATCGATGTTCAACTCCTGCGGCACCACGCCGATTGCCGAGGCGGCGCTGCGGGGATCGCGGTCCAGATCGATGTCCCAGATCGACACCTGGCCCGAGGTCTTGATGACAAGCTGGGCCATGATGTTAATCAGCGTCGATTTGCCGGCGCCGTTCGGCCCCAGCAGCCCGAACAGGCTGCCGCGGGGAATGACGAGATCGACATCGATCAGCGCCGGCTTCTCCGGTCCCTTGCGGCCTTTATAGGTCTTGTTGAGCCGCCGGATATCGACGGCCGCGGTGGGCAGCGCGCCGGCCGCCGGCTGGACGGCAGGAGAAATCACGGGCGCGTCAGTCATGAATTCTACACGGGATATGGTTGATGGAGTCTGCACTTAGGCGGCATTCGCGGCTGCCGCGGGGCGGTTGCTAATTCGGGGCCTAGGCCTATCATCCGCGGCGTCGGGCGGTCAATTGCGGCCGCCTGTTACATTCCCCAATATCCCGGCCTTCGAGAAACCATGTCCCAGACCGCAGCACCCGATATCGCCGAAATCTTCGAAGTCGACAGCCCCGTCGTGGCCTGCGACGGCGGCGACGGGCCGCTGGGTCATCCCCGCGTCTATCTGAATGTCGGAAAGGAGGGGCAAATCGAGTGCCCCTATTGCAGCCGCCGCTATGTGCTGAAAGCCGGGGCCGCGGGCGGGCACTGAATCTCCGCCAATGAGGCCACCGGCTGACGAATGACAGCAACGCTTCGCGAGCGCGCGCTCGACAACAAGAACTGGGTCGATGAACCCCAGGCAGATCCGGAGAATTCGAAGTGGGTTTCAAGCTGGGCGGCGACGGCCAAGACCCTGGCGCGCCTCGCCGGCTTCCCGGCATTGGAAGGGCTTTGGATCGGCGATGGCGGCAAGAAGAACCAGCCGGCGATTGCGGCCATGGATCGGTTGCGGCTGCTTCGGCTCAACGGCGTCACGGGGAGCGATCTCCGATTTCTTTCCGGTCTGAGGAGATTGCAGTTTCTCGAGCTCTCTTCGCTCAAGGCCGCGTCGCTCGGCGGCCTGGGGAAACTGCAGGAGCTGGAATGCCTGATCCTGGATCATGCGCCGAACCTGAAATCAATTCAGGAGATCGGCGAACTCGATGCGCTTGAGGAACTCCATATCTCCACACCGGCAAGCTGGGACTCGTCGCAGAAATGCATCGAGGTGGACACGCTCCGGCCGCTGGCGCGGCTGAAAAAACTGCAGCTCCTGACCCTGCGCGGCTTGCGCCCAAAGAAAGACGCGCTGCGACCGCTGCACGGCCTCAAATCTTTGCGCGTGATCGTGATTTCCCATGTGCCTGATTTCACGCTCGAGGATTTCGCGTCGCTGGCCGGCGCTCTGCCCCAGGCTCGCGGGGATTGCCTGATGCCGCATTTCCGCATGAATTTTCCCGCACCCTGTAATAAATGCGGCTTGACGCTGGAATGGCTCACCGGCGCTGCCGGCCGCCGGCGTTCGCTTTGCCCAGCCTGCGACAGGGACAAGCTGGCCGCGCATGTGGCGGCATTCGCCCGCATTAAAGAGTCCATGTCAGCAAGATGACGCCGCTCACTCGACAGGACCCGGCTGTTCCGGCATTCTCACGGCGATGGCAAAATCCAACGCTCCCAAGCATGTCTATCTGGTCGACGGTTCCGGTTACATCTTCCGGGCATTTCATGCGCTGCCGCCGCTGACGCGGGCCGACGGCACGCCGGTCAATGCGGTGCTCGGCTTCACCTCGATGCTGATGAAGCTGCTGGCCGACACCGATGCCGATCATATCGCGGTCATCTTCGATGCCTCGCGCGAGAGCTTCCGCAACAAGATCTATGCCGACTACAAGGCGCACCGGCCCGATCCACCGCCGGAGCTGATTCCGCAGTTCGCCTTGATTCGTGAGGCGACACAGGCCTTCAACATGCCGGCCATCGAGATGCGGGGCTTCGAAGCCGACGATCTGATCGCCACCTATGCGCGCCACGCGGTGGAGGGAGGCGCCGAAGTTACCATCGTGTCGTCGGACAAGGACCTGATGCAGCTCATCCGCCCGGGCATCCGCATGTTCGACCCCATGAAGAACAAGTCGATCGGCCCGGTGGAAGTGGAGGAGAAATTCGGCGTGCCGCCGGACAAGGTGGTGGAGGTGCAGGCCCTGGCCGGCGATTCCACCGACAATGTGCCGGGCGTGCCGGGCATCGGCGTGAAGACCGCGGCCGAACTGATCAAGACCTATGGCGATGTGGACACGCTGCTGAAGCGCGCGGGCGAGATCAAGCAGCCGAAGCGCCGGGAGTCGCTGCAGCAGAACGCCGAGCTGGCGCGCATCAGCCGCGAGCTGGTCAAGCTGAAGGACGATGTGGCCGTGGAGGCGCCGCTGGGCGACTTTGCCCGCCGCGAGCCCGACCGCGACACGCTGCTCGCTTTCCTGAAGGCGAATCAATTCCGCACCGTGATCGCCCGCGTTGAGAGCGGCGGCTTCAAGGTGTCTGCCGGCACAACGGCATCCGTCACGGTGACAGACACCGGCCGGGCCGTGACGGCGACGGTTGTGGTTTCCAGTCCGGCCTCGGCGGCGGTCGACCGTTCTGGCTACGAACTCGTGCAATCGCTCGACGCCCTGGACCGCTGGATCACTCGCGCCCATGCGGTGGGCTTCGTCGCTTTCGATACGGAGACCACCTCGCTCGATTCCATGCGGGCCGAACTGGTGGGAATTTCGTTGGCCACCGCGCCCGGCGCCGCCTGCTACATTCCCGTCGGCCACCGGGCAGCCGGTGGCCAGGGCAATTTCGATCTCGGCGACGGCAACGGGAACGCCGTGGCAAGGGATGCGCCGCCGCAGATCCCGCTGAAAGATGCGGTGGCGCGTCTGAAGCCGCTGCTGGAAGATCCGGGCATCCTCAAGATCGGCCAGAATATCAAGTATGACATGGAGATCATGGCGCGGCTGGGCGTGCGCATCGCGCCCCATGACGACACCATGCTGATCTCCTACGTGCTGGAAGGCGCTCTCCACGGCCACGGCATGGACGAGCTGTCGGAGCTGCATCTGCAGCATACGCCGATCAAGTTCAGCGACGTGGCCGGCAGCGGCAAGACCCAGATCACCTTCGATCAGGTGCCGCTGGACAAGGCGAAGGATTATTCCGCCGAGGATGCCGACGTCACGCTCCGCCTGCATCAGGTATTGAAGCCGCGCCTCTGCGCCGAGCGGCTGGTGACCATGTATGAGACCGTCGAGCGGCCGCTGGTGCCGATCGTCGCCGATATGGAGCTGGCGGGCATCAAGGTGGACCGGGCGCAGCTCAACAAGCTGTCGAAGGATTTTTCCGACCGCCTCGCGGAGCTGGAGATCCAGATCCACAAGCTGGCCGGCCACGAGTTCAATATCGGCTCGCCGAAGCAATTGGGCGAAGTGCTGTTCGACGAGATGGGCCTGCAGGGCGGCAAGAAGGGCAAGACGGGCGCCTATGCCACCGGGGCCGATGTGCTGGAGGACCTGGCCGCCCAGGGCCACGATTTGCCGGCCCGGGTGATGGACTGGCGGCAGATCGCCAAGCTGAAGAGCACCTATGCCGATGCGCTGGTGGAACAGATCAATCCGCAAACCGGCCGCGTGCATACGTCATTCGCATTGGCGGCGACGTCGACGGGCCGGCTTAGCTCCACGGATCCGAACCTGCAGAACATTCCCGTGCGCACGGAGGAGGGCCGCAAGATCCGCCGCGCCTTCGTCGCTGAGCCCGGGCACAAGCTGCTCTCGGTGGATTACTCCCAGATTGAGCTGCGGCTCGCCGCCCATGTGGCCGAAGTCGAGCCGCTGAAGCAGGCCTTCCGCGAGGGCACGGATATCCACGCGTTGACCGCGTCCCAGGTCTTCGGCGTGCCGGTGAAGGGCATGGATCCGATGGTGCGCCGCCGCGCCAAGGCGATCAATTTCGGCATCATCTACGGCATCAGCCCCTTCGGCCTGGCGCAGCAGCTCGGCATTCCCCAGGGCGAGGCAAAGGCCTATATCGAGGCCTATTTCGCCAGGTATCCCGGCATCCGCGACTATATGGATCGCATGAAAAAGCGCGCCCGGGAGATGGGCTATGTCACCACTTTGTTCGGCCGCCGCTGCCACCTGCCGGGGATCAAGGACATCAACCCGGCGCGGCGCAGCTTCATGGAGCGCGCGGCGATCAACGCGCCGCTGCAGGGCACTGCCGCCGACATCATCAAGCGGGCGATGATCCGCATCCCGGGGGCGCTGGCGGCCAACAAGCTGAAGGCCCGCATGCTGCTGCAAGTGCATGACGAGCTGCTATTCGAGGTACCGGAGCAAGAACTGGAGGCGACCTCCTCAGTGGTGAAAAAAGTGATGGAAGGCGCGCCGCTGCCCGCACTGGAGCTATCGGTGCCCCTGGTCGCCGAGACCGGCTCCGCCGACAACTGGGCGGAAGCGCACTAGGCGCAACACTCCGTCACAAAGCGTGATTTGCGCCGCCTGCCGCGGCTCGGGCAAAAGCGCGGCATGATGATTTCTCCCATCACGAAAACTGTCCTGGCGGATTCCTTTGCCGCCGTGAAGGTTGGCACGCCGCCGTTAGCCATTGCCGACATCAACGGCACGCTGGTGAAGATCGGCAAGTTCAAGGGCGCCTTCGTCTGGCATTCCCATGAGCATGAGGACGAGTTGTTCTGGTGCCTCGGCGGACGGCTGACGATTCAGTTCCGCGACCGTCACGTAACGCTCGAAGCCGGAGAGATGATTCTTGTTCCGCGCGGCGTCGAGCATCGCAGTTTTGCTGAAGAAGAAGCACAGGTGGCGATCATCCATCCGGCGACGACAATCGTGCCGCCCGCGCGCTGAAGCGGTTACGCCGCCCCCAAATTCGACAACCGGTCGATCCGCGCCTCGATCGGCGGATGGGTCGCCATCAGGGCACTGGCGTCGGCGCTGAATTCCTTGAACGGATTGACGATGAACATATGCTGCGTCGCCCGGTTGGCGCCGTCGAAGGGCTGGGCATTGTCATGCAGCTTCTGCAGGGCATGCATCAGCCCTAGAGGATTCCGCGTGAGCTGCACGGACGTCGCGTCGGCCAGATATTCCCGCTGCCGCGACACCGCAAAGCGCACCATCTGGGCGGCGATCGGCGCCAGGATGGCGAAGATGATCAGCACGATCATCACTATCGCCGCCCCGCCGCCCTTGCCCTTGCCGCGCCCGCTGCTTCTGCTGCCGACGCCGAGGCGTCCGGCGCGCAGCACGCCGTCGCAGACCAGGGCGATCAAACCCACCAGGATGGCGACCGCCGTCATGTAGCGCGTGTCCCAGTTCAGGATATGGGACATCTCATGGGCGATGACGCCCTGAAGCTCTTCGCGGTTGAGATCCGTCAGCAGGCCGCGGGTGACGCCGATAATGGCGCTCTCCGGCTCCATGCCCGCGGCAAAGGCATTGAGCGCGCCGGTGTTGATGACCACCACCTTCGGCTTCGGCAAGCCGGCGGCGATGGCCATCTCCTCCACCACATTGTGCAGCATAGGCTCCTGCTCGGCGGTCACTTCCTCGGCGCCGGTCAGGGACATCATCACCCGGCCGCCGGCGGCGAAGGCGACGCCGCTGGCGATCAGGCCGATGCTCATCAAGGTGCCGCTGACAATCACGCCGGCGGCGCTGGGCGCCATGAAATAAGCGGCAAGCTCGAGCTGCTCGAACTGTTCGCGGTCCGCGGAGATATAGACGTCGAAGACCAGGCCCAGCAGATAGCCGAGGATGCCCGCAAGTCCAATCAGGATCACGATCAGCCAGATGGTGTTGCGCTTGTTGGCGCGCTGCGCGGCGATGAAATCGGTGCTGACCACCCGCAGCACGGGCCGCTCGGGCGCCGGCGCTTCGGGCGCAGCCGGCTCTGCCGGCTTCGCACCGCCTGTTTTCGAACCCCAAGGGCCCTGGTTGATGATGGCCATGGGCATGTCCGCCATGGCGCCCGTGCCGCGGCTCAGCGGAGATCCACCTTCGGCGCCGCCTTCTCAGCCTCCGGCACCTCGAAATACGTGCCCATCTTGAAGCCGAACATGCCGGCGATGAAGTTGGACGGGAAGCTCTGCACGCTGTCGTTCAGAGAATTGACGCTGTCGTTGTAGAATTGCCGGGCGAAGGCGATCTTGTTCTCCGTGCCGCTCAGCTCTTCCATCAACCGCGCCACGTTCTGGTTGGCCTTCAGGTCTGGATAGGCTTCGACCACGGCGAGCAGCTTGCCCAGCGCGCCCGACAGCACGCCCTCGGCGGCGATCGCTTCCGTCGGCGTCGAGGCCTGAATGGCGCTGTTGCGCGCCTTGATCACCTGCTGCAACGTTTCCTGCTCGAAGGACATGTAGTCCTTCACCACTTCCACCAGGTTGGGGATCAGGTCGTGACGGCGCTTCAGTTGCACGTCGATCTGCTTCCAGGCATTTTCCACCTGGTTGCGGATGCCCACCAGCCTGTTGTACAGCACGACGACAAACAGGCCGATGAGGACGAGTACGCCAAGCGCAATAAGCAGAACCATGGAATCCTCCTGTTCCCGCCGGGCTGGGCGGCCGAACGGGCTATGCTCTATAGCTTAATGTGCAAAGAGATCGTTAAGACAGGGAACATGTTCTTGGCCGCGCAAGGCCCTAGCCCCGGCGGCGGTCGGGCTTGCGCGGCGCCGGCTTTTGCCCGCGCGCCGCTTTGCCGGGCTTGCCCTTCGCGGCAGGCGCCTTCGTGGGTTTCCTACTGGCAGCGGCCTTTGCTTTCGCCTTCTTTTCCGGCGCCGCCTCGTATCCGTAATTGTCGCCAATGATCTCCGCCGCCTCGATCCAATGAATACGGCCGAAGCCGGCGACGAAATGGGCCCGAGTCACCTCCAGGCGATAGACATGGAAATCGGCGAAGCCGGCATAGATCTTGGCGCCCGGATTCCGGGCCAGGAACCGCGCCTTGAGTTCGGGTAGATCCGCGCGTACGGCCCGGGCGAGGATCGACACACGCGGCCCGGTTAGCGGGTCCTTCAGGCCCGTCGTGCCATCGATCAGCAGCGACACCCTGTTGTCGGCAGCGATGTTCTTGGCGTGCTCAGACAGGTCGGAGATGAAAAGGATCGGCGAACCGTCCTCGGCCGTCGCCACCAGCACCAGGGACGCGTAAGGCCAGGCCTGGTAAGCCGCCGCCGACAGTGATGTCGCCAGCGCCGCCCGGTCGGCGCCACGCAACAGCTTGCGCACCAGTTCGGCGGGAACGGCTTGTGGCTTCGCGGCTTTCGCCTTGGTCTTTGCCATGTCCCTATAGATAGAACCGCATCGCACTAACAGCAATGCGGGACACCTGCCGTCGAGGCGGCCAATCAGCCACGTGGGAAGAGCCGAGTTATTGTTGCTTCGGCGAGGCCCAGGGAATCCGGCGACCGGCGCGACTATCCGGCGGCAGCGACGCTGGCGGTTTCTGCCTCCCGGGCTTTCGCAGCGCCGCTTGACTCGATGAATGGCATGATCACGGCGCTCGCCCGCGCGACATACTCAGCCTTCTCGCCGACCGGCGCGACATAGGAAATCGCCTCGCGCATCGCCTCGAGCGACTCGCCGCGCGCGATCATCCAGGCCGCGAGATAGTGCGATGCCAGGCAGCCGCCGGCGGTGGCGACGTTGCCGTGCGCGACGAAGGGGGCGTCCAGCACCCGGACGCCGGCCGCAATCACCCACGGCTTGGTCGTCAGGTCGGTGCAGGCCGGCAAATCGCCGATCAAGCCCAGCTTGGCCAACAAAAGCGTGCCCGAGCATTGTGCGCCGACGAGCTGCCGGGAGGGATCGAGCTCGATCTGGGCAAGCAATGCGCCGTCGGCGGCAATCTCTCTTGTCCTGATTCCGCTGCCGATGATGACGGCGTCAGCATCCTTCGCGAACCCCAGCGGCTGTTGCCGCCGGACCTTGACGCCATTCATCGACGTCACTTCGTCGCTGGGTGCGGTGATGTGCGCCTGCCAGCCAATCGCTTTCAGGCGGTTGAGGATGGCTGCCGCAATGAACGAATCCAGTTCATTGAAGCCGTCAAAGGTCAGCACCGCGATTTGCACAGTTATCGCTCCTTCTTCGAATACGCACGCCGATCTCAGTTCGTTAAATCCGCCGCTGCTGGCGATAGGTCGTCGGGCTGACGCCGAAGGCGTCGCGGAAGCGGGAATTGAAGGTCGACAAATCACCGAAGCCGCTCTCGAACGCGATCGCCGAAACCGGCTCGGCGGTCGTTGCCACCCTTATCGCCGCACGGCGCATCCTGACGCTCAACAGGAACTGGTGGGGCGTCATGCCGACGGCGCGGCGGAACGTCCGGAGAAAATGGTACTTGCTCATGGCCGCAACGCCCGCGAGCCGGTCCAGGTTCAGGGACTCGTCGGCGTGGAGTTCGATGTAGCGGCGAGCCTCGCGAACCCGCCGTTCATCGCGGGCCGATACGCGGGGGGCGGTTCGTGCCGATCCGGACAAGCTGCCGATCACCGCCTCCATCAGGCGGGGCACCGATTCGTCGACCTCGAGATCGTCGGCGGTTGCCGCCCGCGAGTCTATCCACACTAGCCATGGCAATATCCGCGGGATGGCCGGCAACATGGCGGTGGGGAATGTGAAACTGCTTGAACCGGCGACGCTCGCCGCCACTTCGGAAAAATACTCGGGCGCGAACTGCAGGGCGACGCAGCGGTCTCCCGTGCTGTGATCATGTCCGCATTCGTAGCAGGTGCCGGAATTACCGAGCAGGAATGATCCCGGATAGAGAACCGCACGGCCGGTAGCTCCGCGATAGTTGAATGACCCGTCGATGACGGCGGCGATCGTGACCTGGTCATGCGACTCTTCGAAGGGGCGATCGGAAGGACCCGCATTGCAGATATATTCGGTGACGCGCCATTGCGGCCCGGCGCTCATCGGGCGCGCAACCGGGGCGCCGCCGGTGCCATCCGATGCACACATGCCTGTCGCTTCACTTTTCATCGTCAGAACTTAGCAATTTTCCCCAAGCCAGGGAACCTATTCCCCGCCATCTTCCGGCATCGAAGGACAAGCGCAGCAGCCAGGCAGTGGCGGCACAGCGCTCGAAACCTCCGCTCGCCTGAAAACGTTGGAAAATCGCCATGTCGAATGCCGTCAGATATTTGTCGCCGCGCGGAGCGGTCAGCGAGCTGCGTTTGCTTAACGCCCGGTTCATCGAGAATTTCATACGAAACGACGTCAAGTCGCACGATGCGATGCTGCATGCCGATTTCATCGGCATACAGGGCGACGGCTCGCGCATCGACCGCGCTTCCTATCTGAAGAAGTGGGCGAAGGGATTCGATCCCGAGGTCATCGTCTACTGGGATGTCCGCGACGAACTCATCACCCTCATCGGCAATACCGCGCTGGTCCGTGCGACGAACAAGGAGATATGTCGGAGCAGCGGCCAGGACATCACGGGCATGTCGACCTACACCGACACCTATCTCTACGAAGGCGGCGCCTGGAAATGCATCCAGGCGCAGATCACGCCGGTCGCCCCGGGAAGGGAGCCCGGCGACGACACGATCATCTCCGTTTACATCAAGGGCGTGCGCCAGTGACCTTGCACCGCAGGGGCACAGAGACGCGGCGGCGGCAACGGCGTTTTCACATTCGCCAACCGACGCCGGCGCCACGGCATGCCTTCCCTGGGTGCCGAATGCGCTTGAGCGGGGCGGCTGCGTTCACCTACGCCCCGTTCGCTGCGTCTCTGTGCCTCTGCGGTTCAAGATCGGGGCGGTAGATCGCCGCCAAGGGCCCGGTAGGATGGGGCGCCGGCCTGACGACTTGCCGATGAACGTCAGGCCGGCGCGTCGCTCGCCCCAGCTGGTAGTCAAATTCAGGTCGGTGTCTGGCCCAGCGCCTTCAGCACCAACCCGTGGAAATGATGCAGGCCATGCTCGCTGATGTCGGTGCGGTCCTTGTCCACCACATAGCGGCCACCCTGATAGCCCTTTGAGTGCAGCCCCCGCTGCACGCTCTCCACCAGCCCGATGTCTTCTTTCTGCAGCACCTCGTCCACATACTTGATGGCGTCCAGTTCACAGGGCGCCAGCGTGTCCGACATGTAGAAGAAGTCGAAATGCTCGGCCACCGTCTCCGGCCCGGTGGGCATGATATGCAGCACTGTAATGTTGGGGTCGCCTGGGAATGCGGCGAAGGTGACGCTGGGATAGAGCCACCAGGCGGCGAAGTTGGTCGGCCGGCCCTCGACCTCGGTGTAGTTGAAAGCCGAATTGTCCGCCCGGCCCGGCGGCGAGATATGGCTGGAATAGATGTCGTAGGTCTTGGTGCGGTACTGCTTGATCGTGATCATCTCGACGAAGGCCGGATGGGCCGGCGGGCAGTGATAGCATTCCAGGAAATTGTCGATGACGTTTTTCCAGTTGGCTTTCAGGTTATACGTCAGCCGGTGGGCGAATTTCAGTTTCGGCAGCTCCGGCTGATAGCGCAGCATCTCGGCTTCCAGATCGCCGGCCTGGCTCTTCAAGCTGGCGGCCGCAGGATCCAGATTGACGTAGACAAAGCCCGCGAGCACCTCGACGCCCACTTCCTTCAGGTGGAAATCGTCGGGATTGAATTCGGCCACATGCTCGGTGCCCCGCGCCGTTCGCAGCCGCCCGTCGGCATGGAACGACCAGGCGTGATAGGGGCAGGTGATAACCCTTGAGCTGCCGCATCCCTTCAGCAGCTGATGGGCGCGGTGCGGGCACACATTGTAGAAGGCGCGCAGCCGCTCATCCTTGCTCCTGATGACGAACAACTCCTGGTCGGCGACACGGCAAGTGATGTAATCGCCGATCCCCGCAAGCTGGCTCACATGCCCGGCATAGTTCCAGGACTTGTAGAAGATCTCCTGCTTCTCGCGCTCATATACAGCCGGATCGATATAATAGCTTGGAGGCAGCACATAGGAGCGTTCGGCATCGGCGCGATAGGGGCGCGCTTTTGGAGAATGCAGGGCGTCGTCTGGCATGGACCTGACCTCGGTTGGGCATGGCGAAAAGGCCGTAGCCTAAGGGTAAGGTCGGTGCTTTTCCCCTGGCAATGGTGCCTCCAGGCACCATCGGGCGGCGCGGTCAGCTGTCGACAGGGGCGCGGGACAGCCAGGTGACATAGAGCAGGAACAGCTCCCGCTCGCTGGTGATGTCCAGCTTCTCGTAGAGCCGGCGGCGGTGGTTCTTCACCGTGCCGCGGCTGATGCCAAGCCGCTGGGCGATGGTGGCGGAGGGGTGCCCCTCGACCACAAGCTGCACGATCTCCCGCTCCCGCGGCGTCAGGTCGGGCGCAAAACGGCCGATCGCGTCTTTGGCCGGCCGCAGCGGCGTCCGGCCCACGGTCTCGATGGCATAGATCAGGCCGCCTGGCGCCAAGGGAAAGTCGGCTTCCAGCCGGGCCAGATGCATCACCCGGTCATCCGAAAGCGCCGCGCTCTTGCCTACCTGTCCCGCCAGTTCCGCCACCGCCGCCTTGATCCGGCGATCCTTCGCCTCCAGGTCGCGCCAAGTCTCGCTGGCATAGACGCGCTGGCCGCCGCGATCCACCAGCAGGGTGGGCCGTTTCGGCATGCCATTCGACCGCGACCCCACGCCGGTTCCGAGCTCGGCGAAGATCCGCGCCAGATGGGCGCGATACAGCCCGGCGATCGCCGGATAGACATGGCGCGCCAGCTGCTTCTCGCGCGCGCTGAATCGGCCTTTCGACCGCTCGACAAACAGCGCGATGCTGGACCGCCCGACGCCCGGCAGGAACATGCCCATCTCGTCGGAGATGCGCGCCTGCCGGTGGAACACCCGCCGATAGGGGCTGTTGCGCCAGTCCGGCGGCGCCACGTCGGCCACCGTCACCACGCCGCCGCGCTCCCGCCGCTGCCAGTAGCTGTAGAAGGGATCGAGCAGGTAGTAGCTGCTGCTGTAGATATCGATGAAATGCTGCGCCAGCCCCTCGCACACCAGATAGTCGGGCGCGGAGAAACGGGCATAGCGCACCACCATGGACATGTCGTGGCGGATCAGCCCGGCGAAAAGCTGCAGCAGCCTGGCGGTGAACTCGTCGCTGCCGATGGCGCCCGCCGCCCGGCCCAGCGCTGCCAGCCAGGCCGGATCGTCGGGCCGCCACGCCGTGCCGCCGCTCATTGGACGCCGTTCCGCGCCGATGCGACTGTTATTCGCCTCGGTGCGCCATGAAAGGCGTCCCCATTGCGGCGGCGGAAATTTGCCACCGGCCCGGCATTCACTGAAATCATGGCCCTATCTCCAATGCCGATGATCCAGCCCCGCCGATCCAGGTCAAGCCGTTGATTTTTGCGGGTTACGCCGATAGGGTTTAACGAACTGGGCGGACCACCAATGGCCGCCCGCGCCGCTGCGCAGTGAAGCCGGGCCAGGCTAGCCGCCGATCACGGTCAATTGTCCGCCCGCGATCTGTCGCAGAAGCGATAATAAGGAACGGCACAGGGAGAGCTTAGCGGACCCTCATCGGGCCCCACTCGCATTTCGGACGGCCGGACTCCGGCCGCAGGTTTCCTGTCCGCGCTTGCCCAGCTTCGGCCGGGCAAGGTTATGCGTTCAGTCACAATCAACGGGAGGCTTCAGTGTACAGAAACTTGATTTCTAGAGTATCGGCCGCGGCGGCGCTGGCGCTCGCCATGGCCGGCGGCATCCCGGCCCAGGCGGCCGGCATCCCCGAAAGCACCGATCCGATCAAGCTGGCCATCAATGAATGGACCGGCCAGCACATCACCACTTATGTCGCCGGCGAAGTGCTGAAGCGCATGGGCTACAATGTGGAATACACCACCGCCGGCTATCTGCCGCAGTTCGAGGCGATCCAGGACGGCACGGTGACCGCGTCGCTGGAAATCTGGTCGAACAATGTGGGCGAGGCCTATGACAAAGCCGCCGCCACCGGCTCGGTGGTGAAGCTGGGCGATCTCGGCGTCGATGCCGGCGAGGCCTGGTACTATCCGAAATACGTCGAGGAGAAGTGCCCGGGCTTGCCGGATTGGCAGGCGTTCGCGAAATGCGCCGAGCTGTTTTCCACGCCGGAAACCTTCCCGCAGGGCCGCCTGCTGGACTACCCGCTGGATTGGGGCGCCCGCAATGCCGAGATCATCAAGGCGCTGAACCTGCCCTTCGTCTCCGTGCCCGGCGGCAGCGAAGGCGCTCTGGTCGCCGAGTTCAAGGCGGCGGTCGAGCGCAAGGAGCCGATCGTCATGATGTTCTGGACGCCGCACTGGCTGTTCGCCCAGGTGCCGGATGTGGGCAGGGTGGCGCTGCCGGATTTCGACCAGGCCTGCCTCGACGACCCGAAGTGGGGCCCGAATCCGGAAGCGACCGGCGACTGCTTCGTGCCGAAGCCGGTCACCTTCAAGGTGGCCTGGGCCGGCGCCAAGGATAAGTGGCCGGCTGCCTACCGTTTCCTGACCAGCTTCACCTTCACGGCTGAGGACCAGATTCCCCTGATCGAGAAGATCGACGCCAAGGGCGAAGATCTGGAGACGGTGGTGAAGGCGTGGGTCGACGCCAACGAGGCGAAGTGGAAGCCGATGGCCGACGCTGCTGCAGCGAGCAACTAAACAAGGTGGACGGGGCCGGTCGCGATAGACCGGCCCCGTCTGTATTCAGGACATGAACGCGATCACCAGCTCTCAAA
Source organism: Verrucomicrobiia bacterium (assembly GCA_035544395.1). Taxonomy (GTDB): domain Bacteria; phylum Pseudomonadota; class Alphaproteobacteria; order Dongiales; family Dongiaceae; genus DATKFM01. The sequence continues at coordinate 16,128 of DATKFM010000199.1, forward strand.
CGCGCCAAGTCAAGATCTCCTGCCGCAATGTGTGGAAGGTTTATGGCGAACGCCCCGCGTCGTTTTTCGCCGAGCGCAACGGCAAGGTCCCGGATCCGGCCGCGACGCTGAAGGCCGCCCGCGACAGCAGGCATATCGCCGCCGCGGCCGATGTGTCGTTCGATGTCCATGCCGGCGAGATTTTCATCATCATGGGGCTGTCGGGCTCGGGCAAATCGACGATGGTGCGCTGCCTGTCGCGCCTCGTGGAGCCGACGGCCGGCGAGATCATGTTCGACGGCAAGGACCTGCTGCGCGCCTCGCGCCAGGAACTGACGGAGATCCGCCGCCGCAAGATGGGCATGGTGTTCCAGAATTTCGGCCTGATGCCCCATCTGAATGTGATCGACAACGTGGCCTTCCCGCTGAAGGTGCAGGGCCTGCCACCGGAACAACGGATAAAGCGGGCCGGCGAGATGATCGAGCTGGTCGGTCTCAAGGGCCGCGAAGCCAATTTCCCCAGCCAGCTCTCCGGCGGCCAGCAGCAGCGCGTCGGCATCGCCCGCAGCCTGGCGGTGGAGCCCGAGCTGTGGTTCCTCGACGAGCCCTTCAGCGCGCTGGATCCCCTGATCCGCCGCCAGATGCAGG
>DATKFM010000200.1:0-5267 GCA_035544395.1 Verrucomicrobiia bacterium
CTGCCCACATTGCCCAGGGTCGCTTCGCCGTAGTGCAAGCCGATGCCGATGCGGATCGGCCGCAGGCCATTCGCCCCGCGTTCCAAATTCCATTGGTTCAGTCCCTTCACCAGGCCGCGGGTGCAGCCCAGCGCATTCGACGCGTCATGGGTGCCGGGCCAGGGCGTGCCGAAAGTCGCCATCACGCCGTCGCCGATGTATTTGTCCAGCGTGCCGTGATGGCCGAACACCGCTTCCTCCACCAGGGAATGGAAGCGGCGCAGCAGCTCGATCACCTCGTTACGCGGCATGGCGGAGCTTGTTGCGGTGAAATTGAAGATGTCGGCGAACAGCACGCCGATGGTCTGGGTGCGCACGGCGTCCAGCTTGCCGCCGGTGCGCATCAGCTCGTCCACCATGTTGGGCGAGAAATGCCGCGCCAGCACGGCGCGCTGGCGGTCGCCGTCGGCGAGCTGCTGCTGGAATTTCTTGCGCTCGCTGATGTCGCGGATGATGGCGGTGAACAACCGGCCGTCAGGCAGCGGCACTTCAGTCACCGTCAGTTCCACCGGGAAGATCGATCCGTCGGCGCGCTGCGCTTCCAATTCGATGAGCTGTCCCAGCACATGGGGCTCGCCCGTCGCCATATAGCGCTTCATGCCGTCGGTATGGGCCTGGCGCAGATTCGGCGGCACGATCAGATCGCCGATCGGCTTGCCGAGGGACGCCTCCTCATCCAGGCCGAACATGCGCGCCGCCGCCGGGTTCAAGCCGACCAGGCATCCGGCAGCGTCAGTGGTGACGATGGCGTCCAAGGCGGTGTTGAGGATCGAGCGCACCCGGGCCTCGCTACGCCGCAGCGCCGTCTCCGCTTCCTTGCGGGCGGTGATATCGACCAGGGCGCCGACAAACCCGGTGAAAACGCCGTCGGGGCTGAAGCGCGCCACCTCGGTTTCATGCACCCAGCGATATTCGCCGTCGTGACGCCGCACGCGATGCTCGAACTCCACATCCTCCTGCCGCGTCATGGCCTGCTGATAGAGATGGGTGGTGCGCGCCAGGTCTTCGGGATGCACGTCCAGCTTCCAGTCCCAGCCGCCATTGGTCATGTCCTCGAGCTCGCGCCCGAAGAAATCCAGGAATCCCCTGTTGGCGAACACCAGCTGGTCATGCTGGTCGATCATGCAGAGCAGCACCGGCGCGTCGTCGGATAGGGTGCGCAGCTTGGCCTCGGCCAGCTTGACGTCGGTGATGTCGCGCAGCGAGCCGACGATGCGCACCGGCTTGTCGTCGTCATAGACGATCATGCCGCGGGCGACGAACCAGCGTTCCGGCATGTCTGGCAGGCGCTGCCGTCCTTCCAGCCGGAACTTCCGCCGCTGCAGCGCAAAGCGCAGGCGGAAGTAGCGCCGCGCCGCCGTCACATCCTCGGCGTCGAATTGCGACAGCAGGGCGCCGATCGAATGGCCGAGCGCGCCGTCGGCAAGGCCGAGGATCTCGTGCAGCCGCGGCGAGAAATAGGCGCGGCCGGTGACCACATCCAGGTCCCACAGCCCGTCATTGGCGCCGCGCGCCGCCAGCGCATAGCGCTGCTCGGAGAGGCGCAGGCGCTCGTCGGATTCCGTGCGCTCGATGGCGCCGGCGATCAGCGCCGCCGCGGTTTTCAGGATGCCGATCTCCAGCTCGCTCCAGTGGCGCTCATGCTCGCAATCGTCGAAGCCGAGGAAACCCCACCAGCGGTCGCGCAGCAGGATCGGCACGGAGACGAAGGCCTTGGTCTGCTGCTCCTGGAAGATGCGCCGGTTCTCGCCGGTGACCTCGGACAATGTCGCCTGGATCACTTCGCCTGCCTGGCGCCGCATCGACCAGTCGTCGAGGCGCCCATCCTCCTCGACGATGCAGATATTGTTGTAGCGGGGATCGTCGCTCAGCGTCGCGTAGCCGGGCGCCGCCCAGTCATAGCGGCAGCTTTCGCTGAGCCGCCCGTCCGGCCCGTCATGCACCTCGAACAGCGACACCCGGCTGACATCGGTCGCCGCCCCCAGCCGCGCCAGCAGCTCCTGGATGCCCGGCCGCCAGTCCTGGGCGCCGATGATCTGGGTCGCGGCATAGCCGACCGCATCCAGCATCGCCGTCCGGCGCGCCAGTTCCTCGGCAGCATCGTCCCGTTCTAACCCGATCGTCTCGGCCATCGGCTGTCTCTGGGCCCTCGGGACCGGCTCACGCCTTGTTCGCTGTTTTCGCGGTTATTTGTTCTGCTGATCGTGCCAGCGATAATAGCGTATCGCAGGCGCCAGGAACCAGGGATTGCCCCAGTAGTAGGGCCGCCCGGGGAAGCCCAGCCCGTCCAGCGGCGTCGCGCCATCCCTGAGGCCCAGCACCTGGCGCCCCAGCCGCATGCCGAAATAGCTGGCCAGCGAAACGCCGGAGCCGCAATAGCCCATGGCGTAATGCAGGCCGTCGCGCTTCCCGATATGGGGCATCGTGTCGAAGGTGTAGGCGACGAAGCCCATCCAGCTATGGCTGACCTTGGTATTCTTCAGTTCGGGAAACAGCCGGGCCAGCTCGTGCTGCAGCCGCGGCGCGCTCACCTTCGGATCGGTCTCCTTGTAGGCGACGCGGCCGCCGAACAGGATGCGCCGCTGATCGGGCGAGGCGCGGTAGTAATACACCAGTTTGCGCGTGTCGCTGACGACGCGGTTCTTGGGCATCAGCACCTTCATCAATTCCGGCGGCAGCGCCTCGGTGGCGATGATGTAGCTGCCGATTGGGATGACGCGCCGGCGCAGCCAGGGCGTCAGGCCGCCGGTATAGCCGTTGGTGGCGACGATCACCTCGCGCGCCTGCACGACCCCGCGCGGCGTCGTCAGGCGGAAGCTGCCGGGCGCGCCGTCGATGCCGCTGACCGGCGTGCGCGGATGCACGGCCGCCCCGGCGGCCATCGCGCGGTCCAGCAAGCCTTGATGATAGAGCGCGGGATCCAATGACGCATGGCGCGGGAACACCGCGCCGCCAAAATAGACATCGCTGCCCAATTCGCTGCGCTGCTCGGCGCGGGGTACCATGTGGCATTCCACTTCCAGCCCCTTCGGCTGGTTCTGCAGGCGGCGCGCCAGTGCTTCATACTGCGCGGGATTATGCGCAGCGTGGAAGCGGCCGACTCGGCCGAAACCGCAATCGATCTTCTCCGCCGCGATGAAATGGTCGATCCAGTCCAGCGCGGTGTGCCCTTCCTTCAGGATGGCGAGGGCGCGCTCGGCGCCATGCAGCGCCGCCAGCTCCTCGAAGCCTGGCTTGAAGCTGGTGCTGACCTGGCCGCCATTGCGGGTGCTGCAGCCCCAGCCGGCATCCTCGGCGTCGAGCACCACCGTGTTGCGCCCGCCCCGCGCGGTTTCGATGGCGGCGCAGAGGCCGGTATAGCCGGAGCCGACGATCGCCACGTCCGCCTGCGCCGGCAGCGACGATTCTGCTAGTCGGGGTCGTGGCGCGGCTTCCCACCAGTAGGGACTGTTCTTATAATCGGCGGCAAATACCGCTGCGTTTGATGTCATGTATTGGTCCGGGCCCGAATTGCCGTTTCTTTTGTTTGCTCAGTCATATGGTCAGACGGGAAGACAGTCAAAGAAATGTGATGGAGGCCATCTATGCGGGAATTGCGTGCCACCGGCGCCGCCGCCCAATGTCTTGCTGTGGTCATGATGCTCTTGACATCGGGCCTTCTCGGCAGCGCGGGCGCCGTCGAGGGCGAGATGAGCGACGCCGACTGCGAAGATCTCGATATCTCGTTGGAGCCGGCCGCCGATTTCCGCTTCATTGATTGCGAATCCGGCGAGGATCGTGGCGGCATGGAAAAAGCGGGCGTGACCTCCGCAACGATCAGAGGCGAAGACGCCCTGTCATTCATCGTTGTCTTTCACGACGTAGCAGGAAGCCACACCTATCTGCGGCAAACCGATCCGAGAGGGCTTTTCAGCAAGACATTGGAGCTTGATATCGAGGGCAGCTGGGCCACCACGACCTTCGTCAGCAACCGGTTCACTGTCCGCACTTTCTTCGGCAGGCTGGAGTCGCAGCCCGAGAAAGTGCCCTGTTTTGCTTTTTCGCGCTATATCCAGCGTGTCCCCTACACCCCGGGCTACCGGCAAATGGTCGGCGGCCTTTATTGCGAAGTAGTTCCCAGCGACGATCCGGTCACGCGGACCCGCGTCGATCAGATGATTGCCAAGATCAAAGGCGACATGCTTTGAGGGGGCTGCAGAGATGACATTCCACTTTCGCCATGCATTCGCGCACGCCACCGCCGCGGCGAGATGCGTGGCGGCTTTGCTGGCGGCCGGCTTTCTGCTTGGCGCAGCGCCCGCCGCTGCTGTCATGCGCGACGCCGATTGCGATGACCTCGACATCGCGCTGGAACCCGCGGCCGATTTCCGCACCATCGAATGCGAAGCCGGGCAGTCCGCCCATGGCGGCGGCTCCAGCAGCGTCGGCATGGCCTCGATCGAGGCACAAGATGCCCTGTCGTTCATCGTCGTCTATCACGATCGCGCGGGCAATCGCACCTATTTGAACCGGGTCGACCCGCAGCAGCTGTTCGGAAAATCCCTCTCATTCGCCATCGAAGGCAGTTGGGCTCGCACGTCATCGGTCAGCAACGGTTTCACCGTCAGGACTTTCTTCGGCAAGCTGAAATCGGTATCGGAGACAGTGCCCTGCTTCGTGTTTTCCCGCTATGCCGGCCATGTCGCGAACTCCACGGGCTTCCGCCATATGGTCGGCGGCGTCTATTGCGAAGTGGTTCCCAGCGACGAACCGGTCACGGCCGCGCGCATCGACCAGATGATGGGCAAGATCAGGGGAGACATGTTTTGACTGCGAGGCCGTCAGCGGCAGCGCGTTCGCATCGCGTAGGCTTGATCTTGGCGACAAAATAATCCCGGCGGCGATCTCTGGGATGAATACGCCGGCGTCTGCCGCGACGAGACCTATGGCGAAGCGCCGATATCGGCCGCGCGCATCAACGAGATCATCGATGTCATCGAATTCGAATAGCGGTCAGCTTTTGACCGCGCGCCAGCCGATATCGCCGCGGCAGAAACCCTGGGGCCAGTCGATCAGGTCCACCGCGTCATAGGCGCGGGCCTGGGCCACGGCTGTGGTCGCGCCGGTCGCGGTAACGGCGAGGACGCGGCCGCCATTGGCCAGGACGGCGCCACCAGGACCGGCTTTGGTTCCCGCATGGAACAGCATGACGTCTGAAAGCGCGGCCGCCCTGTCGAGGCCGCGGATGG
>DATKFM010000201.1:0-9589 GCA_035544395.1 Verrucomicrobiia bacterium
AAGAAACGCAGGACGTCCCGCTGCTTTTGCAGCAGCTTCTTCACTTCCACAAGCTGCTCGTCATTGAGCGAGAAAATATTGTCATAGCCCAGGAGCAGCCCGGCGATCTCGATGTTAACGTTGTCGTCGAAGGCCGCGAGCTTGCCCTTGTAGCGGTCGTCGAACAGGATCTTCCAGGAATTCTCCTTGATGTACTCCTCGTCGACCAGGTCGGTGCGGTACACCACCGTGGAATTGCCCCAATCCATCGGCGCGAACCAGCGCTGATCGTTGACCACCATGCCGTCGATTTCAAGGACCGCCGGGAACATGTCCTTGAGATGAATCAGGCGCTCGCTGTCGTATGGCTTGAGCAGGCCGACATCGCGCCACGTCTTGATCTCGTAGGTGCAGGGTCCCATCACGTCGACTTCATAGCCGCCGCGAAGCTTGGTGAGGGCTTCGTCTTCGCTGCCCCAGAAATTGAAAGTGGGCAGGCCGCCATACTTTTCCTGGAAGACCTTGTGGAATTCCGGATCGTCATAGCCGCTCCAGCCGTAGTAGGTGAGATCGGCGGGCGCGGCGGCGGCGGCCGGCCGCGCGAAACCCTTCATGCCGACCATGCCGACGCCGGCGGCGGCGGCATACTTCGCGAACTGGCGGCGGCTCAGCAGGCCGTCGCGGCGGGCCTGTATCAGCTTGTCCGTGTACATGATGACTTGTGCTCCCCGTTTATGGTCTTGTCGCCGCCTGGCGCGGCGCAGCCGTGGGGGAAGCTTGGCACAGCCCGGGCGCGCCGCGCAATCGGCGGCGGCCCCTGCCAAAAATTGGCACCAAAGACGCTAGCTCAGCTCCTGAGCGTGCCGCCCGTGGCCTTGGTGACGGCGGCGACGATCCTCTGTTGGGCGGCGGCGATGTCCTCTTCGGTCAGCGTGCGGTCCGGCGCCTGCAAGGTGACAGAAAATGCGATGGACTTCTTGCCCTCGCCCAGGCTGCCGCCTTCGAAGGCGTCGAACAGCGTGACCGCCTGGATCAGCGCCTTGTCGGCTCCCCTGGCGGCGCGGATAATTTTCTCCGCCGGCACGTCGCTGGCGACGGCGAAGGCGAAATCGCGCTCCACCGGCTGATAGGGCGAGGCCTTGAGCAGCGGCCGCGTCGAGCCGGCGCCCTTGCCCTTGGATGTCGGCTGCGGCACGCGGTCGAGGAACACCTCGAATGCGGCGGCGGCACCCTTCACCCCCAGCTCCTTCAGGATGCGCGGATGGATCTCGCCAAACCAGGCGATGACCGTGGGACCGAGGCGCAGCGAGCCGCTGCGGCCGGGGTGGTACCAGCCGGGCGCATCCGCGGAGACCTGCAGATTCTCTACCGGTGCGCCGAGGGCCGACAGCAGCGCCAGCGCATCGCCCTTGGCGTCGAACGCATCGGCGGGGCGGGGCTTCACCGCCCAATGGCGCGGCGTGGTGTTGCCATTGCGCAGGCCGGCGGCCGCGGTCACCTGCCCTTCGGGCGTGTCGTCGCTATATTGCGGCCCGACTTCGAAGAGAGCGGGATCGCTGAGGCCGCGGGCGGCGTTGCGCGCGGCGGCCTGCAGCAGGTTGGGCAAGATCGAGGGCCGCATGGCGTCAAGATCGGCGGCGATGGGATTGGCCAGCTTCACCGGCGGCTTGTTGCCGGCCGTGAACCTCTCGGCGATGCGGTTCTCCATGAAGGAGAAGGTGACCGCCTCCATCAGGCCGCGGGATACCAGCAGGCGCTTGCTGATCTGCACGCGGCGCTGCGCCGGGGTGATGGCGGGCTCCGGCAGCGCGGCGTCGATCTTGAGCGGCACGGCGGCGATGCGGTCGAAGCCGTAGATACGCGTGACCTCTTCCACCAGGTCAGCCTCGCCTTCCACGTCGGCGCGCCAGGAAGGGATGTCGGCCTGGATCTGGCCGTTTCTCTCCGACGGGTTGAAGCCGAGCGCGGCGAGCATGCGCGTGGATTCCGCCGCGGGCAGGTCGACGCCGCCGAGGGTGCGCACGCGATCGGGGCGGAGCGCGATCTGCCGCTGCCATTTCGGCATGGCGCCGGCGCTGACCGGGCGGCTGGCCTCGCCGCCGCAAAGCTCGAGGATCAGCCGCGCCGCCACTTCCGCGCCCCAGTTGGCGCTTTCGGGATCGACGCCGCGCTCGAAGCGGAAGCGGGCGTCGGACTGGATGCCCAGCTTGCGGCCGCTGGCCGCCGTGCGGATGGGATCGAACAATGCCACCTCAAGGAACACGTCGGTGGTGTTGAGCTCGCAGCCCGACGCCGCGCCGCCCATGATGCCGCCGATGCCGTGAGGGCCGCCCTTGTCGGCGATCACCACCATGCTGTCGTCGAGCTGGTAGGTCTTGCCGTCGAGGGCCTGGATGGATTCGTCAGGCTTGGCCAAGCGCATGGTGAGATCGCCTGACAGACGATTGGCGTCGAACACATGGAGCGGCCGGCCAAGATCGAAGGTCACATAGTTCGTGATGTCCACCAGGGCAGAGATCGGACGCAGGCCGATGGCCAGCAGCTTGTCCTGCAGCCATTTCGGGCTCGGGCCGTTCTTCACGCCGCGGAAATAGCGGCCGACCACATATGGGCAGAGATGCTGCCGGTCGGCTGGCAGATCGCGCAGCCACTTGACCGGGCTGTCGAAGCTGCCGGGCACGGCGGAGAGATCGGGCGCCCGCAGCTTGCCGATGCCGGCGGCGGCCAGGTCCCGCGCCACGCCATGGACGCCCAGGCAATCGGGGCGGTCGGCGGTGACGTTGATGTCGATCACGGGATCGTCGAGGCCGAGCAGCCGGGCGAAGGGTTCGCCAACAGGCGCGTCGCCGGCCAGTTCGATGATGCCGTCATGCTCATCCGACAAGCCCATCTCCCGCATCGAGACCAGCATGCCGTTGGAATCGACGCCTCGGATCACGCCCTTCTTGAGATCGAGATTCGTGCCGGGGATATGGCTGCCCACGGGCGCGAAGACGCCCTTCATGCCGGTGCGGGCATTAGGCGCGCCGCAGACCACTTGGTGTGTTCCATCAGCCGTCTCGACGATGCAGACCCGCAGCTTGTCGGCGTTCGGATGCGGCTTCGCCTCCTTCACATAGGCGACGGTGAACGGCGCCAGGTCCTTTGCCCGATCGGCAATGTCCTCCACCTCGAGCCCGAGCATGGTGAGGCGCGCGCCGATCGCGTCGATTTCGGCATCGGTGTCGATGTGGTTCTTCAGCCAGGAGAGGGTGAATTTCATCGCGACAGCCCCCCGGTCATGCTCGGCACATCGAAGGCCGAGAATCCGTAGTGGCGCAGCCAGCGGAGGTCGGCCTCGTAGAAGGTGCGGAGGTCGGGGATGCCGTATTTCAGCATGGCGATTCGCTCGATGCCCATGCCGAAGGCGAAGCCCTGGTAGCGGGCGGGATCGACGCCGCTCAACTGCAGAACCTTCGGATGCACCATGCCGCAGCCCAGGATCTCCAGCCAATCGCCGCCGGCCCCGAGTTTCAATTCGCCACCCGCGCGGGAGCAGCCGATATCCACTTCCGCCGACGGTTCGGTGAAGGGGAAGTAGCTGGGGCGGAAACGCACCGGCAGATCGGCGACGCCGAAAAACGCGCGGCAGAATTCGATCAGGCAGCCCTTGAGATGGCCCATATGGGTATGCTCATCCACGACAAGCCCTTCGACCTGGTGGAACATCGGCGAATGGGTCATGTCGGAATCGCAGCGATAGGTGCGGCCGGGCGCGATTACCCGCAGCGGCGGCTGGCTCGTCTTCATGGCGCGGATCTGCACCGGCGAGGTGTGCGTGCGCAGCACCATGCCGCCCGGCCCGCTGCCGTCGCGGCCCTCGATATAGAAGGTGTCATGCATCTGCCGCGCCGGATGCTCTGGCGGGATGTTGAGAGCGGTGAAGTTGTGGAAGTCGTCCTCGATGTCGGGCCCCTCCGCGACGCGGAAACCCATTTCGCCGAAGATCGCGACGATCTCGTCCAGGGTCTGGCTGATGGGATGGAGGCGGCCTTCGCCTTCCGGCCGCGGCGGCAATGTCACATCGATGCGCTCGGTCTTCAGACGCTCGTCCAATACGGCGTCGTCAAGCGCGGCACGGCGCGCCTCGATGGCCGCCGTGATCGCATCCTTCGCCTCGTTGACGCGGGCGCCGAACTCGCGCCGCTCGTCAGGTGCCAGCGCGCCGAGAGTCTTCATCAGGCCGCTGATCTCGCCCTTCTTGCCCAGGGCATCGACACGCGCCTGCTCCAGCTCAGGCAGGCTCGTCGCAGCCGACACGGCCTTCAGCCATTTGTCTTTGATCGGTTCCACATTCTGCATTGCGAGTATCCCAATAACGAAAAAGGGCCGTCACGTCCGTGCGGCCCCGTAATCCACCTGAAATCTTGGGTCTGCTTAGCGCATGCAAAGCGACCCGCTGCCCAGGACGGCCGGAGCCTCGGAGCCGGCGCTAAAAAGCGAAAGCCGCCCGGAGCGGTGTTGCCAGCAATGTGTCATGCCAGAAAGCATGCAGCGGCCCGATCTCTGATCCCAGGGTTTAAAACGGCGCGGAGTATAAGGGGAGCGCTCGGCGCGGGTCAAATGGGCCATTCCCGGGCGCAAAGGCTTGCCAGCACAAGGAAATCATCGGCATCTTGGCCGCCGGGATTGGGGATCAGTCAGGGGATCGGTACATGGCTCACCTAGCGCCGCAACGCATCGCCGTCACCGGCGGCGCGGGGTTCATCGGCAGTTTCTTGTGCGAGCGCTTGCTGGAAGACGGGCATGAGGTCCTCTGCATCGACAATTTCTACACCGGGCGGCGGCGCAATGTGGCCCATCTGCTGGAGCGGCCGGCTTTCGAGCTGATGCGCCACGACGTGACATTCCCGCTGTTCATCGAAGTCGACCAGATCTACAACCTCGCCTGCCCCGCCTCGCCGGTGCACTACCAGTTCGATCCCGTGCAGACCACCAAGACCAGCGTCCATGGCGCCATCAACATGCTTGGGCTGGCGAAGCGGACCAAGGCGAAGATCCTGCAGGCCTCCACCAGCGAGGTCTATGGCGACCCGGCGGAGCATCCGCAGCGGGAGGAGTATTGGGGCAACGTCAATCCCATCGGCCCCCGCGCCTGCTATGACGAGGGCAAGCGCTGCGCGGAGACGCTGTTCTTCGACTATCACCGGCAGCACCGGCTGCGCATCAAGGTGGCGCGCATCTTCAACACCTATGGGCCGCGCATGCTGGCCAATGACGGCCGCGTGGTGTCCAACTTCATTGTGCAGGCGCTGAAGGGCGAACCGATCACCATCTATGGCGAGGGCACGCAGACGCGGTCGTTCTGCTATGTGGACGATCTGGTGAAAGGTCTGGTGCAGTTGATGAACAGTGCCGACGAGGTGACCGGCCCGATCAACCTGGGCAATCCCCAGGAGACCAGCGTGCGCGCCCTGGCGGAAGAGATCATCCGCCGCACCAAAAGCGCCAGCAGGATCGAGCAGCGGCCCTTGCCGGCCGACGATCCGGTGCGGCGGCAGCCGGATGTTTCCCGCGCGAAAGAGATCCTCGACTGGAAACCGGCCACGGCGTTGGGCGACGGGCTGGACCGCACGATCGCCTATTTCCGCGGAATCCTTTGACGGCTACTCCAGGCTGAGCAGCCGGAGGCCAAGGCCGGTGAGCCTGTTATCGCCGTCGCGGCCGTAATCCGCCGGGCGAACCAGGCGGGTCACCTGGAATTCGATCCTCAATGCACCGTCTTCGGCGACGACGCCGGGTGGAATGACCGCGGTGATCTCCGCGGTCTCGGTGATGCTATAGATCGCCACCGTACAGCCATTGCAGACGATCATGAGTTGCTGCGGCGGCAGGCTTTCATGCTGCACGCTGGGATAGACGACGGCGGTCAGATAGACGTCGTGCGTCCGGTCGAGCCATAGCCCCTGCAGCGCGGCGATGGTATCGGCCATCAGGCTGCCCTCGCCGTTCGGCTTGTGCCAGCCGCTATCCCTGAAGGAGCGGCCGGCGCCATCGCTGTCGAAGTTCAATACCAAGCCACTGCGGAACACCGGATGCTGGGCGATGCGTGCCATGCGCTCGAGCCTGACGGAGCGGAGTCCAGGACCGGCGGCCTGGGGCCAAGCTTCGGGCCAATCCTCGCCCTGTTGCCAGAGGCCCGACGGCACCAGACTGAGGACAACGGTGCCGAAATCATTCACCACCGATGGGGGAATGAGAACACGAAGAGTTGCCTGCCGCGACACATCGACGATGCCCAGCAATTCACCGGCGGCGGAAACCTCCACCGTGGCGGGCGGCCCGGCGCCATTGTCCTCGACGGCGAATTCCAATTCCAGGACATGGTCGAACGACTGGCCCTCCAGAAGTGTCAGCGAGAGCTGCCCTTCGGCACTGCGAAGGCGCGCAACGCCTGCAGCATCCGGTTCATGCCAGCCCCGGTTCAGAGCTCCGGATTCATGGAGGTCAACCGCATCGGCCCGGCGGCCCGCTGGCAGGAACATGCCGGCGGCGTCGCCCGCTTCCGAGACAGTCGTGGATAGCCGCATCGTCGACAGGCAGTAGCCTTGCGGCCGGAAATCGCTGGGCGTGTCGCCAATGAGGCGCGGCACGAAGACGTCGGGCATGGTGAACCGCAGAGCCAGCATGCCTTCCTTGCGCGCGACCGCCCGCGGCACGGATAGCCGGATCGTGGCCGGCTCGAACATCCGGCCCTCATAAAGGCCGGTGCCGTTGGCGTCGATCGTCAGCCGCTGCCAGGGCAGCGCCGGATGTGTGATTGGAGTCAGGGCAAGCTCGATGGAGAGATCGCCGCCGCCCGCCGGCACCCGGCCGACGATGGTGGCAATATGGCCGCAGGCCGTTGCCTTCAGTGGATCGCCCTGTTCCCAGCCATACCAGAGGTGGCGATTGCCGTCGCGCCCGCGGCCGAACACAATCGTCTCGTCCAATGGGAACTCCGGCACCGGATCGGGCGGCGCCACCGCTGATTCCCATTCGTAGAATCCGGCACCCTTGAACTTCTCGATCAGCCGATGAATCCAAGCCGGACGCAGGCTGTGATGGGAATTCCATTGCCGGGCGGCATCGAAGCGCCAGCCCCGGCCGCCGGCCAAGGAGAAGCAAGTGAGATAGAGCAGCCTTTGCCGCCACGGCAGCGCCGCCGTCAACGCCTTGAGGCGCGCTGCGCGGAGCAAGCGCCGGAGCTCCGTGGGCGTCAGCAGGCCGCCGACGGAAATATAACCTGCGATCAGACGCCGGTAGAGATAGAGCGCCGCCTGATCGCTAGTGACGCGCCTATTCCGCGCCTGGCCGGGCTCGGTATAGGGATTCAGATCCGCCAGCAGCGAGCGCCAGAGTTGAAAGATCTGGCGCCAAACCTGTTGCAACTGATCGCGGTCACGGCCTTCGCGATACCAGTTGTTGCTGTCATGGACCCGGTAACACCCCAGGATCTGGCTGATGTTATGCACGGGGCCAGCGGCCGCTGTCTGATAGATGATGTAGGAATCGGCGCAGAGGCGCCATTCCCGGGCCGGGATCGGAAACAGCAGCGCCAGCGCCGCCCGGGAGAAGACATTCCCCGATGTGGGGATGAAACGCATATGGCCGCTGACTGCGATCTTCCAATGGAGATCGCCGTCGTCCATCTTGTGGCTGAAGGGATGCAGCCCCAGCCCGCGGCCATCGGGATCGACGATCTGCAGCGGGAACTGGCAGCGCGACAGACCGGGTTTCCACTGACTGAGGACAGTCGCGACCGCCTCCGGGTGCAGCAAGTCGTCGGCGTCGAGGAACAGGATGTAATCGCCCGATGAGGCGGCAAATCCGGTGTTGAAAGCGGCTGCCTGGCCGCCATTGGCCTGGAAGATCAGTTGGACGCCGGGCCGGTCGCGATAGGCCTGGAGCACGCTGCGCGATTCGTCCTTCGATCCGTCATCGACGACGATGACCTCGCAATGCGGATGGGTTTGCGCCAACGCGCTGTCGATCGCCGCGCCGACATAGCGGGCGTAATTGTAGTTGGTGATGATGATGCTGACGGTGCGGCGGTCCACGGCGGTTTCAACCGATGCGGTGACCGAGCTGTCGCTGTCGAGCTGGCCGGAATCCGGTGTCATGCCGCGGCCACGTCGGCGCCGGCGAAGTTGGCGAAGAAGCGCTGCTCACCGACTGCCAGGCGTTCGGCGCAGACATCTTTCATATTCCGGTAGGGCGCCATGAAGTCATAGGCGAACACCGTGTCGAGAAAGCGCATCCGCGCGGCGCGCCACATGCGCTGATATTCTTCCAGGCTGCGGTCGGCGAGATGAATGTCCTTGCGCACCAGCACTTGCGGGATCTTGATCACCGGGCGCTGGTCGCAGAGCAGTCCTTCCGTGCCCGGCGGGCCGGCCATCAGCCGCACATAGCAATCGAGATCGGAGAAACGCGGCAGCGCCTCGTTGAAGCCGCCGATGGCCAGAAGGCCGTCGCGGGGTGCGGCGAAGGAGGAGGTGGTGTGGATGAAGGGCCGCAGAATCATATGCAGGATGGCGTTCTCGGCCTGGGGTTCCGGCCAAAGCTGGGCCACCGGACCCCGCATGGTCTGGCTGTCGGCCATGTATTCGGTGAAGGTGAAGATCGCGTCCGGCACTTGGGCATAGGCGGCGCGCACGAAATGCAGATAGCGCGGATGCCAGACATCATCGCTGTCGAGCACGGCAATGTACTTTCCGACGGACGCCTTGATCGCCACATTGCGGGAGCTCGGAATGCCGCGGTTCTTATCCAGGCGAATGAATTTCGCCGCCGGCGTGACGTCGCGCACCGCGGCGGCGATATCCTCGGTCGAGCCGTCATCGACGACGACGATTTCGAAATCGCGCAGCGTTTGCCGGCGCACGCTTTCGAGCGCGCGGCGCAGCATGTCGGCGCGATTGAACGTGGAGATTATGACGCTGAACAGTGGTGACATTCGAACCGATTCCGGCGCGCAAGGACCGCGATCGCCGATAATGACCGCCCGCTTCCTGAACTCCCCGCCGGGCGACGGGTCTAAAAAATCTGGTTTGGTGCCAGCTTGCGGATCTTCATGACCCGCAAGCTGGAAGATCAATATGGAAGCTAAATCAAAGTATCCAGCAGGCGACTAGTAGGAATCGTTGTTGCCCTTGTCGAAATTATCGCCGGAGTAGTTTGTCAGGCCCGGATATAGATTTTCCAGGCGGCGGTCTTCCGCCTTGTTTGCAGCCGACAGAACGGTCGGTTGCAGGGCGATCGAGGCAAAACCGACGGAGAGCGCAATCGCTCCCATCAGCTTCTTCTTGCCTTGCTTGGTCGGCATTGGGAATCTCCTGATCATACTAACGCAATGGCCTAGGAACAGAATCAGCGGCCGTAAGAGATGCCTCGCCAATTCGCGACGTGGCAGCTCTCTCGGCCCGGGAGTGTGATCCCGCCAAGCTTAATAAAAGATAAAGAAGACTGTGCCGGGACTGGTGAGGCGACAATTGACGCCAAAATTGTCGCCGTAGGCATTCTAAGTGCCTACCCGGCAGCGCGAATCTGAGCCGGAAGTTCCCATTGCGACCATCAGTACATCAGGAGT
>DATKFM010000202.1:0-23772 GCA_035544395.1 Verrucomicrobiia bacterium
CCGCCTGGTGCAGATGATCCCCGTTCTGCTGGGGGTGTCGCTGATCGCGTTCTTCTCCGTCCATATGGTGCCCGGCGATCCCATCGAGATCATGACCCTGGGCCGGGCGACGCCGGAAACAATCGCGGCGATGCATGCCGAGTACGGCCTGGATCAGCCTTTATGGCAGCAATACGCGACTTTTCTCGGCAATGCCCTGCGAGGCGATCTCGGCAGATCGATCGTGCAGAAGACCGAGGTGACAAACCTGATCGCCGACGGCATCGGCGTGACGCTCTATCTTCTGGCTTACAGCGCCGTCCTTTCCGTGCTGATCGCCGTTCCCTTGGCGATGTGGGCAGCCGTGCGGCGGGACTCCGCGCCGGACCACGCGGTGCGCCTCGGCAGCATGATCGGCTTGGCGCTGCCGCCGTTCTGGATCGGGCTGCTGCTGATGGTGGTGTTCGGCCTGACGCTGCGCTGGTTTCCGATCCGCGGCTTTGGCGAAGGATTCTTCGGCCATCTGCATCACATGTTCCTGCCGGCGCTGACCATGGCGCTGTTCCTGGCGCCGATACTCATCCAGTCGCTGCGTTCCTCCATTCTCGACGTGCTGGAGGCCGACTACATTGAGGTCGCTCGTTCGAAGGGCCTGTCGCCCCAACGCATCATGCTCAAGCATATCCTGCGCAACGCGGCGATCCCCGTGATCACCGTGCTGGCGGTGAATATCGGCTGGCTGCTGTCGGGCGCGGTGATCGTGGAGACCGTGTTCACCATCCATGGCCTCGGCTCGCAGCTGGTGCGTTCCGTGGGTTTCCGCGACTACTTCACGGTGCAGGGACTGGCCCTGGTGTTTTCCGTCCTGGTCATGATCATCAACCTCGCGGCCGATCTCGCCTATATGGTGATCGACCGGCGCGTGGCGCGGGCCTGAGCCATGGCGATCGCTGACGCCCCCACAAAACAGTCGGCGGCCAGCCGTATCGGCCAGGAATTCGGCGGCTGGTCGCCGAGCTTGAGGATCGGCAGCGCGATATTCCTGGTGATCCTGCTGGCCGGAATCTTCGCGCCGCTGCTGACGCCCTACGACCCGTATTACCAGGATTACAACAGTATCCTGCTGGCGCCGAATTGGGCCCATCCCTTCGGCACCGACATGAACGGCCGCGACATCCTGACCCGCGTGCTCTACGGCATCCGCATCGATCTGCAGATCAGCTTCATCATCACCTTCGTGCCCATGACCTATGGCGTCTTCATCGGCGCGGCCTCGGGCTATCTCGGCGGCAAGCTGGACACGGTGGTGATGCGCATTCTCGACATCGCCATCGCCTTTCCGTTCCTGGTGCTGATCATCGTCATCATCGCCATCCTCGGGCCGGGCGTGCACAACATCTATGCCGCGGTTTGCCTGGTTGGCTGGACCATGTATGCGCGGCTGGCGCGGGCGGAGATGCTGGTGGAGCGCGGCAAGGACTACATCCTGGCGGCGCGGGTGCTGGGCTTCGGCCAGGGACGCGTGATGTTCGGCCATGCGCTGCCCAACATCATCAATTCCTCCATCGTGTTCTCCATGTCGGATTTCGTGCTCAACATCCTGCTGCTGTCGGGCCTGTCCTTCCTCGGCCTTGGCGTGGCGCCGCCGGAGCCGGAATGGGGCGCAATGATCGCCGAGAGCAAGGACTACATGCGCCAGGCCTGGTGGGTGACCACCATGCCGGCGCTGGCCATCGTGCTGACCGGCACGGCGCTCAGCCTGATCGGCGACGGGCTCGCCCAGCGCCTCGGCCAGAACCGGCGGGGTCTGATGTAATCCGATGAACGCTGTATCGCCATCGCGTCCTGCGAACATGGTTGCCGGCCCTGACATCCTGAAGATCGCCGGCCTGACAACGGAGTTCCGCGGCCGCCACAGCCTTATCCGTGCCAATGACGACATCCATCTGTCGATTCCCCGCGGCAGCACCCTGGGCATCGTCGGCGAATCCGGCAGCGGCAAGTCGGTACTCTGCCGCAGCATCCTGCGTCTGCTGCCGCCCTCGGCGAATGCGCATTTCGACGGCACCGTCGAGTATGAGGGACGCGACCTGCTGCGCCTGGACGAGGCCGAGATGCGCCGGCTGCGGGGCACCGAGCTGCGCATGATCTTCCAGAACCCGATGACCAGCCTGAACCCGGTCTGGCCGATCGGCGACCAGATCACCGAAGGCCTGCGCATCTTCGGCGGCATGTCGTCGCGGCAGGCCCGCGAGCGCGGTATCGAGATGCTGGCCCGCGTCGGCATTCCGAGCCCCGAAATGCGCTTTGACGAATATCCCTTCCAATGGTCCGGCGGCATGCTGCAGCGTGCGGTGATCGCCATGGCCATGGCGGGCTCGCCGAAATTGCTGTTCGCCGACGAGCCGACGACAGCGCTGGACGTCACCATCCAGGATCAGATCCTGGCGCTGCTGCTGGAGCTGCAGGAGCGCAGCGGCATGACCCTGGTGCTGGTCTCCCACGATCTTGCCGTGGTCGCCGAGACTTGCGACCGCATTGCCGTGATGTATGCCGGCCGCATTGTCGAGACGGCGCCGACGAAGGTGATCTTCGATGCGCCGCGCCATCCCTATACCGTCGGATTGCTGAACTCGATCCCACATTTGTCAGCGGGCGCGAACCGGCTGATACCGATTCCCGGCCAGCCGCCAGATCTGGCGAAACTGGGGCCGGGCTGCCCCTTTGCGCCCCGCTGCGGCTTTGCCTCGGCGGACTGCAGCACATCGGCGATCCAATTGGCCGGGGTTGGCCCGGATCATCTGAGCGCCTGTCTGCATCCCGAGCGCATCGCGGGAGCCGCTGCATGATCGGCGCCAGCCGCAACAGCGGGCTGATCCAGATGGAGAATGTCAGCGTGCATTTTCCGGTGCGCCGAGGCGTGGTGGACAGCCTGCGCGGCGCGCCGCGGCAAACCGTGCGCGCCGTCGACGGCGTCGATCTTGCCATCGGCGAGCGCGAAACCCTCGGCCTGGTGGGTGAGAGCGGCAGCGGCAAGACCACCCTGGCCCGCACGCTGGTGCGGATCTACGAACCGACGGGTGGGCAGATTCGACTGAAGGGCCAGGCGCTCGCCGGCTATCCGCGCCTCGGCGAGGGCGGCCTCTGCCGCCGCATCCAGATGGTGTTCCAGGATCCCTACTCCTCGCTCAATCCGCGCAAGACGGTGGCGGCGGCGCTGGGCGAGGTGCTGCGTTTCCATCGCCTCTGCGGCGAGCAGGAAATACCTTCGGAGATCGCCCGGCTGCTGCGGGAAGTCGGGCTGCCCGAAAGCACTGCCGGCCGCCTGCCCCGCAGCCTGAGCGGCGGCCAGCGGCAGCGGGTGGGCCTGGCCCGGGCTCTGGCTGTGAAGCCGGCCTTCATCGTGCTGGACGAACCTGTGGCGGCGCTGGACGTTTCGATCCAGGCGCAGATCCTGAACCTGCTGAAGGACCTGAAGGAGCATGCGGGCGTCGGCATGCTGCTGGTGGCCCATGAGCTGTCTGTCGTGCGGCATATGTGCGACCGGGTCGCGGTCATGTATCTCGGCCGCATCGTCGAGATCGGCGAGACCCGCGCCATCTTCGAGTCGCCCCGCCATCCCTATACCGAGAGCCTGCTCAAGGCAGTGCCGCGGCTGGTGCCGGAGCGGCGTCATCGCGCCGCCGTGCTGAAGGGCGACATCCCGAGCCCGCTCAACATCCCCAACGGTTGCCGTTTCCATCCCCGCTGCCCGAAGGCCCAGGATATCTGCCGCCGCATCGACCCGCCGGTGAGCGAAAACGCCGGCGGCCATCTTGCGGCCTGCCATTTTCCAAGCTGAAATAGGACTGACGACCTCCAGGAGATCCGCCATGTGCGATAGCTACGCCGCCCTGCCCAGCGCCACCACGACCGGCACCACGCTCGCTGCCAAGAATGCCGATTGCGAGATCAACGAGGCCCAGGCGGTGCTGCAGCTGCCGCGCCGCCGCTATCCCGAAGGCGCGGTGATGCGGGCCAGCCATATCGTCATCCCGCAGGCGCGGGAGACTCATGAGATCATCATCGACAAGTCCTACTGGACCTGGGGCGGGGAAATCGGCGTCAACGAACATGGCGTCGCCGTCGGCAACGAGGCGATCTTCAGCACCGTCGGCGATAACGGCGACGGGCTGATCACCGGCGACCTGCTGCGGCTGATGCTGGAGCGGGCGCGCAATTGCGAGGAGGCGATCGGCGTCTTCACCGATGTGCTCGAGCGGTTCGGCCAGGGCGGCAACTGCGAGCTGCGCGGCAACTCCCATTTCGATTCCAGCTACATGGTCTCCGACGCCACCTCGGCCTATGTGATCGAGACGGCCGGCCGGCATTGGGCGGTGCGCAAGGTCGAGGGGGTCGGCGCCATCTCCAACGCGATGACCATCGGAAATGACTGGCAGCGCTGTTCCCTGGCCAATGGCAACGGCAAAGTCGATTTCCAGGCCACCTATGAGGATATGAGCAAGGTGCCGGGCGTCGGCTCCCGTGAACGGCAGAAGGTTGGCTACGATTTCCTGAAGTCGCGCGAAGGCAAGATCGATCTCCGCACCATGGCCGACCTGCTGCGGCAGCATCATGACGGTTACGATCCGGCCGAAGGGGAGATCTGCACCAACATCTGCATGCATGGCGGCCCATTCCCCACGCGCTTCTGGCAGGCCTGCGGCGCCATGATCAGCGAGGCGGCACCCGAGGGCGCCATGGCCTGGGTGACGGCTACATCGGGCACCTGCGTCTCCATCTTCAAGCCGATGTATTTCGGCATCCCGGCACCGGAGATGGGACCTGTACCGCAGGAGATCTATACCGAGGGTTCGCTCTGGTGGAAGCATGAGAACCTGCACCGCCGCGCCATGGGCGACTTCCACGGCCTGGGTGCCGAGATCCGCAAGAGCTTCGAGGCGCTGGAGACCGGCTGGTTCGCCGAGGGCCGCAAGCTGATCGCAACCCCGGCGCGGCAGAAAAGCGAATTCACAGCCGAATGCTGGCGCAAGGCCGGCGAGGCGACGGATCGTTGGATCGCAGACTTGGAGCGGCGCAATGTCAGCTTCGCCCATACCGGGCTGCGCGAAATGTGGGACAGCTTCAATCGCGCCGCCTCCATGCCGTTCGTGCAGTAAGCCGCTCGTTGCCTCGGGCCGAAAAAACAGGCCCCCGGCTGTTCAACCGGGGGCCCTTGCCAGCAGAGACGGAGGGGTCTCGATAAAGTCGCGGCTCTGCTCAATCGATGCGAATCGGAACCGTCAAGCTGAATAGCGGCGGCGGATAGTAGTAGACCGGGGGCGGCGGCTGATAATAGACCGGGGGCGGCGGGGCGTACTGAACATAGGGCTGCGGGTAGTAGTAGTAGCCGTACCCATACTGGTAGCCCTGATTGTAGTAGCCGTTGTTGTGATGCCACCTATGGCCATGACCATTGCCGTGGCCGTTTCCATGACCGTTCCCGTAACCGTTCCCCCAATACCACTTGTTCTGGCCTGCCTCGGCCGGGGCCGTTGCAAACGCGCCGGCCAGGCAGATCACCGCCATAGCCGACGCCGCCTTTGCCAGCAGTCCCTGGCGGACCCTGAGCGCGCGGATATTCCACATGGTTTAGCCTCCACAGGCCAATGCAAGCGCCCCCACTAGCGCAGCCTGAAAATCCTATGCCTTCCAACATGAACCGCAGATGAACGGACCCCTGGCTGGGCCTAAGTCCTTGTGGCATCATGGTGATCAACCACACGTGATTCGCTAGTGATCGGCTTTTCCAGCCACTCTCGGGGCCATGGGCAAGAAATCACGCCATCTGCTATCGCTCTTGGCGGGCGCCGCGGCGCTGGCCGTCGGCCCGGCGCCCGTGCTTGCCGACCCGGTGCTGGTGGAGCTGTTCACGTCCCAGGGCTGCAGTTCCTGCCCACCCGCCGACGAGTTCCTGGGCGAACTAACGCAGCGCAAGGATGTTATCGCCCTCGCCTATCACGTCGACTATTGGGACTACATCGGCTGGCGGGACAAATTCGCCCGCCCCGAGAATACCGCCCGGCAGAAGGACTACCGCGACGCGCTGGGCCTGCACACCATCTATACGCCGCAGATGGTGGTGGACGGACGCTACGATGTCGTGGGGTCGCAACGTTCAGAAGTGGAATCCTCGATCGCTTCCGCAGCGGCAGAGGCAAAGCTGCTCATTGCTGTCGTGGAAAATGGCGGGAAGCTGCGGGTGACCGCACCGCCGATGAGAATCGATCAAGCCAAGCCCGCCAGCCTGTGGCTCGCCGTTTATTCCCGCCGCAATGAAACGCCGGTTTCCCGCGGCGAGAATTCGGGCTCGATTCTGGTCGAGTACAACATCGTGCAGGAGTTGCGCCGGCTCGGCCCATGGACCGGCAACGCCATCGACATGGAGCTGGATATGAACATGGCCGACAAGAACATGGGTTGCGCGGTGATCCTGCAGGTGGACGGCAACGGCCCCATTCTCGGCGTAGCCGCCGCGCAATAGCGCGCCGGCTAAGCCAGGGCGCGGCGCATCACCTCCGACAGGCGCTTCGAGAAGGCGGCGGGATCCGGCAGCGCCTCGCCGCCGACGATGCGCGCCTGGTCCAGCAGCAGCCAGGCCGCTTCGGCGAGTTCCTCGCTCTTGTCGCCGCCGCCGTTGCCTTTCTCGCCAACGCGCTTCGCGAGCCCCATGACCAGGGGATGCTGGGGATTGATCTCCAGCACGCGCTTGAAGCTCTGCGCCAGCTGCTTGTGCTGCTTCAGCATGCGCTCAAGATGGATATCCATGTCGCCATCGTCCGCGACCAGGCAGACGGCGCTGTCGGTCAGGCGTTCGCTGGCCCGCACATCCTTCACCGCTTCCTTCAGCGTCAGACGGAACAGCGCCACCAGTGCATCGATGCCCGGCACCGCCGCCGCCGGCTTTTCCGCTTCGCCATCGGGTTTGGCGATGCGCGCCAGGTCGGCGGAGCCGCGGGTCACCGACTTGAACGGCTTGTCATGGAACTTGCCCACCGCAGGCATCCAGAATTCATCCACGGGATCGGTGAGCAGCAGGACCTCGACACCCTTGGCCTTGTAGCCCTCGATCTGCGGGCTTTGCCGCA
Organism: Verrucomicrobiia bacterium; assembly: GCA_035544395.1. Classification (GTDB taxonomy): domain Bacteria; phylum Pseudomonadota; class Alphaproteobacteria; order Dongiales; family Dongiaceae; genus DATKFM01. The sequence goes on from DATKFM010000202.1 coordinate 7,107, forward strand.
GCGCCTCGATGCTGTCGCCGGAGATATAGTAGATCGCCTCCTGCGCCGGCTTCATGCGGCCGACATAGTCGGCGAGGCTGCAAGGCTGATCCGACGCCGTGCTGCGGAAGCGCGACAGGTTCAGCAGTACGTCGCGATTGTCCTGATCTTCGTAAAGGCCTTCCTTCAGCACCGCGCCGAAATTTTCCCAGAATGCCGCGTAGCCCTCCGGCTCCTTCTCCGCCTTCTTCTGCAGATCGCCGAGCACGCGTTTGACTACGCCCTGGCGAATCTTCGCCAGCAGCGGATTATGCTGCAGCATCTCGCGGCTGATATTGAGCGGCAGATCCTCGGTATCGATCACGCCGCGCACAAAGCGCAGATAGGCCGGCAGCACCTCTTCGCAGGTGTCGGTGATGAAAACCCGCCGCACATACAGCTTCACGCAATGCTTGCGGTCGGGATGGAAGAGATCGAACGGCTTCGCCGAGGGCACGAACAGCAGGCCGACATATTCGATCTTGCCTTCGGCGCGCCAATGCAGCGTCAGCCAGGGATCGTCGAAGGCGTGGGCATGGTGGTGATAGAACTCGGTGTATTGCTCCGGCGTGATCTCGCTCTTGCCGCGCGTCCACAGCGCCGAGGCCTTGTTGATCGTCTCGTCCTTGCCGTCGGCGGCAAGCACGATGGGCAGCGCGATATGATCGGAATATTTGCGCACGATATGGCGCAGACGTTCGGGCTCCAGGAAATCGTCCTCGCCCTTGCGGAGATGCAGGGTGATCTTGGTGCCGTGGGCAGGCATTTCGGCCGCCTCGATGGTGAACTCGCCCTTGCCGTCGGACTCCCAGCGCCAGCCTTCCGGTTCGCCGGCCTTGCGGCTTTCCACCACCACCTTGTCGGCGACCATGAAGGAGGAATAGAAGCCGACGCCGAACTGGCCGATCAGCGCCACGTCCTTGGCCGAGTCGCCGGTCATCTGCTCCATGAAGGCAGCGGTGCCCGAGCGGGCGATGGTCCCCAGATTCTCCACGAGATCGTCATGGTTCATGCCGATGCCGTTGTCGGCGACCAGCAGGGTCCGGCTGGATTTGTCAGGGGTGAGGGTGACCCGATAGCCTTGGCCGTCGCCGCCCAACTCCGGCTGGGTCAGCGCCAGATAGCGCAAGCGGTCGCAGGCGTCCGAGGCGTTGGAAATCAGCTCCCGCAGGAAAACCGCCTTATCGCTGTAAAGCGAATGAGCGACGATATCGAGCAGACGGCTGACTTCAGCCTGAAATCCATGCCGTTCGCCGGTCATGGCGCGTACCTCCCTGATTTACCCAACCCGGGCCTTCCGGGGGCTTCATATGTGCAAACAGGGCATGCCGATCAAGGCCTAAGCTGCCCTGGGGCAGGCGCGGTGGGCCGTTTGAACGGAATCATGCTATTCTCGCCTTTCCGGGTTCCCAGCGTGCGGAAAATCCATGTCCAAGGAATGGTTAGCCCAACTCAGCGCCCAGGCCGCCCAGAAGGGCAAGGTCAGATACCTGATGCCCACCCCGCCGCCTCGGCCGCAGGCGGCTGCGGCCCCCGCCATCGATCGGCAGGCCTCTGGCCGCAGCTTCATCGGCGCCATCATCGGATCAGTCATCCGCTGGACCATCTTCGCCGCCATCGCCGGCGGGATCGCCCTGTTCATCATCAGCGGCCAGGAGGAATTGCAGGATCCCCTGGGCGAGAAGGTTCTCTACGCGATCTGGTACCTGGCTTCCGTGGCCGTAGCGGCAACGCTGCCGGATATGGCTTCGGCGATCGACGCCAATGCGATCTATGGCGCCCTGAAGCCCCATGCCGGCCTGCTGCCCTTCCTGGTGCCGCTGGCGTTTGGCGCAGCCGTGACGCTCCTGTTCCTGCCGTCGATCAACGCCCGGCGGCGGCGCTCCGGCCTGCGTTTCATCGTGTTCCTGGCGAATCTGGGCGTGATCTGGTTTGCCTGGCGCGCGAATGCCGCCGTCTTCGACCTGACGGGCGCCAAGGACTGGATCAACACCGATGGCATCAACCCAACGCCGGCTTTCGCCTGGCTGGTGCTGCTGCTGATCAGCTTTCTCGGCGGCCGGCGGCGGCTGGCAGTGCCACAGAGGCTGCAGAATCTGGCCCGGCCAGGCCCGGCGACCGCCAGCGTCCCGGCTGCGCGTACGCCGAGCCACGCTGCGTCGGCCGCCACCCGCAGCGTCAGCCCGACCCAAATGATGCCCCAGCGCCGCAGCAACTCGCCGATCGAACGGTCGGTCAGCGGCGGAACCTGGCGGCGTCCGCGCTGAAATCCGGAGCCCGCTAACGAAAACTAAACTTGAATCCGGTGGAATCATCGCCATAGCTGATGGCATGAACCAGGCCGCCATGACGGCAGGATCTCAGCGCATCACGGCCGTCCTCGGGCCGACCAATACCGGCAAGACCTACTTGGCCGTCGAGAGAATGCTCGGCCATCGCTCGGGGATGATCGGCTTCCCCTTGCGCCTGCTGGCGCGGGAAAACTACGACCGCATCGTCAAGCTGAAGGGCGCCAGCGCCGTGGCGCTGATCACGGGCGAAGAGCGGATCATTCCGGCCCATCCGTCCTATCTGGTCTGCACCGTTGAATCGATGCCGCTGGACCGCCGAGTCTCCTTCCTCGCCGTCGACGAGGTGCAGATGGCGGCCGACCCCGAGCGCGGCCATGTCTTCACCGACCGCATCCTGCAGGCGCGCGGCGAGGACGAGACCATGTTCCTGGGCGCCGATACCATCCGGCCGCTGCTGCGCAAGCTGGTGCCGCAGGCCGAGGTGATCCGCCGCCCGCGCTTCTCGACGCTGACCTATACCGGGCCGAAGAAGATCACGCGCCTGCCGCGGCGCAGCGCCGTGGTCGCGTTCTCCACCACCGAAGTTTACGAGCTCGCAGAGCTGATGCGCCGGCAACGCGGCGGCTGCGCCGTCGTCATGGGCGCCCTGTCGCCGCGCACGCGCAATGCCCAGGTGGAGATGTATCAATCTGGCGAGGTCGACTACATGGTCGCCACCGACGCCATCGGCATGGGCCTGAACATGGACCTGGATCATGTCGCCTTTGCGCGCATGACCAAGTTCGACGGCCGCGGCTCGCGGCGGTTGACGGCGCCGGAGATCGCGCAGATCGCCGGCCGCGCCGGCCGGCACATGAATAACGGCACGTTCGGTACAACAGCCGAGGTCGGTCCGCTCGATCCCGAGCTGGTGGATGCCGTGGAGAATCACCGCTTCGATCCCATCGGCACGCTCTATTGGCGCAACACCGATTTGGATTTCCGCAGCCTGCAGGGGCTGCTTCACAGTCTTGACCGGCAGCCGCCGTCACCCGGCCTGATCCGGGTGCGCGATGCCGACGATCATCTGGCACTGGCGGCGATTGCGCGCGATCCCGAGCTGGCCGATCTCGCGCGATCGCGCGATCGCCTGCGGCTGTTGTGGGAGGTCTGCCAGATTCCCGATTTTCGCAAGACGCTGACGGACTCCCACACGCGGCTTCTCTCGCAGGTCTATCGCTATCTCGCGACGGAGCCCTGCGTACTGCCGACCGATTGGGTGTCGGAGCAGATATCGCGCATCGACCGCACCGAAGGCGACATCGACCAGCTCGTTCAGCGCATCGCCTATATCCGCACCTGGACCTATATCTCTCATCGCGGCGATTGGCTGGCCGATGCCAAGCATTGGCAGGAGCGCTCCCGGGCGGTGGAGGACAAGCTGTCGGATGCGCTGCATCAGCAGCTTACCCAGCGCTTCGTCGACCGGCGTCACGCCATGCTGTCGAAGCGGCTGGCGGCGGCGCGGGATTTCATCACGCAGGTGTCGGCTGACGGCGAAGTGGTGGTGGAAGGCCACGCTGTCGGCCGGCTCGAGGGTCTGCACTTTGTGCCGGAACGCGCCGCCAACAGCGAGGCGCAGAAATCGCTCATGACCTCGGCGCGCCGGGCGCTGGCGCATGAGCTGCCCTACCGCCTGCGCCGCCTGGAGACCGCCGATGACGGCGCCTTCTCATTGAATGATGCCGGGCTGATCGCCTGGGACGGCATGGCCATCGCCCGCATCGTCCACGGCGAGACGGCGCTGCAGCCGCGGATCGATCTGTTGCCCAGCGAACTCGAAGACGGGCCGTCGCGGGAACGGGTGCGGCGGCGGCTGGCGATGTGGCTCGATCAATTCCTGCGGGCGCGGCTGCGGCCGCTCTGGCGGGTGCGCGAGGCGAAGCTATCCGGCGCCGCCCGCGGTCTGGTGTTCCAGCTCGTCGAGGCGCTGGGGGCGGTGCCGCGGCCCATGGTGCTGAGCCAGGTGAACAGCCTGAGCGACGACGAGCGCAAGCAGGTGCGGCAGCTTGGCTTGCGGCTGGGACGGGAGACGATCTGGATCGCCGGCATCGCGGGCGCCGAGGCGACGCGGATCAAGGCGATCCTCTGGGCGGTGCAGGCAGGGCATCAGATCACGCCGCCGCCGGCGATGCAGGGACCAAGCCTGGTGCGCGAGCGCGCATTGCCCGACGGCTATTACCTCGCCGTGAACCTTCGGCCGGTGGGCGCATTGGCGGTGCGCTTCGAGGCGCTGGAGCGGCTCGCGATCATGGCGCGCGCGTTATCGCAGCAGGGCCCGTTCACCGTGACCGAAAGCCTGCGGCAGACCATCGACTGCGCGCCCGAGGATCTGTCGGCCGCGCTGCGCGCCATGGGCTATCGACGCGAGGAGACTGCTGAAGGCGAAACCTTCGCCCGCCGCCTGCCCCGCAGCGCCCAGAAGACCCAAACGGCGCCCGGCGAGAAGAAGCCCGCCGTGCCTCGGCGCAAGCGCCGGCGGCGCACCAAGCCGGCAGCGGATTCGCCTTTCGCATTGCTGCGCCAGATCCGCTTCCGGCCCTGACGGCGCGATGACCGAAGAAACCCTGCTGCGCCTGGACAAGTGGCTTTGGTATGCGCGGTTCTGCAAGAGCCGCACTCTCGCGGCCAAGCTCTGCGCCAGCGGCCGCATCCATCTGGACGGCGCCATCGTGCAGAAGCCCCACCATCAGGTGCGAGCGGGCAATGTGCTGACCTTTCCCCTCGGTCCCCATGTCCGGGTCATCAGGATCCTGAGGCTGGGCAGCCGGCGCGGGCCTGCGCCGGAGGCGAGGCTGCTTTACGAAGACTTGCAGCCGCCGGATCCGTCCGTCGCAAGGGAGCCATCGGTGGCACCGCGGGCGCGCGGCAGCGGTCGTCCGACCAAGGCCGAGCGCCGCGCTATCGACAAGCTGCAGAACGAAAAAACCGGCTGATAACGACGCGAAAACGGCGGCGCGTGTCGGGTTCCGGCTTCCTGTTGCACCGCCGCATGGCCCATGCTAGGCGACGCTTACGGCAAGACCTGTAGGCGGTCCCAGTCAAGGCGGCAGCGTGCCGCCCGTGTCCGGGGCTTTGCCTCTTGCCCGCGCTGCCCAAGCGCAGTTCTGTTTACCGGCCGGGCCACGGAGGGTTCCCATGACTTACGTCGTCACCGAAGGATGCATCCGCTGCAAATACATGGATTGCGTGGAAGTCTGTCCGGTGGATTGCTTCTATGTCGGCGAGAACATGCTGGTGATCCATCCTGACGAATGCATCGATTGCGGCGTCTGCGAACCGGAATGCCCTGTCGAGGCGATCCTGCCGGACACCGAACCCGGCATGGAGCGCTGGGTGGAGATGAATCGGCAATATGCCGAGGCTTGGCCGAACATCACCCGCAAAGGCGAGGCGCCAGCCGATGCCGATGAGTTCAAGGGCGTCCCCGATAAGTTCGACAAGCTCTTTAACCCAAATCCGGGTAAGCCTTGAGGACCCACGCGCCAACTATTTGAAAACAATCGGTTAGATTCCCTCCTGGCTATTTTACAAGAAGTCGCACCCCCGCAAAGTTGAAAAACCGGCCGGTTTAATGTATAGTGTCGTTGTGTTACGGCAGATGAGTTACCTGCGGTAACCAAACGACGTGCAGGTCTGGCCGCGCCTTGTCCCGAGTTCCTGTTTCCTAGGGGATGAACAACCTGCTGGCATAGTTCCAGCAGGCGGGAGTTTGCGGCTTAGGTATTTGATTTGTTTGCGTATATTGATTATTGGGCAGCGCGACACAAAGCAGGTGATGAGAATATGCCGAAGGCCAGTGCAAAGGATTTGAGCTTCCGGAAGGGCGACTTCGTGGTCTATCCGACTCACGGAGTAGGCAAGGTGCTGGGCGTCGAGAGCCAGGAGATTTCCGGCCACAGCCTGCAGGTGGTCTCGATTCATTTCGAGAAGGACCGCATGACGCTGCGCGTGCCCGTGGCGAAGGCGAAGAATTCCGGCCTGCGCAAGCTGTCCAGCCGCAAGGTAATGGACTCCGCGCTGGCGACGCTGAAGGGCCGTTCCCGGGTGAAGCGCACCATGTGGAGCCGCCGCGCCCAGGAATACGAAGCCAAGATCAACTCCGGCGATCCCGTGTCGATCGCCGAGGTCGTGCGCGATCTCCATCGCAATGCCGATCAGCCCGACCAGTCCTACAGCGAGCGGCAGATCTACCAGGCTGCCCTCGATCGCCTGATCCGCGAACTCGCGGCCGTCGAGGATATCGACGAGCAGGCGGCGGTGAAGCGGCTGGAGCAGGTGCTCAAAGCCGCCTAAGCTTATCACTGGATTGATCTGCAGACGCGCCGTTATCTACGGCGCGTCTTTTTTTCACCGATTTCCGGGGGACTAACGGGCGATGTCGGTTCGTGACAAGTTCGCCCTGCTGCGCAGAGCGTCGCGGGTCTGGGCGGTGGCGTCCATCCATGGCGAAGCCGAACGGCTGACTCGGATCCATGGCGAGATCGAGCGGCGGTTCCAGCCGGGTGACCGTCTGGTCTATCTAGGCAATGCCATGGGTCATGGCGCCGAAGTGCGCGGCGCCATCGACGAGCTGCTGAGCTTCCGCCGCCGCATGCTGGCGCGTCCGGGGATGTTCCTGTTCGACATCGCCTTCCTGCGCGGCGCCCAGGAAGAGATGTGGCAGAAGCTGCTGCAGCTTCAATTCGCCCCCAATCCCCGCGAGGTGTTCGGCTGGATGGTGGAGCATGGCATGGGCGCCACCCTGTCGGCTTATGGCGGCAGCATCCAGCAGGGTTTCGTCGCCGCCCGCGCCGGCCCGCTGGCGCTGACCCGCTGGACCAGCCAGCTTCGCTCCGACATGCAGGCGGTGCCCGGCCATTACAGCCTGCTGAGTGCCTTGCGCCGTGCCGCCTATACCGATGACGGCGCGCTGCTGTTCGTCCATGCCGGCGTCGATCCCGAGCGGCCGCTGTCGGCGCAGAGCGACAGCCTGTGGTGGGCAACCACGAGCTTCATGAAACTCGAACGATCCTATGGCGGCTTCATCCGGGTGGTGCGTGGCTTCGATCCCCGCCATGCCGGCATCGAGACCGCGCAGTTCACCGCCAGCATCGATGGCGGCGCCGGCTTCGGCGGCGTGCTGATCGCCGCCTGCTTCGATCGGCGCGGCGAAATCATCGAGGCGATCGAGGCCTAGGCGGGAGTGCCGACCAGGCGGAAGGCTTCGATCGGTTCGCTCTGGCCGCGCAGGAGATGGGATCCCACGGTTTCCAGAAGGAAGCCTTCGCCGAGATCTTTCGCCGTCTCCGCGCTGAGCAGCACCACCGTCTCGCCATTGCCGGGATCGAAATCCTTGGCGAGTTGCTCGAGCCGCTGGGCGATATTCACATCGTCGCCGATCAGCGTGTAGTTGATGCGGCCCGGCGCGCCGACATTGCCGACCACGGCGATGCCGGAATGTATGCCGATACGCACGCGCACCGGCCGCAGCCCCTTCTCGCTGCGCCGCTCATTGTCGACCCGCAGGATTTCGGCGATCGCGAGCGCCGCACGGCAGGCACGCTGCGCATGATCCGGTTGCAGCGTCGGCGCGCCCCAGAATGCCATTACTGAATCGCCGATATACTTGTCCACCGTGCCCTCTTCGTCTTCGATGCAGCCGGCCAGCATGGCGAAATGACGGTTGAGGAATTCGGCGAGCTGCACCGCCGGCAGGCGGCCGGCGATCTCGCTGAAGCCGGCGATATCGGTGAAGATGATTGTCACCGCCCGCTCTTCGGAGGCCAGATCCTTGTGCGCCTCCGATCCCATGAGCCGCCGCACCAGGGAGCGCGGCACATAGATCTCGAACCAGTGCAGGCCCGCCACCATGGCGTCGAAGGCGCGGCCGGCGATATTGAGCTCGCGATAGACGCTGCCGGAGAATGGCTTCACCGCGTCGAATTCCAGGGTGCGCAGGGCTTCAGCCGACACCGCGAGTTCGCGGATCGGCCTGGCCAGCGTGCGGCCGAGCAATAGTGCGCCGATGACAGCGAGAAACAGGATGCCGGCGCCGATGACGCCGATCCACACCAGGCGGATGATCGGTGCATTCACGTCGGACAGACGGAAATAGATGCCGACCAGCCAGGGCTGCGGGCCATAGCCCGATATCTGCCGGTAGAGAAAAATCTCCGCGTTGTCGTAGTCGTTGGCTTCGCCGCTGACGAAGACGATGCGGCCGGTCACATGGCTGCCCGCCAACACGTCGTCGGCCGGCTGCGACGGCGCGGTCCATAGCACCGCCAGCGCGGGATCGCCAATTTCCGTCACGCCGGGAAGCGGCTTGCCGACGGTGCCGCCAACCGCGCCCCCGACCAGCGCGGGGTGGGCGATCACCTCTTCGCGGCCGCGCAGGATGAAGGCGCGTCCGCTATAGGGCTGTGTTGTTGCCGCAAGCTTGTTGGATAGCTCGGCGATCGAAACCGCCGCAACCACCAGGCCGCGGAATTGGCCGTTCTGGCGCACGGGCGCCCGCAGCGTGATGTAGGTTCCGTGCCGTCCTTCGAGATAGATCACGTCACCCCAGGTAAATCCCTGCAGCGACGGCGCTTCGCGCAGCGCCAGACGAACTTCCGGCCGCTCGAGCCAGTTCGCGGCGCCGCTCGCCAGATGACCGGCTTCGCGGCCGGCGCGCACCGCACGCAGATCTTCACGCACATAAGCCACGCCGGTGATTTGCGGCGCCGCGGCGAGGGAGCCGGTCAGCAAGTCCTGAAGGCGGACGTCATCATCGAGCGGCACGATGCCGTCGCTGAGTTGCTTGGCGAGGAACTCCACCTGGCTGCGCGGCGGCTGCAGATGCTGGCCGAGATTGGCGACGACGCCGTCAATGCTCAGTTCGGCAGTCTGCCGCATCAGTTCATTGGTGTTGCGCTCGGCGATATCGAGCGCGACGAGGAGCACGGCGCCGATTGCACCGGCCACCAGTCCGCCGAAGCCGAAGACGAACACCGCCGCGATCGGCGGCCGCCAGTTTCTGGGGGGGCGCGTGCTTGTCACTCGGTGATGATCTTCACCAGCTGGCCGGCATGCAGCCGGTCGCTGCTTTTCAGGCCGTTCAGCACCAGGAAGCGTTCCACGCGATAATCGTCGAAGGCCATGCGGCCGGCGAGGCTGTCGACCGTATCGCCGCTTTGCACCTGGATCACTTCGATGCGCTGCGGCCGCAACTGGGCGGCCTCGCTGGCGGATAACTCGCGGAAACTATAGGTGGTCTGGCGGAAGCCGGCGGCGAACTGGCTGGTCATCTCCGGCTTGCTGATGAAGAGGAAACGATAGATCGCATTGTTGCTGGCGCGGATCGCCACCAGCCTGATGTTGCGCGTGCCGGCTTTCGTGTTGACCTGGGCCGTTCCGGTGGCGCCCTCCAGGCCGTTCACGTCGATCCATTCCGCATCCCGCAGTTCCAGCCGCGGCGCCCACTCATCGACCAGGTAGTTCAGCATGCCGCCGTTGAACCGCTGGGACTCGCGATCGAACACGATCTGGCCGCCATCGGCGCGGACGGCGACGACAGCCGACGAGGTATTGCGCATGTAGAACCCCGGCGGCACCTCGAATTCAAACCGCAGCGTCGGATGGGCGAAGCGCCGCCCGCGGATGTAGCCTTCCTCCGGCTGATCGCCATAACGCAGGCCATCGATCTTGTGAAGATAGAGGTCGCGTTCGACGATGGGATTGCTCACCTGGGTGCCGCCGGCCTCCTGGATGGCGCGCTGGATGCGGTCTCCCGTGCGCGGATGGCTGGCCATGATGTTGGACTGGTCGGCCATTTCCGGGCTGCCGGCCAGCTGGGAATCGAGCTTGTCGTCTGCTTCGAGCTGGGCGAGGAAGCTGGCCATGCCGTAGGGATCGTAGTTGGTGCGCGAGAGATAGCGCACGCCCAGCAGGTCGGCCTGGTACTCCTGATCGCGGGAATAGCTTTGCAGATAGGCGGCGCCGGCGCTGCCGGCGAGATTGGCCACCTCCTGCGATCCCGTGACGACGCCCAGCAGCACGGCGGGAATGCTGAGCAGCACGCCCTTGCTGTAGCGCTCGGCGGAATGGCGCGCGGCGATATGGCCGATCTCGTGGGCCAGCACGCCGGATACCTCGGCTTCGTTGTTGGCCAGCGCCAGCAGGCCGCGGGTGACGTAGACATAGCCGCCGGGCACGGCGAAGGCGTTCACGATCGGCGAATCCAGCACGGTAAAGGTGAATTGCTGATTGGGCCGGTCCGAGGCGCGCGCCAAGAGGTTGCCGAGGCTGGAGACGTATTGCTGAACCTGTTGATCGGGATAGGCGCCGCCGAATTCTTCCAGGATCTTGGGATGGTTCTCGCGGCCGATGCTCTGCTCGTCGGATTCCGACATCAGGCCAGTGAAGCTGGATTCGCCGGTGGCCGGGTTGGTGCTGCAGCCGCTTTCGGCGACGATGACCACGGCCAGCAGCGCCAAGTAAAGCGAACGCCAGGTCTTTCTTGTCATTCCACAACCTCGATTTGCTCGGGATAGGTGATTTCGATCAGCGGTCCGCCGCGCAATTCTAGCCAGCCGCGGATGCGAAGGCGACGGCCAATCAAATCCTCCAGCCGCCAGGGCATGGCATCGAACAGCTTCCGGTCGCGTGCCGAAATCGTCAGGGTGAAATCCGTGGTGTAGTCCGTGCCGAAGTTCAGATAGGTCCTGTCCTTCAGATGTTCCAGCTTTACCGGCGCGCCCTCGACGATCTGGACGCTGTTCAGGAACGGCCAGAGATTAGCCTCGGCAGACCGCACGCGGTAAGCGCCGCGGGACCAAAGCCCCCGGCCGGCGCGGCGCGCCTCGTCTTCCAGAGCCAGCAATGGGGCGAGGCCATCGCGGGTATCCGGCTGGCCCATGACCCGAGCCAAGCCGGCCGCCACTAAAGCCGCCTGCAGCGAGGGCGCGCCATCGGCTGCCGCTGTGTCATGGACATAGGCCAATAGCCGGCCATAGCGGTCCATCCGGCGGCCGGCATAGCTCCAGCGAATTTGCCGGTCGAGCGCCAGTCCGGCCAAGTGTTTCCGGGCGTCGGCAGCGAGGGGCTCGCCGTCCAGCGGCGCCAGGATATTCACCAGGCGGACCTGCCGCCCATCGGCCAGGGTCAGGGTCTGGCCGTCCTCCACGGTGGCGATCTGCCCGGTTTGCGGACCATCATAGGGATTTGATGGGATGGCGGCGGTCGTCTCCTGCGCGCCCGCCACGGCCGCATAGGTCAATCCTGCCGCCAGGGGGAGGACAAGCCGGAACAGATATGTATAGTAGTCGGCCCGTCCCGGGCGCCGTCGCGCGCCATCTGTCATATGCCAACAATCCTGCGAGGACATAATGCCACGCCGTGAGTTTTACCCGGAGATCGAGCCGTTTGCGACCGGCTATCTGTCAGCCGGCGGCCCGCATCAGATCTATTGGGAGCAGAGCGGCAATCCCAAGGGCGCACCGGTCATCTTCCTCCATGGCGGACCCGGCGCCGGCGCCAGCCCGGCCCATCGGCGATTCTTCGATCCCCAGCACTACCGCATCATCATCTTCGATCAGCGCGGCTGCGGCCGCTCGAAGCCGCTGGGCGAAACCACGGACAACACCACGCCCCACCTGATTGCCGACATGGAGAAGTTGCGCACGGAGTTTGGCATCGACCGCTGGCATGTGTTCGGCGGCTCCTGGGGCTCCACCCTGGCGCTGGCCTATGCCGAGCATCATCCTGACAGGGTGAAGGCTCTGGCGTTGCGCGGCATCTTCCTTTGCCGCAAGAGCGAGATTGATTGGTTCCTGTTCGGTCTCAGGACTTTCGCGCCGGAGATCTATCGCGATTTCATCGAGCATCTGCCGCCGGAAGAGCGCGCCGATCCGCTCCGCCATTATTACCGCCGGCTGGTAGACCCCGATCCCAAGGTTCATATGCCGGCGGCGCGGAAATGGAGCGTGTATGAAGGCACCTGCTGCACGCTGCTGCCCAGCCCGGAGACCGTGTCCGGCTTTGCCAACGACACGGTCGCGCTGGGGCTGGCGCGAATGGAGGCGCATTACTTCATCAACAACATCTTCCTGCCGGAAAATTCCCTGCTGAAGAATGTGGGCAAGATCCGCAAGATCCCGGCGGTCATCGTTCAGGGCCGCTATGACCTGGTCTGCCCGATCGAGACCGCCGACGAGCTGGCCCGCGCCTGGCCGGAGGCCGAATACATCGTCGTGCCCGACGCCGGCCATTCGGCCATGGAGCCGGGCATCCGCTCGGCGCTGATCGAGGCGATGGATCGATTCAAGACCGCGTCCTAGGGCGAAGCTGATTTCCGCAACGGCCGCCCGGCCCGCAGCTTTTCCGCCGCGGCCTTGGGAAAGCCATCTTGGTTAACAGGAACAATAATGCCGCTTGAGCGTTTTTCGGTTGCAGGAGCGGGTACGCATCCGGGCCCGAGAGGCTTTCATGCGACAGATCGCCATGATCGCTGTCATTGCCGCATTTGCCGCCGTTTCCGCTTTCGCGGACGAAGCGAACCAGCCCTGCTACGGAAATTTCGAACCGACAAAGAATGCAGCTCAGGCGGAGACGTCGCAGGCGCCCGAGGGCGCGCAGCTCAGCCTTACCGACAATCAGTGCGAGGCGGTCGCGAAGCGCGAAGTTCGCGTGCCGCTGTTCCAGGTTCCTCAGGAGGACGAGGACCCCATGGCGCTGTCGCTCGGCGTCAAGAACCTCGGCGGCTTGCTCCGCTTCAAGGTGCCCTTCAGCTTCTAAATCCCCGGTGCCCGGCCTCCCGGTTCGCTCTTGGCGGCTCCACTGCGGCCGGAGTAAAACCTACCCGGCAGGAACCCCAGAACGTCCCCGTAGCTCAGCAGGATAGAGCGACGGTTTCCTAAACCGTAGGCCGCGTGTTCGAGTCACGCCGGGGACGCCACTCTCTTCCGCCGGCGGGCTCGCTTGGCATGGCAATTTTTCCTATTCTCCGCGCGCCCAAGCGCCTGATCGGCCGTCCCCGTCTAGGTTGCTTTTGCCGGGGGTACCAAAAACGCCTATTGTGTCTTTTGGGAACTTTGGAATTTGCAAAAGCCGTTGAAACCGGCTGCTAAGGCACTTGCGCACGGGGCTTTGGTTTAATGCTCAGCTTCTCGCTCGATTTCAAACCATGGCCGAGGCGGTTGCCTTAACGGGAAGGGAAGCAATTCGCGGTCGTCAACATTCAAAAAATGGGAGGCAGCAAATGACAGAACAAAAGGACCTGTTTGTTCGATTGCGGCAGCGCACACTCGGACGCCGTGAAACTCTTCGCATGCTAGGCGCCTTGGGATTGGCGGCGGTCAGCGTGCCAATGTTTACGCGGTCGGCGCGGGCGGCGTCGGATCTCCTGGTCTTTGATTGGAGCGGCTATGAGATTCCAGAGCTGCACCAACCCTATATCGCTAAGTATGGCGTGTCTCCGGAGTTTTCCATCTACGCCGACGATGAGGAAGCCTACGTCAAAGTCAAAGGTGGTTTTCAGCCTGACCTTGTCCATCCCACGAGCTATGCCATCGGGCGCTACCGCGACCAGGGCATGCTAAAGCCGATCGACGTGACGCGGTTGTCGAACTGGCCCGACGTCCTGCCCGAAGTCGCCAACGTCAAAGGCTTCACTACTGGCGACCAGCGCTGGTTCGTACCCTGCGGGTGGGGGTCCAATTCGGTGATCTATCGCAACGATATAGTCGAGCCCAAGGAAGAGTCCTGGAACCTCCTATGGGACGAGCGCTATGCCGGCCGCATTTCGAATGTCGTCGAGATGGACGCCGCGGTAATTCCTGCGGCCATGGTGCTGGGCATTCCCGACCCCTATGACATGAATGATCAGCAGTTGGCGCAAGTCGAGGAGTATCTGAAGAAGCAAAGGCCATTGGTGCGGTTCTATTGGAGCGATCCGACCGAGCTTGAGCAGGCAATCGCTTCTGGTGAAGTAGTAGCGGCGTATGCCTGGGCGGCGTCCGCATCGAGCCTCAAATCGAAGGGCGTGCCGGTTACCTACATGACTCCGAAAGAAGGCGCCATCGTCTGGATTGACGGTTTCATCATGCTTAAGGATGGACCCGGCAATGAGCAGAACGCCTACGATTTCATCGACGCCTGGCTGTCACCGGAGACCGGCGAGTATATGCTAGGGAGCTATGGTTACGGTCACTCCAACCGCAAGTCGTTCGAGCGGGTCAGCCCCGAACGGCTGGCGGACATCGGCATCTCGTCGCCGGCAAACGTGCTTAGCCGAGGGCTATTCTTGCGCGAGATGGATCCCGCACTGCGGCAGAAGTACGTTCAGATGTACGAAAACGTGCGGGCTGGGATGTAGCTCGCGCTCTGCAACGGACATGAACGGCCGAACACGAGCGGCGCCGCTAGTCCGCCACAGCACCAGCGTTGCGCGATGCATGGCTGCGGCACTCGCGCGACACGGCGTTAAACTCATTCTTCGTCGGTCGAGTCACTCTCAGCTTCATCGGGCGTCGCCGGAGTCTGGCATGCGATGAGGGCCGAACGCACGACTGTGATCGACGTCATCACCGATCCCGACGCCTATCCACCGATCACTGCATTCGAAGGGCGGCTCTGAGTCGCCGAAGGAAGTTCTATGATCTACGCTGAGTACATTGAACGCGATCGCTTCATGCCGTTCGAGGTCTTCCGCCATCTCGCCGATCAATCAGCCTGGACCGATCCGGCGGATAGGTTGGTGGGCTCATTTGGTCGCACGATGCGACTTGGCCGAATGCCCAGCTACCTGGCATTCTGGAAATGCAAGGGCTTCGCTCGCCTGGATGAGTGGGAAGCGCATTTCAACAGCCCGGCCGCAATGCACGACCAGGCCGAACGCGCCACACACAAAGCCATCCACCTGCAGTATGCTGGTTGCTACGACGAGATCGTGGAAAGCGGGTCGGTTGACCGCAATGGACTTCATTGCGTTGAGTATTTTGCCGCCCCGGCCAAGATCGGCGATACGGCAATCGCCATGCATTTCCGGGAACGAGCGGCGCGCCATCCGGCGGCAGCTTTGAACTTTGTGCTGCGACGGATCGGCCAGCTTGGCCCCGATCCGGGCCACCTGTCGGTGTGGACCTTCCCCGACTACGCGACGTTGGAGCCGTTTGTACGCGCATCGCTCGATGATGACCCGTTTCGGCCAACCGACGTCGGCATTTACCGCTGGTTCGGCAAGGAAATCCTATAGACTGCTGATGGGAGTGTTGCTTGTTGATGGGTGATATTGGCTCACGTGGCGATCGTACTTTTTTGGCCGCGGCCTCGCCATTGACCAAGACACGCCAATGAGCTGCAGTGGATGATGTCCCGCTTGGCACGCCTGAAACGTACCAGCAACGCCCCGCCAAGTTCGCTGCCGAGGGTCTAACGGACGACACCTGCAATCATTTCCGGCTTATGTCTGCGAGCAGGCGTTCGCCGAAGGGTGGCCGGACAGCGGCCTTTGACCCCTAGCGGACGTTCCGCCCAATAGACTTGTCCATGGGAGGCCAATACACTTGGGTCTAACGCGTGAGGGGTCGCTATCACAATCGAGTCCATCGCTGTAGACCAAACTGCCGGACAACGAGGGTCGGCGCCCAGCGTACGCACGGTCCGTTCGACATAGCTGCCCCATGAAACTCTACATCACGACAACCTCCCCATACGCACGCATGGCGCGTATCGTCCTTCTCGAAAAAGATTTGGGGAGTCGCGTGGAGATTATTGTCGCCCAGACGCGGACGGCGGGTAGTCCGTACTATCACATCAATCCGTCCGGCCGGGTTCCGTATCTCGTACGCAACGACGGCATCGGATTGGAGGAATCTACGCTGATCTGCTCCTACCTTGATCAGCTCGATGGAAGGCCAGCCTTCGACCTGCCGCAAGGAGAGAAAGGTTGGGAAGCACGCCGTCTGGAAGCGCTGGCGCGAAGCATGATGGACGGCCTCGCGGTTTGGTTACGCGAGATCGCCCGACCGCCTGATGAGCAATCTTCCACGGTCATCCGGCATGAGGCGGCACGCGCCAGCCGAATGGCTGACCTGTGGGAGAATGAGATCGATCATCCGTTGATGCGCGGCGTCCTGAGCCTGGGACAAATCACACTCGCTTGCGCTCTAGGACTCGAAGCTTGCAATCCCAATCTTCTCTGGCGTCCAGGCCATCCAGGGCTCTGTGCTTGGTTCGACCGCTTCGCCGTTCGCCCATCATTTGCCGCGACTTCGCCACCAGCCAAGCATTGAACTTGATCCTGATGAACCTGCGCGCAGCAATCACTTCAGACACGTAATGTCGGCTGTTGGCAC
>DATKFM010000203.1:0-12594 GCA_035544395.1 Verrucomicrobiia bacterium
GCAAACCGTGTTGCAGATGTCGGGCAATTGCGCCAGCAGGCCGGAGCTGGCCCAGACCTGCGTCACCGCCGGCCGGATGCCCATGGACCCCAGGTGCTCCAGAAGCGCCGCGAAGCCTTGATAACGCGCCTGCGCCCAGTCGCGGCCGGCGGCATCGCCGAAAGGCAGGTGCGTGTAGATGCCCTCGATCTGGATGTTGGGCAGCGCTGCGATGTCGCGAATCAAGCTCTCGGCTTCGGGCAACGGCACCCCGAGCCGGCCGAGACCGCTGTCCACCTTGATATAGATGGGGGCCGACTTGCGCGCCGCGCGGTTCACGGCCAACGCGCCCTCGCGGTCATAGATCGTCGGCACGAACCCGCGCGCCAGCAACTGCGGTATCTCCGCCGGCAGATAGCCCGCGAACAATAGGATGCGCGCCTTGATGCCGGCCTCGCGCATGGCGATCGCCTCGACGATGCTGCCGGTCCAGAGGGTGTCAATGCCCAGCGCTTCGAGCTTGCGAGCGATCTCCACGGCGCCATGGCCATAGGCATTGGCTTTGACCGACGCGATCAACCGCCGGTGGCCGGCCAACCGACGGACATGACTGAGGTTATGTGCCAGCGCCGCGGAGTCGATTTCCATCCAGAGCGGCCGTTCGGGCCGGTGCGGCGAGGCTGCATCCATGGCGTTCAACGGCCCTTGCGCTGGAACGTCATCACCCGAGATAGATAGGCCAGTTCGATACTTTGCTGTTCGAAGCCGGCCGCGGTGAACAGCTTCGTCAAATCCTGCCGCAGATAGTCAGCGTAGTAGGGCTCGTGGAAGGCGAAGGGGAACGACTCCAGCAGCGCGTCATACTCCGGCCGGTCGCCATATTGCAGGGAGTCGACGAGCACGAACAGCCCGTCCGGTTTCACCAGCCCCGCAATCGCCGCCGCCACGTCGCCATGCATCGCCGCCGGAAGCTCGTGAAACAGATAGATGCAGGTGGCGATATCGAACGCGCCTATGGGAAGGCTGCAGCTCTCAATGGCCGCCTCGACAAACTCGCAGCGCGACCAGGGCGCCAGATTGCGCCGCGCCTGCGCCACATAATAGGGACTGATATCCAGGGCCGTGCAACGCAACCGCGGATAATTGTCCTTCACGAAGCTCAGGAAATGCCCGGTGCCGCAGGCAATATCGATCATCCTGGCATGGGCGCTGTTGCGGCCCTGCATGAAGTGATGCATGGGCACCAGCGCCTGCCGCCGCATGGCGTCGGCTGCGCCGCCGAACAGCACTTCCACCTGGTGGTCATAGAGCCGCGCCGATTTCTCGCTGAGATAGCCATCGGTCTGATGGTGATAGGCGCGGCGGTAATATTCGGGGAATTCGTCAGCGTCCGCCACCGCCAGGTCCGGACCTTCTTCGCCGCTGCGGCGCCGGTTCACGCTGGCCAGATCGGCGAAATAGGCCAGGCTTCGGCTCAAGGTCGTCAGGGGATTGCTCAGCAGATCATGGGGCGGGCGGTAGTAGCCGGCGGCGATATTGTCGATGTCCCGTTGCATCAGCGCGTCGCGGTCGGTGGTTAGCATCGTGGCCGAGGGCATGGCGGCGCGCACCTCCGGCGGCAGTTGCGTGCGCGGGCTGAGGCGCCGGCTCAGCAGATACTGCGCCGTGAACCAGCCCGTGCGCAGCCGGTGGGCGGCGCGCAATGCCGTGCGGCCCGCCGGAGTCAAGTTCTCCGGCCCGGACTCAGCCTCCGCTGTCGTCGATGTCATGGCCACCTCCCGTCGCAGTTCGGGCAAAGCTCATCCCTCCCGGAGAGACTGGAAACGCTAACCATCGCTGTCAATGGACGGCCTGCTTTGCTGCGACATTCTGCTGCGGCTGGTCGCTGACGATCCGCCCGTCCACCAGATGGACCCGCCGCTGCTGCCGTCTCATGGCCCGTAGGCTGGCCGAGAATGGCGCTTGCGGCAAGCCCCGGCGCGGTTGCTATTTTGCGGCGGCTTCATGATGATGCGCCCCGCCGGGAGCGAAACGGACGTTGCGAGGCCGGGGTGAGCAGAGGATTCAAATCCATCGACGATCTGGACGTGCGCGGCAAGCGGGTGCTGGTGCGCGCCGATCTCAATGTGCCGGTGAAGAACGGCCGCGTCACCGACAGCACGCGCATCGACCGCACGGCGCTCACGTTGAATGAGCTGCTGGGCCGCGGCGCCCGCGTCGTGCTGCTGGCCCATTTCGGCCGCCCCGACGGTAAGCGCGTGCCCGAGATGTCGCTCCGGCCGGTGCTGGAGCCGCTGTCGAAGGCGCTCGGCGGCAAGCCGGTCGCATTCGCGGAGGATTGCGTCGGCGAACCCGCGCGCAAGGCGGTGGCAGCGCTCAAGGACGGCGAGATCGCGCTGCTCGAGAATCTCCGCTATCACGCCGCGGAGGAGAAGAACGATCCTCTATTCGCCCGCGAGCTGGCGTCTCTCGGCGATTTCTATGTGAACGACGCGTTTTCCTGTGCTCATCGCGCCCATGCCTCGACTGAGGCGATCGCGCGGCTGCTGCCCAGCGCTGCCGGCCGGCTGATGGAAGCCGAGCTGGATCACCTGTCGAAGGCGCTGGAGAATCCGGCGCGCCCCGTGGCGGCTATCGTCGGCGGCGCCAAGATCTCCACCAAGCTCGATCTCCTCGGCAATTTGGTGAAGAAGGTCGATATCCTGATCATCGGCGGCGCCATGGCGAATACATTTCTCGCCGCTCAGGGAGTGGAGATCGGCGCCTCGCTGGCCGAGCGGGACATGGCGGAAACGGCGCAGCAAATCCTGCTGACCGCCCGCGCCGAGCATTGCGAGATTCTGCTGCCGACGGATGTGGTGGTCGCGGCGGACCTGAAGCCGAACCTGCCGACCAAAACGCTCTCTGTCAGCGAGGTTGGCACAGAGGATAGGATCTTCGATATCGGCCCGGCGACGGTAAAGGCGATCAATGAACGCCTCGAGGCCTGCCGCACGCTCGTATGGAACGGCCCGGTCGGCGCCTTCGAGACGCCACCCTTCGACGCCGCCACCGTCGCCATCGCCAAGGCGGCGGCGAAGCTCACGGCGGAAGGCAAGCTCCTCACGGTCGCGGGTGGCGGCGACACCGTGGCCGCGCTGGCTCAGGCCGGCGTCGTGGAGAAATTCTCCTACGTCTCCACCGCCGGCGGCGCGTTTCTCGAATGGCTGGAAGGCAAGGATCTGCCGGGCGTCGCGGCGCTGAAGGGGTAGCGCGGCCGGCGCGCCAGCAGCAGTACGATCGAACTGACTATCGTCCGCTCTGAACGAACCGGCTGCCGGGCAGACGGATGGTCACGGTGGTGCCGACGCGCTGTTCGCTGGCCAGCGTCATGGTCCCGCCATGGAGCTCCACCAGCCCGCGGGTCAGCGGCAGGCCCAGGCCGGTGCCGCTGTATTTCCGGTTGATGGCGTTGTCCACCTGGCCGAAGGGTTCCATCACATTGACCAACGCGCCCGGCGGAATGCCGATGCCGGTGTCGGCCACGGTCATGATCAGATCGCCGTTCTCGTCGCGCCGAGCCTGCATCTTGATGCGGCCGCCGGCTGGCGTGTATTTCACCGCATTGGACAGCAGGTTGATCAGCACCTGCTTCAGCTTGCGTTCGTCGGCGTTGTAGTTCGGCAATCCCTGATCGACCGATATTTCCAGCTGCACCTGGGCGCGCAGGCTGCGCTCGCGGATCAGCCGCGCCGCGGAATCAAACATGTTGCGGATGTCGAGCGGCGCTTCATGCAGCTCGGTCCGACCGGCCTCGATCTTCGCCACATCCAAGATGTCGTTGATCAGATTCAGCAGGTGCCGCGCGCTCTCATGGATGTCGCCGACATAGCCGTAATATTGCCGGTTGCCGATCGGTCCCAGCAGTTCCATATGCATCACCTCGGCGAAGCCGATGATGGCGTTCAGCGGCGTGCGCAGTTCATGGCTCATGCTGGCCAGGAACTCGGTCTTGGCCCTGTTGGCAGTCTCGGCAACTTCCTTTGCTGCCTGCAGGCCGATCTCGCGGCGGCGCAACTCTGTCACATCGGTGGCCGTGCCGCGGAAGCCGGTCAGCGCGCCGCTGTGGAAATTGAACACCGGCACGGCGCTGATCAGCACGGTCTTGAGCTCGCCGTTCTTCGCGACAAGCTGGCAGCGCTGGTGACGGAAGGGCGAATGGCGTTGGAAGCTCTGCTCCAGCGCCGCGATATCGGCGCCGCCCTCGGCCAGGTTCAGCAGGTTCTGCCCGGCAAGTTCGCGGGGATGGAAGCCCAGCAACTCGACCACCCGGTTCGACATATGCAGGAGGTTGAGCTGGGCGTCGGTCTCCCAGATCCAGTCGGAGACCAGCCGGAGCATGTCGTCGATCCGGTCACGCAGGTCGGCGATGGTTTCCAGCCGGTTGGGATCCTCCGGCGCGGCATGGATGATGCCGGCGATGGCGCCGGTCTTGCCGTCGCTCTCTTTCAGGGCCACATGGCGCGAACGGAGCCGCTGCATGCTGTCGCCCAGCCGCATCAGGTCCTCGCGGAACACCATGCTGCCGAGCAGGGCGATCTCGCCGGCGATGTCGGCAAGCGGCAGGAAGCCGCCGCCGGCCGCGGCGGCCATGCGCTTGAAGCCGGCGTTGGACCAGAGGATGCGGCCCTCCAGATCGGCGACATACATTGCCGGCCCGTGATCCAGCAGCTCCTGCTGGAAGATCTGACTCAGATATTCGGCGGGGAGGTTGGTTGCGACCGGACGGCTGGCGTCCGGAGTGCGCGGGCCGGATGTGTCAGCTGAAGGCAATTCAGACCGCGGCAGCATCGGCACGGGCCTCTTCCACGGTTCGGATGGCGCAAAGGAAATCCGGGTCCCGCCGCCAGCGCGCCACTACACCCTGCGCCGCCGCGGGTTCGACCCGGTCGAAAATAGACATCGCGCGCGCCAACTCCCGAGGATCCACCGCCCAATCGCCGGGCCGCGCCCGGCGAGTAAGTAGGAATATCGCTGCGGCATTGGGTTTGTCGAGGCCGATCGCACGACAGGCCGTCATCAGCCCTTCTCCGCCGGACTCGAACAGCAGGCGGCGAATCAAAGTGAGCCGCAATCCCGTCATTTCGCTGAGGGCGGCGACGAACAGGCCGACCTCGCCCTGCCGCAGAAGCTGTACCAGGGAGGGCAGCGGCAGCAGGTTGGCGTCGCGCAGTATCTTGGCGAGTTTTGTCGTCGCCGATTCGGCGGCGGAATCCCGTTCGTCGGCGATCCTGGCGATCAGTTCGGCCGCCGCGGCCTCAACCGCATCGTCGAGGCGGGTCATATCGCAGTCGAAGCGCTCCAGCAGGTGCTGGCGCAAGGCCGCCAGGATCCACAGCAGGATGCGCTTGACCAGCCGGTCGCTGAGATCGCTGCGGCGCAGGATCGGCTCCTGGAAGCCATCCACCGTATTGGCCTGCTCCACCAGATAGGCCATGGCCGCCTCGGTGACGGGATCGTCGTTGCCGTCCAGCAGGCCCTTGATGAAGTCGCTGTCGCCGGCGGCCACGCCCCAGTCGCTGGCGGCGTCGCCCTTGGTGCGGCGCATGGATTGCATGAGCTGGTGTTCGAGGGCGCGGTGGCGAATCACCTCCACCAACTCCACATCGAGCCAGGGCTCGTTGGTGCGAAGCACCGGGGCCGCCATCTCGATATCGTCCTGCAACAGGGCGTCGATCAGGCTTTGGCTGCCGTTGCCGTCCTTGCGCAACCGTTCGGCCAGCGCCTGCCGCACCGGCTCGATCAGGTCACCGATCAGGCGGTGCAGGATGTCGGTGATCAGCGCCCGCTCATAGTCGGTGAGTGTGCTGTGATCGGAGAAGAAGATGTCGTTGACGACGGCGACCAGACGTTTGCGCCCTTCGACAGATTTGTCGCGGGCGAGTCCGACCAGAAAGCGAATGTCTTCATTGGTCGACATGATGACTCAGCTCAGTCTCCGTTCTCGACGCAGTACACCGTGGCGGGCGGTAGCCCGCGGCGCGATAGAGCTGATCTGCGAACGCCGACATGAGCGATGGCCTGGCCCCAATTTCGCTTCAGCCCGTGCCGCCAAATGCTTCACGATCTTGGTAAATCATGGCACGGGCGGCCTTAACGTTCCCTTACAGGGAGGCTGGGGGTGAGATGGTTAAAAAACCGTTAACGGCTAGCGTTTTGCCTTGACCAGCAATTGCTTGGGCCGGCGGCTGCGGGCGGTGGGGAAGAGGGAGAAAGTGCGGGCGACATACTGGGTCACGGTGTCCATGCCCTTGAGATACTGCTGCAGTTCCGGGGTCATTTCGGCTTCCACCAGGCTGATCCTGCGCGAGGGGTCCTCGGTTTCGAAGCGGGCGCAGAACCAGGGCTCGCCCCGCTTCAGGATCAGGTCCTGGCTCGTGTCATGCCATTCGAAGGCCCACATGAGGATGCGGGGCCAGACATCGATCGGATAGCGGCCGCCGATCATCACCCCCGGCAGCGGCGTGGGCCGGTAGTGATAGAAGGGTGGCAACTGGTTGATATAGACGGTCTCGTCGGCGACGAAGCGGTAGGGCGTGTGGAGCTGCAGCACCGGCTTGCTCAGCTCGCGCCACTCGCTGGGATTGCTGGTGGTGATCAGCCGGGCAATGTATTGCGGGTTCGACTCGCTGTCATGGGGCCGCGGATATTGCAGCTGCATGTTGCCCTTGTCGTCGCGGGCCAGGCGCAGATGGACATCGAACGGGCAGAGCACCTCGACGATGCGCGACTCATAGTCGAGCACGGCGGGGCAAAGGCCGACGCCCTTGGTGGAGACGGATTTGGGCGCGTTGCGCTGATAGATCCGAGGCGCGTCATAGATGAAACCCGCCTTCTCGGCGTCGATCATCCAGCCGACCTCGACGACGCGCTTGCGCTCGATTGGCTTCCTGAAGAGATCGAACAAACGGCTCATGCCGCCGCTCCGTCTGCATTTTCCAATGGCTGGGGCGAAGATAGTGGATGGCCCGGCGCAAGTCCAAGCCGCGCCCAGGCTCCTGCATTGGCCACTTGTGCGGCCGAGCATTTCCCGCCGTATACTGGCCCATGGCCGAAACCCGAACCAAGCCGTTCGACGGCTTCTCCCACCGGGTGCCGGAGGGCGATACCCACCACCGCATGGTCTGCGATTCCTGCGGCTTCATCGCCTATGAGAATCCGAAGGTCGTGGTGGGCTCGGTCTGCAAATGGGAAGACCGCATTCTGCTCTGCCGCCGCGCCATCAATCCGCGGCTGGGATTCTGGACGCTGCCGGCGGGCTATCTGGAATTGAACGAAGCGACCGGAGATGGCGCGCTGCGCGAGGCTTGGGAGGAAGCGCGGGCGCGGATCGAGATCGACGGCGTGCTCGCGGTCTATTCCATACCCAGGCTCAGCCAAGTGCAGGTGATCTACCGGGCGCGGCTGCTGTCCGACGATGTATCGGCGGGGCCGGAGAGCGCGGAGGTCGGGCTGTTCCGCTGGGAGGAGATCCCCTGGCCCGAGATCGCCTTCCCGTCGGTGCGCTGGGCTCTTACGCACTACCGTGAGGCCCTGGATAGCGGCAGTTTCCACACAAGGAGCAACCCGCCCGGCGAGTTCGGCGACTACTGACCGTCCGATCAATCTCAGCCCGCCAGATGCAATAGCGCGTTGCCGGCCGCCACCAGGGCTGCTGCAGCAATGCGCCGCGGGCCGAAAGGCTCATGCAACACCAGGGTGCCGATCAGCGCGGCGAGGATGACACTGGTCTCGCGCATGGCCGAGACATGGGCCATGGGCGCGAAATCCATCGCCCAGATGACGATGCCATAGCCGATGCCGGCGATAATGCCGCCGAACAGGCCACGCTTCAGGTTCTCCGTGATCGATGCAACGACGCGTCCGCGTCGCAGCCAGAGGAAGGCGAGCCCGACCGGGATCATCTCCAGCGCCAGCAACCAGGTGATGTAGCTCAGGCCGTTGGCGGTGGAGCGCACGCCCAGGCCATCGAGCACCGAATAGCAGGCGATGCCCAGCGAAGTCGCGAAAGCGAAGAGTATCGAGCGGCCTTCGCCGGCCTTGGGGATGCCGGCCAGGCTGATCAGCCCGGCGCAGGCGATGATCAGCCCAAGCCATTCGCCGCCATTCAAATGCTCGTTTGCGATCACCAGACTGGCGATGGCGATCAGCAGCGGCGCCGAGCCGCGGGCGATAGGATAGGTCTGGGACAGCGCACCGAAGCGGTAGGCCTCGACCAGGGTGAAATAGTAGACGGAATGGGCGAGCACGGAGCCGACCAGATAGGGCCAGCAGGCGGGATCCGGCAGCGGCACGAAAGGCAGAATGATCAGCCCGGGAATGCCGCCGAAGAAAATCACCAGGCATTGCATCACGGCCTTGTCGTTGCCGGCCTTGACGAACGCGTTCCAGGTCGCGTGCATCACGGCGGCGGACAGCACCAGCAAGGTGACGGTGAGAGTCACGGATCAGACCGGAAAATTGGGATGGCGGGATGGGCGGCGGTTCAGTTCGTCCGGCCCATTGGGGCGGCCCTTCCCGGAGCAGCGGGATGATCGGCCAGCCGCCGCAGCACGGTGTTGCGCTCGCGCCGGGCGATGGCCAGCAGCTTGCGCCGCCGCTGCCAGGGAATGTCAGGATACTCGATGACATTGCGGTCAGCGTCATAGAAGGCGATCTCGTAGCCCAGCTCGTCCAGCCAGTCGATCAGTGCCGCCGGCGAGCTGCCGAAATCCTTGAGCGCGTCGTCCATGGCCAGCAGGATCACGGCCGGGTGGCATTTCGCCAGATGTTCCCTGGCGCCTTGCAGCGCGGTCAGCTCGCAGCCGGCGATGTCCATGCAGAGCAGCGCATAGGGCCGCTTCGCCAGCAGCGCGTCGAGCCGCACGCTTTCGATGCCGACCACGCGGGTGGCCAGTTCGCCTGCGGCGGGCGAGCGGCGGCGGCCGGATTTCGTGGTGCCGTCGGCATAGCGGCCGAGGCCGTCCTTGGCGCCGACCATGACCGGGTTGATGACCACCGTCGCCTTGACGCCGGCGGCGGTCACCGCCTCGAGCAGCCTGGCGCGCATGGTGGGGCTGGGCTCGACGGCATCGACCCGTCCGGCGAGGCCGACCACCTTGGCTGCGGCGATGGCGTAAGAGCCGGTATTGGCGCCGATATCCAGCACCGCGTCGCCGGTGTGGAGATAGCGTTCCATGAACGCGAAGTTGTGCCGGTCGGCGTTGTCGGGGCCGGCATGGGCCGTGGCGGCCTGGGTACTGGGCAGGGTCTTGATGGCGGATTTCGGCGGGCCGCCATTGAGGCCGACAGTCGGAGGGTCGTCACCGCCCAGAGCGATGCGGCGCAGCGTCTTAAATAGCGACCTGTCGGAGCCTTGATTGGCGCCTACTGATACGCCGGTCCGCTTGATGGTGCCCCCAGTTGGCATGAAATCCCGCCGATAACTCATTGGCACATACAGAAAACCTGCCCCCACTGTCTAGCGAAAAAAGGGTGGCATTTTATCTATTACCCGAATCACGTTCCCCCGCCAGGCCCGTTCAAGCCCATCAGGGAGCGGGCAAAGGCCTCGGCCTCGAAGGGCCGGAGATCGTCGGCGGTCTCGCCGACGCCGATGGCATGGACCGGCAACTTGAACCGTTCCGCCAGGGCCACCAGTACGCCGCCCCGGGCGGTGCCGTCCAGCTTGGTCACCACCAGGCCGGTGACGTCGGTCATCTGGCGGAAGGTATCCACCTGGGCATGGGCATTCTGGCCGGTGGTGGCGTCCAGCACCAGCAGGCAGTCATGGGGCGTCGCCGGATCCTGCTTGCGCAGCACACGCAACACCTTCTGCAGCTCTGCCATCAGGTTGGCCTTGTTGTGCAGGCGGCCGGCGGTGTCGATCAGCAGCACGTCATAGCTTTCGGCCTTCGCTTGCGCGAGGGCATCGTAGGCAAGGCTTGCGGGATCGCTGCCGGGTTCGCGGGTGATCACGGCGGCGCCGGTGCGCGCGCCCCAGATCTTGAGCTGATCGATGGCGGCGGCGCGGAAGGTATCGCCGGCGGCCATCATCACGCGATGACCATCCTCGCGCAGCCGCGCGGCGAGCTTGCCGATGGTGGTGGTCTTGCCGCTGCCGTTGACGCCGACGACCAGGATGACGTGGGGCTTGTGCTGCGGGTCGATGGCGAGCGGCTTGGCCACGGGCTTGAGAATCTCCGCGATATCTTTTGCCAGCGCGCCGCGGATTTCCTCGGCGGAAATTTCCTGGTTGAAGCGCGTCTTCGCCAGATTGGCGGTGAGGCGCGCCGCGGTGGCTGGGCCGAGATCGGCCGCGATCAGGAGTTCCTCGAGCTCGTGCAGCGCCGCTTCATCCAGCTTCCGCTTGGTGAAGATATCGCCGATGCCCGTGGCGAGCTTCGACGAGGAGCGGCTGAGCCCTTCCCGCAGCCGCTGAAACCAGCCGCGCTTCGGCGCTTCGGTAGTGGCGGCGCGGTCGCTCATGGCTGAGTGCAAGTCCCAATAGTTTCTTCCCCGCGAAAGCGGGGGAAGAAGATCGGAGCGGAAGCACATGTCATTCGCCCGGTGAGTTCGTTGCCGTTGGCGCCATCGATCATGCAGTCAATAATCGCGCCCGGTGAAATCGTTGAGGGCGCATCGGCGATTCGCACTGGGGCGAAATGCTGGCTGTGGCCGAAGACTGCGGTGTCGTCAACGCGCTCCACGAGCACGTCGGCATGCCTACCGCGCTGAGATGCGAAGAACCGTGCCTTCGCCGCTTCGCCCGCAGCGCGCAGTCTCGCGGCGCGGGCTTTGCGCTCAGTCATCGGCAGCTGCGGCATGCGCGCGGCCGGCGTGCCCGTGCGCGCGGAATAGGGGAAGACATGGAGAAATGTAAGATCGCAATCCTCCACCAGCCGCAGGCTGTTCTCCGCCATCTCGGCGGTTTCCGTCGGGAATCCCGCTATCAGATCGGCGCCGAACACGGCGTCGGGCCGGCGGCGGCGGATGTCCGCGCAAACGCGCAACGCATCGGCGCGGCTGTGGCGGCGCTTCATGCGCTTCAGGATCATGTCGTCGCCGGCCTGCAGGCTGAGATGGAGATGGGGCATCAGCCGCGGCTCGGTCTCGATCAGCTGCAGGAGGTCGTCGTCGATCTCCACGGGATCCAGCGACGACAGCCGCAGGCGACGCAATTCGGGAACCTGTGCCAGCAGGCGGCGGATCATCTGTCCGAGTACGGGACGTCCCGGCAAATCGGCGCCATAGGCGGTGATGTCCACGCCGGTCAGCACGATCTCGGCGATACCGCCATCGGTCAGCGCGCGCACCTGGCGCACGACATCGCCGATGGGCACGCTGCGGTTCGGGCCGCGGCCGAAGGGGATGATGCAGAAAGTGCAGCGATGGTCGCAGCCCTGCTGAACCTGGACGAAGGCGCGGCAGCGCTCGGCGAAACCGGCGAGCAGATGATGCGCCGTCTCCCGCGCCTGCATGATGTCGTTGACCTGTACCCGCGGCGCGCCGTCCTCGACGAAGTCGATGTAGCTCTTGGCCTTCAGCTTCTCTTCATTGCCGATGACATGGTCCACCTCGGGCATCGAAGCGTAGCTGTTCGAATCAATCTGCGCGCCGCAGCCGGTGACGATAATGCGCGCCGAAGGATTTTCGCGCCGCGCCCGGCGGATTGCCTGCCGCGCCTGGCGTTCGGCTTCGGCAGTGACCGCGCAGGTGTTGACGATGATCGCGTCCGAAAGCCCCGCTGCCGACGCATGACCGCGCATCACCTCGGATTCCCAGGCGTTGAGCCGGCAGCCGAAGGTGATGACCTGCGGCGCGGTCATTGCTTGAACAGCGACTCGTCCAACGTGCCGGTGAAGCTCTGCGCGACCGGGCCGGTCATCAGCACGTGGTTGTTCTCCAGCCACTCGATCTCCAGGGCGCCGCCATCGAGGAAGACATGGGCGCGGCGGCCGGTCAGGCCGCGGCGCGCCGCCGCCACCAGGCTGGCGCAGGCGCCGGTGCCGCAGGCGCGGGTGATGCCGACGCCGCGCTCCCACACGCGCATGCGCAGCATGTCCGCCCCTTTAACCTCCACGACTTCCACATTGATGCGCTCGGGGAACAGGGGATCATGTTCGATCAGGGCGCCCAGCCGCTCCAGGTCGATCGCTTCGGCATCCTCGACGAAGAACACCACATGGGGATTGCCGACATTGACTGCGGCGGGGTCCTTCAGCGGCCCTTGCGCATAGTCCAAGTGCAGCGTGTCCATCTCCCGCGCCAGGGGGATCTCGCGCCAGCCGTCATGGGCCGGCCCCATGTCGACGGTGACGCGGCCATCGCCGGCGGGCGTGGCGGCGATGCGGCCGCCCGTGGTGTCGAGCACCACCGGCCCATCCTTCTTATCGTCCATCAACAGATGCGCGATGCAGCGGGCGGCATTGCCGCAGGCCTCCACCTCGCCGCCATCGGCGTTGCGGATGCGCATGACCGCGTCCGCGCCGGCCAGCACCGGCGGCTCCAGCACGATGAGCTGGTCGCAACCGACGCCGGTCCTGCGGTCGGCAATGGCCTTGGTGGCCGCGTCGCTCAACGCGATCGGCCGCTTGC
>DATKFM010000204.1:0-18019 GCA_035544395.1 Verrucomicrobiia bacterium
TACGTCAGACAGCCGGTCCCCGAACCGGTGCAGAAAGGATAAACGGTAGTGGCCGCTTGAGGAGTGACGCCAATCCACACTAGTGTTGCCGTCGCTGGTCGGCGCAGCAGTCGCTAGAGTATCGCCACCGGCCCGGCATAATGCACAAGAAGAGGCTCCGACAGGAACGGGGCCTCGTGTCAGCAACCAAGAGAGGGAGGACCCAATGTTTCGACAATTGTTTCTAGCGGCGGCCTTTGCGTCTCTGATGTCCTCAACTGCTTCGGCCGATATCATAATTCTGGTGCCGTCAGGCTCCGAGGGCGACGGCCTGCGCGCCGCCGCCGCCGACTATAGCCAGCTCAAGGGCTCGAAGGTCGAGATCGTACAGGCACCGTACAGCAACGTGTTCGAACAGGCCGCCAATGCCGGCCAGACCAAGTCAGGCGCGTTCGACATTGTGCTCATGGACGATCCCTGGATTCCGTTCTTTGCTGAGAACGGGCACCTCGAGGACCTGACGTCATACTTCAACGCGATGGGCGTTCCTGGCCCCGACAACGATTTCCTCGCGAAGTCGCTGGCGGTCTGCCGCAACCCGTACAACACCGGCCCATTCGTCTGTATACCCTATGTCGGCAACGCGCAGATGTTTTTCTATGATGGCGCCAAGTTCTCCGAACAGGGCATAACAGGCGCACCGAAGACCTGGGACGAGGTCATCACCGCGGCAAAGGCGATGACCGAAGCGGGCGGCGGCCGCTACTACGGCTATGTGTTCCGCGGCGGCCAGGGCAATCCGGTGGTCGCCGATTTCATGCCGATTTTCTGGTCCTATGGCGGCAATCTCTTCAACGCCGACCGCACCAAAGTAACGATCGATACCCCCGAGGGGGCGGCCGCGATGAAGACCTTCATGGCGCTGCGGGACATCTCGCCCAAGGGCGTCGAAAGCTACAACGCCAACGAAGTGGGCCAGGCACTTGCCGCGGGCACGGCCGCCTCGTCCATCAACTGGCCCAACTGGGTTGCCACCTTCGAAGACCCGAGCCAGTCGAGGATGGTCGGCAAGATCTCCTATTCCGCCATTCCGGCAGGAACTCATGCCGGATCGTCGGAGATCGGCCACTGGACCATGGGCATCATGTCAGCCTCCAAGAACAAGCAGGAAGCCTTTGATTTCATGGTCTGGGCGACATCGGCGGAGCAGATCAAGATCTCGGCGACGCGGGGCAACCCGCCGGTGCGCTTCTCGGTGTTCACCGATCCGGAGCTGACAGCGCAGGAGAAGTTCCGTCACTTCCCGACCTTGATGGAAGCGATCAATTTTTCGACCCCGCGGCCGCGTCACCCGAAATGGCCGGAGATCGAAAACGCGTTCGGCATCGAGCTGTCGAAGGCCGTCGCCGGAACGGAATCGCCGGAAGAGGCGCTGAAGAGCGCCCAGGCGGCGGTCGAGAAGATTACTGGTATCAAGTAGTTTAAGTCTCACCAACGTTAACGGAGCGGGATCTTTGGATCCTGCTCCGTACCGGCGGGGCGCCCCTTCCAACAATGCCCGGAGTGCGCACAGGGGCGCTACAGCAACGCCGGGCTGTGGAGAACGACAGTGACGGCAGAGCTTCCGATCGCTAGGACCGCGCAGGCTGTGTCCGGCCCCGCTCTTGAGCGGTGGTCCGAACGTCATCTGCGCGTGCTGATGCTGATGCCGGCAATGCTCGTGCTGCTGGCGCTCACTATCTTTCCGTCAATCTACATGTTTGCCGCGGCCACCACGCGGATCAGCCCCAATCCGGATGTGCCCTGGGAGTTCGCGGGAGCGGACAATTTCCTCCGTCTGCTAACAGACGACCAGTTTCACATCGCTCTGTGGAACACGCTGGTCTTCACATTTTTCGCCGTCAGCATTGAGTTCCTGCTCGGCTTGGGCCTGGCCCTGCTACTCGACCGCTATATCCGGCGCCTGAACTTTCTAAAGACCATTCTCATGCTGCCCATGATGATGCCGCCCATCGCTGTCGCTATCACCTGGAAGCTGATCTATGAGCCGCAATTCGGTGTGCTCAATGAAATCATGTTCCAGCTCGGCCTGCCGCTGCAGGCCTGGGCCGGCGACGTCGATTTGGCCATGTTCTCGATCATCGTCGCGGATGTGTGGCAATGGACGCCTTTCGTTTTCCTTCTGATGCTGGCGGGCCTGTCCAGCCTTCCCGAGGAGCCTTACGAGGCCGCCGCCATCGACGGCGCGTCAGCCTGGCGGCAGTTCTGGGACTTGACCCTCCCCTTCCTCAAGCCGGTCATCGCCATCGCCTTGCTCTTGCGCATGATGGACGCCCTCCGGCTGTTCGATCTCGTCTTCATCCTGACCGGCGGCGGTCCTGCCGACCGTACGAAGACGCTCAGCCTCTACATTTATCAGGTGGCCTATCGCTTCGCCGATCCGAGCTATGCGGCGGCGATCTCGCTCTTTGTGCTGTTCGCGACGGTCGCCTTCAGCACCTGGTTCATCAAGCGCATGCGGCTCGCCACCTAGGAAAATGGAATGACACGCAGCCGAGCCAGCCTCATCTCCCAGCGCATTGCCGCCGCAGTTGCGATTGCCGTCGCGCTGATCCTCACCCTGTTTCCTGTCTACTGGATCGCCGGCAATTCCTTCAAGTTCGACATCGACATCTTTTCGGTGCCGCCGCAGTGGTTTCCTGCGAACCCGACGCTGAAACACTACAACGCGGCCTTCATCGAGCGGCCCTTCCTGCAATACGGCCTGAACAGCCTGATCATCGCGATGGCGACCACCATCGTGTCGCTTGTTCTCGGCACGATGGCCGGCTACGCGCTCGCCCGGTTCAAGTATCCCGGCCAATGGCGTTATCAGATATCCTTCTGGATTCTGTCGACACGCATGATGCCGCCGATCGTCACCATCATCCCGCTCTACCTCGCCTTCAACTATCTGGACATGCTCAACACCAAGTGGGCTGTGGTGATTGCCTACACCGCCTTCAACCTGCCGTTCGCCACCTGGATGATGAAGAGCTATTTCCAGGATCTGCCTGTGGAACTGGAGGAAGCCGCCATGGTCGATGGCGACACGCGCTGGGGCGCGTTCCTGCGCGTCGCCTTGCCGCTGGCCCGCCCCGGCCTGGCGGCGACGGCGATCTTTTGCCTGATCATCTCCTGGAACGAGTTCCTGCTGGCGCTCATCCTGACGCTGACCGAGCGATCACAAACGCTTCCGATCGGCATCGCCGGGCGCGTGACACAGTACAACACTTATTGGGGCGAGATTAGCGCTGCGGGTTTCACGGCTTGTATTCCCATCATGATCTTCGCGTTCGTTGTTCAGAAGCATCTGGTGCGCGGGCTCTCCTTCGGCGCTGTCAAGGGTTGAAGTCCATGGCCTCCGTCCGGTTTAACGATGTGAGCAAGAAGTTCGGCAATTTCGCCGCAGTCGCCAATCTCACCCTTGAGATCATGGACAAAGAATTCCTCGTCCTGCTCGGACCGTCAGGCTGTGGCAAGACCACGACGATGCGCATGGTGGCGGGCCTGGAGGAAGTCACCGCCGGCGACCTATATATCGGCAACGACCGAATCAACGACACCCTCCCCAAGTATCGCGATGTCGCCATGGTGTTTCAGTCCTACGCGCTCTATCCGCATCTCACGGTCGAGGAGAACATCGGCTACCCCCTGCGTGTGCGGAAGGTGCCGCTCACGGAACGGAAGCGCCAGGTGCTTGACGTCGCGCTGCGCGTCGAGCTGGACGGGCTGCTTGGACGCCGACCGAAGGAGCTGTCCGGCGGCCAGCGCCAGCGGGTAGCGCTCGCCCGCGCCATTATCCGGACGCCGCGCGTCTTTCTGATGGACGAGCCGCTCTCCAACCTGGACGCCAAGCTGCGCGTGCAGATGCGCGCCGAGCTGAAACACCTCCAGCATGAACTTCAGGTGACGACGATCTATGTGACCCACGACCAGATCGAGGCGATGACCCTGGCGCATCGGGTCGCGGTCATGAACAAGGGCATCATCGAGCAGCTGGGGAAGCCGAAGGACATATACAACAATCCGCGCACTCTGTTCGTTGCCGGGTTCATTGGCTCGCCGCCCATGAATCTGATCGACGGCGAAGTGCAAGACGGCGTCTTCGCCGGGCCTGGCGGCCTCAGGGTCCCCGGACTTGGCCGCGCCACAGTTCCGCGCGCCGTGCTGGGCGTGCGTCCGGAGGATGCGCAGGTTGTCATCAACAGCGCCGAGGAAGCAAACTTCAGCGCGCCGATCTATTCCGCCGAGCTGACGGGCGAAAGCACGCTGGTCAGCGTCCGTGCCGGCGACACGCTGTTGACCATGCGCGCCGACAAGAACTTCGCCGGCGATTTCGATCAGATCGTCGGCGTGCGGATCCGGCCTGAGCGGGCCTTTCTCTTCGACCGGGAGAGCCGGAATCGTGTGGATTTCTAGGGTGCTGGCCGGTCTTGTCCTCGCTGCATCTATCGACAGCGCCGGGGCGGGCGACGGTCCGATTCCCGGCAATCCCCTGATCGCGGTTCCGGCCGGTCCCTTCATCTTCGGCAGCGATGATGGCAATGAAAACGAACGTCCGCGCCGCGAAATCGATGGCAAGGCCTTTGTCATGAACCGGACCGAGATCACCAATGCCCAGTATCAGCGCTTCGTGGGTGCGACCGGGCACCGTTCGGCTTTCTATGGCGGTCATCCGTTTCTCGGTCTGGATGACCGGCCGGTTGTCGGCGTCAGCTATGCCGACGCAGCCGAGTTCTGCGCCTACTACGGCCTGCGGCTGCCGTCCGAGAAGGAGTATGAACGCGCGGCGCGTGGAACGGCCGGCGCGCCATTTCCTTGGGGCAGCGGCGCGGCCGATGCGTCCCGCGCCAATGGTGGCAGCAAGGAATGCTGCGCGGACGACGATAGCGACGGCTATGGCATGACCGCGCCCGCCGATTCGTTTGTCGCCGGCGCCAGCCCCGAGGGCATCCTCAACCTCGTGGGCAATGTCTGGGAATGGACCCGCGACTTCTATGCGCCTTATGAAGGCACTCCGCCGGCGTATATTGCCGGCAAATACAGAGTGCTGCGCGGCGGCTCCTGGAACAGCGATCCCGGACATCTCACCACCACTTACCGGCTGGCCTACGACCCGGATTTCCGGTTTGCAGCCAACGGAGGGTTCCGATGCGTGCGCTCGCAGGATTGATTGCTGTCACCTTCATCTTGATTGCGGCGCCCGCTACGGCGGAACCGACGGCCGCGTTAGGATACGGGCTGGAGATCGTGCGGCAGCCAAGCGCTGCCTTCGCCGGGCTGGCGCGCGACGGCGAGTCGCTGCTGGTCACCGACCTTGCCTCCGGGCGCGTCTATCGGCGTGGAGCCGACGGCCTCTTCACTGCTTTCGGTCCAGAGCTACCTCATGGCCCGGACGTGATGGGCGATCCGACTGGACCCTACCGCATAGCGCGCCAAGATTCGGCCTATATCGTCGCTCAAGGCTGGACGCCCGCCGACTCCGCCGAGGCTAGATACGACCACGCCCTCCTCGAGATAGACGAGGTTGGCGGGATCAAGGTTCTCAGCGCTGATTTCTGGAATCCATACGACTTTGTTGCTTCGCCCGACGGCTTCTATGTGGTCGACGCCGCGCGCAACTCGATCGAACGCCTGTCCGCTGACGGCGGCATCCGGCAAACGCTCTTCACCTTTGCTCGGCTCACCGCGAGTGGATCGACGCTCAAGCCCCTGTCGCCGACCGAGTTCGCCGAGCAACAGAGCTACGCGTTTGACGCCGTCCCCACGGGAATCGCCGCGCGGAACGGTCGCCTCTACGTTTCGCTATTCGGCGGATTCCCATTCCTGGCCGGGAGCGGCCGCGTCGTTTCTCTCCCGGAAGCCGGCATTGCAGAATCCGCGCGTGTCGAGGCCGTCGATCTCAACGCCCCGGTCGATGTCGTCTTTGAAGCGAACGGTGACATGCTGGTTCTCGAGCACGGCCTATTCGATCCGTCGAGCGCCTGGGTGTCCGGCAGCGGCAGGCTTCTTCGTATCAAACCTTCCACCGGCGCGCGGGAGATTATTCTCGATGGCTTGACGCGTCCGATAGCGGTGCTGATCTGGGACGACCGGCAACTTATCGTCTCCGAACTTGGCGGCAGTCTTTATTACCTGACCCACAGTCCTTAGACCTACACACGAGATGCTCTTGCAAAAACTATCAGAAAATATCATCGAGCGCCGAAGTTGTGCGCTAATGCTGTAAATCTTGATTGATTGCCTTGGCGGCCAAGAGCTATGTTTTCCACCCCATACCGCGGGCTTTTCGGACGGATAGTGGCAGTGACAGGACAAGTAACCCAGCGTGACTATAGCCTGAGCGGCCCGGAAAACAGGCGGGCCGTCGAGCAGGGTCTTGCCACCGCCAAATGGTACATATCCCCGATCCCGCGCAAGCGGCTGAAGGAGATGATGCAGCGCAAGGACGGGCCGGCGATCCGCGACACATTGATATGGTTCGCCGCCCTCGGCCTGTTCGGCGGGCTTGGCGTCTATTTCTGGGGTACTTGGTGGGCTGTGCCGGCATTCGCCGTTTATGGCGTGCTCTACGGTTCGGCCGGCGATTCACGCTGGCATGAATGCAGCCACGGCACCGCCTTCAAGACCCGCTGGATGAACGAGGCCGTGTATCAGATCGGTTCCTTCTTCGTGCTGCGCGAGCCGGTGCCCTGGAAATGGAGTCATGCGCGTCACCATACCGACACCATTATCGTCGGGCGCGACCCCGAAATTGCCGTGCCGCGGCCGACGAACCTGTTCCACGTCGTCCTCGGCTTCATCAATGTGCGGCATGGCAGCAAAGAGCTGCGCGAGATCCTGCTTCACTGCTTCGGTCGACTCGTTGCCGAAGAAGAGGACTACATTCCGGAATCGGAACACTACAAGGTCTACCGAACGGCGCGCATCTACGCTCTAATATTCGCCACGGTCATCGGCCTGTCGATCTACTTTCAGAGCTTCCTGCCGCTGGTGCTGGTTGGCCTGCCATCCTTCTACGGCGCGTGGCTTCACTACCTTTGCGGTCTCACACAGCATGCAGGACTTGCCGAAGACGTACTCGACCACCGGCTGAATTGCCGGACGGTCTACATGAATCCCATCGTCCAGTTCATCTATTGGAACATGAACTATCACGTGGAGCACCATATGTTCCCACTGGTGCCCTATCATGCGCTGCCGGCATTGCATGAGGAGCTGAAGCCTGACATGCCGCCCGCTTACCAAGGATTCGTCGAGACCTATCGCGAGATCATCCCGACATTGGTCCGGCAGGCAACAGACCCGCAGGGTTATGTCAGGCGGCCGCTTCCGACTGCGCCTGCCACTCGTTCCGCAGAATTGACCGCTGCCAGCGCAACAGCTTGAGGGGCGGAGATAGCCGAATGCCCGAGAACTGGGTCGAAGCCTGCGTTGTCGGCGATGTCGACGAAGAGGATGTCATCGCCTTCGATCACGGCGGCCGGACTTATGCAATCTATCACGCACCTGATGGCGCGTTTTACGCCACCGACGGACTTTGCACCCATGAGGATTTCCCCCTCGCCGACGGCCTGGTGATGGACAACATCATCGAGTGCGCCAAGCATAACGGCCGCTTCGACTACCGCACCGGTGAGGCCAAGGGCGCCCCCGTCTGCGTGAATCTCAAGACCTATCCGGTGAAAGTGGAAGCCGGAAAAGTCCTGATCGATCTCAGCTAGGATCCTGCAGGGATGAGTGAGCCCGGCATGGTGATCGTCGGCGCAGGTGAGGCTGGCGCAAGCGCAGCGGTCACTCTGCGCGAGAAGGGCTGGACCGGTTCTATCACGCTGCTCGGCGAGCAGCCCCACGCCCCCTATGAACTGCCGCCGCTTTCAAAGGCGGTAATGACCGCTACCGACGAACCGTCTGCGCCGACCATTCTGCATGAATCGAAGATGCGGGAAAAAGCCATTAATTTCCGGGCCTCGTCGCCTGTTGCGTCGATCGACGCCCGCAAACGTTGTGTGGTGCTCAACGATGGAGACCATATTCCGTACCGGAAATTGTTGCTGGCCACCGGCGCCCGGGCTCGCCCGCTGGCGTCTGCCGGATCGGCCAAAATCCTCTATCTCCGAACCTTTGCGGACGCCCAGACGATCCGAGCCAGCCTTCGGCCGGGGGCGCATATCGGCATCATCGGCGGCGGTTTCATCGGGCTGGAACTGGCCGCCAGCGCAACTCAGCGCGGTTGCCGGGTGACGGTGCTGGAAATGGCCCCGGCCATCCTCATGCGCGGCGTGCCGAGAGAGCTTGCCGATATCATGGAAGAGCGGCACGGCAAGGCCGGTCTCGACCTGCGCACCGGCGTCGTGATCAGCGGATTTGAAAGCAGCGGCAGCCGGCAGGTGATCTTGTTGGCCGATAGATCGAGGGTCGATTGCGACGCCGTCATCGCCGGAGTCGGCGCCATTCCGGAGACGGCGTTAGCCTCAGCTTGCGGGTTGCAAATCGAGAATGGCATCCGCGTCGATGACCATCTCCGCGCCAGTGACCCCGACATCTTCGCGGCGGGAGATTGTTGTTCTTTCCCGCATCCGCTGTATGACGGCCGGCGCATCCGCCTGGAAGCTTGGCGCAATGCGCGCGACCAGGGCGCAATCGCCGCGGCCAACATGCTTGGGATGGGAGTCATCTACGATGCCGTGCCGTCTTTCTGGTCCGACCAGTACGAGCTGACCTTGCGCATCGCCGGGCTGACCGATGCGGCGGCAACCTCGATCCGCCGCGATCTCGGCGGGGGCCAACGTCTCACCTTTCATTTGGCCGATGATGGGCGTCTCGTTGCCGCCAGCTCGATCGGCCCCGACAGCATGATCGCCAAGGAGATTCGCCTGGCGGAGATGTTGATTGCCAGGCGCCTGCATCCCGATCCCCAGGCGCTGATGAGCTCCGACGTCAGACTCAAATCATTGCTCGCCGCCTGAATGTCGTACATATCCATGCCCGCGCGCGGCGCTGAGTGGCGCGGCGACCTTCCACGAGGAAACCAGTGATGACCACTTTGTCAGATTTTCCCAATCAGTTTGCCGGGCAGTACGCCGTCGTTACCGGTGGCACCCAGGGATTGGGCGAAGCCATCGCCCGCCTGTTCGCCCGCCGCGGCGCCGCCGGCATTGTCATCTGCGGCCGCAACCGGCAGCGCGGCGATACGGTGTCGCGCGAGTTGACTAAGGCCGGCTGCGACACGCGTTTCGTGCAGGCGGATCTCGCGTCCATGGATGATTGCCGCAAAGTGGTCGCTGCCGCTGACAAGGCGTGGGGGAAACTGCATGTCCTTGTCAATTGCGCCGGCATGACCGATCGCGGCACGATCCTGGATACCTCGCCAGAGCTGTTCGACCGCATGTTCGCGGTCAATGTACGAGCGCCGTTCTTCCTGATGCAGGATGCGATCAAGATCATGCTCCGGGAAAAGATCGCGGGCAGCATCGTCAATGTCATCAGCATGTCCGGCCATGGCGGGCAGCCTTTCATCGCCGCCTATTGTTCGTCGAAGGGCGCGCTCGTTACCTTGACCCGTAATGTCGCTTTCGCCGCCTTGCGCGATCGGATCCGTGTGAATGGCCTTAATCTCGGCTGGTCGGACACACCCGGCGAGGACCGCATCATGAAGACCTATCACGATGCGCAGCCCGGCTGGGTGGCGAAGGCAGAGCAGGGGCTGCCCTTCGGCCGTCTTATAAAGCCGGACGAGGTCGCGCGCGCCGTGGCTTATATGGCATCGTCGGAGTCGGGCCTGATGACCGGGTCCGTGATCGATTTCGATCAGACAATCCGCGGCACCTATGAGTCGGGGCCTCAGCCTTCGGAGACATTGGCACAAAAGTTCGCCAGCGCTTGAACAAGGCTTGGCACAAGGAGAGTTAGAACATGGTTGGCTTCGCGATCCTCGGCTGCGGTCGCATCGGCCGCATGCATGCCCGCAATATCAAAACCCATCCACGGGCAGAACTGGTTGCCTGCTACGACGTAGTGGCGAAAGCCGCGGAGGAAACGGCGGCGGAAACCGGCGCCCGGAAAGTAACATCTGTCGAGGAGGCATTGGCAGACAAGAAGGTCGATGCCGTGTTCATCGCCTCGTCGACCGACACCCACGTGGACCTCATCACCCTCGCCGCCAAGGCCGGCAAGAAGGTGCTGTGCGAAAAGCCGATCGACCTGGATATCAAGCGCGTCGAAACCTGCTGGAAGGAGATCGGCGGCCTTAAGCCCACGGTCATGATCGGCTTCAACCGGCGCTTCGATCCGTCCTTCCGCGCCGTGCGCGATCGCATCCAATCCGGCGAGATCGGCAAGCTGGAGCAAGTCGTGATCACCAGCAGGGATCCCGCGCCGCCGCCGCCTGCCTATGTGAAGGGTTCGGGCGGCCTGTTCCGCGACATGACCATCCATGATTTCGACATGGCCCGCTATCTGGCCGGCGACATCGTGGAGGTGCAGGCTATGGGCGCCAATCTGATCGATCCCGGCATCGGCCAGCAGGGCGATATCGATGCCGCCATGGTGGTGATGCGCGCGGCTTCCGGCGCGCTGATTCACATCAATAACAGCCGCCGCTGCTCCTACGGTTATGACCAGCGCATCGAGGCCTTCGGTGAAAAGGGCATGCTGCAGGCGCAGAACCGCTGCGGAACGACGGTCGAAGCCTGGGGCGCGGAACGGACTCGCGCGTCCGATCCGATCCTGCACTTCTTCATCGAGCGCTACACCGAAGCCTACCGTGCGGAACTCGACAATTTCATCGACAGCGTCGAGAAGGGCGCACAACCATTGGCGACCTTCGCCGACGGACGCGAAGCGCTGCGCTTGGCCGATGCAGCGCTGGAATCGTCGAAGACGGGCAAGGTCGTGAGGCTTTAGGCCCTAGCTGTCCAGCGCTTTCCGGCCGAGCGCCGCAAGCAACGCCAGATCGCGCCGGGCGGCCTCAAGCGTGTTGCGAACTGGCTCGCCTTTCGTCATGGCGCGCCACCAGCCCTTTAGCTCCTCGACAAAACCCTCAGCGAAGGACGGGCGATGTTGGATCGTACGCGCCTGCTGAGCGTCGGAGCGCTTCTCGATCAGCAATGTAGGCTGATGATTGAGATAGGGCGCGGGGAACTGCAGTTCGAAAATCCGGTCATCGAACCAGAGAGAAATCCGTTCCAGGTAGTCGGCAAGTTCCGGCACGGCCACATGAGCCATCGACCAGACCGCGTCCCCCGCCGTAAGCCGCACGCTGGCGTGGCCGCCGGCTGATTTCGCGAACCAGGCGGCGCCGATGAGTTCGCCAGTCTTGAGACCCATCTCGTCCAGCAGGCCATGCACGGCGTTCACGTCGTGGATGATGCTGGAGCAATAGGGACCGGCGAAGCCCCGTAACTGATCATCCGTCGGCCGCTTGCCGAGTGCCCGCGCAATCTGCTCGGCCCGGGCTTTCTGCGCCTCTTCAATCAACGATGTTGGAACATCGTCGCCGGCGCAGAGATCGCGATGGGCGACGAATGGCCAAGCGTCCGGATCATTGACTTCGACGGAGACATAACGCAGCCGGTCGCCCAAACCGCGAACCATCGACGTCAGCGCCTCATAAGCCGGATCGAAACGCTTCATATAGCCAACCTGGACCACACGCTTTGCCTTATCCCGCGTCGCGATGACCGCATCGGCATCTTCGACGGCGTAGCAAAGAGGCTTTTCGGTGAAGACATGCAGGTCGCGCTCGAGTGCGGCAATGATCAACCGCGCATGCAGGGCATCCGGCGTAGCGACGACCACGGCGTCCAGCTTCTTCTCGAACAGCGCCTCCGGCGTGGCCACAGCCGCCACCCGCCACCGCTTCTCAAGATGAGCGCGCACTTTCGCCGACGGATCGGCGACGGCGACGACCTCGAACATATCCGGCAGGGCCAGCAGATTGGGCAGATGCTCGACCTGGGTGATGAGGCCGGCTCCGATGATGCCGACGCGCACTCTCGCCATTGGCAGGCCTCAGGGCGTGATCGTGTGACCGGCCTGCAGCGCCAGCCGGGCCAGATTGCCGAATCCCATCTTGGCGTAGGTCAGCGGGTGGGCCTTGCGCGGGTCCTGCTCTGCCTCGACGATCAGCCAGCCACTATAGCCCGCGCCCTTGAGAGTATTGAGGATCGACGGGAAATCCACCGAGCCGTCGCCAG
The DNA here is from genome assembly GCA_035544395.1 of Verrucomicrobiia bacterium. Classification (GTDB taxonomy): domain Bacteria; phylum Pseudomonadota; class Alphaproteobacteria; order Dongiales; family Dongiaceae; genus DATKFM01. The sequence goes on from DATKFM010000204.1 coordinate 12,219, forward strand.
GCACCGTGAAGATGCCGTCGAGCACGGCCTGCATGAAGCTGCCGTTCTTGGCGCGGGCATCGTCCAGCACCGGCCGGCGCGTGTCCTTGCAATGCACATGGACGACCCGCTTCACATGCCGTTTCACCAGCGCGACGGGATCGCCGCCGGAAAAGGCGCTGTGGCCGCTGTCGAACAGCAGGCCGACCGCCGGTCCCGTCGAGGCCATCAGCTTGTCCACCTCGGCGTCGGTTTCGATTACCGTGCCCATGTGATGATGGAATGCCATGCCGACGCCGAAATCCCGCATCCGCTCCGCCAGGGCGGTCAAGTCGCGGCCATAGGCCGGCCATTCGCTGTCCTTCATCATCGGCCGCTGGGAGATCGGCGCGAAAAGATCGCCGCCGGAGCGCCGCGAGGTATCGGCGTAGACAATATAGGTGCTGCCCATGTCCCGCAGCAGGGTGAGGTGGGCCTGCACGGCCTTCCATTCCTCTTCCAACCCCTTGTCCAGCAAGCGCCCATCATACCAGCCGGACACCAGCGCCAGGCGATGCTTTTCCAGGATCGGGCGCAGCTCGCGCGAATCCCGCGGAAACTTGCCGCCCATCTCGATTCCGGCGTAGCCGGCCGCATGGGTCTCCGACAGGCAGACCTCCAGCGGGATATCGCCCCCGAGTTCGGGCATATCGTCGTTGGTCCAAGTGATCGGGTTGATGCCAAGTCTGACCGTCATGTTCTCCTCATTGCGACTATTCACGGATAGGAATCGGTCGGTTTCGGGTGAAGACACCCGAACCATTCGAGACCAATCCAGTGCGGATGTTGGGTATCCGGATACAGCCTGTCCGATTGAAGCCGTCGCGCGAAAATAGGCTGGCGGCGAGTATACATCCTGCAACCGGATGATCCACCGCCATTGCCCGCCCGATGGGCTCATTCTATGATTTGCCGCCTTCCGGATAACGAAGCCCGGCAGCCGCAACTCCGAAAGCCGGAGGCCCGGCCGCCGTCAATCAAGAACGAGAATATTGCCAAAAACAATCAAGACAGAGGAGGTAGAACATGCGTCGCTTACTTACAGGATTAACTGCGGCCGCGGTGCTTGCGCTCGGCGCGACGGCCGCGATGGCCGATACCCGTGTGGTCTTCGTCACCCATGGCCAGGCCGCCGATCAATACTGGTCCGTGGTCAAGAAGGGCGTGGACGATGCCGGCAAGCAGCTCGGCGTGACCACCGAGTATCTGGCCCCGGAGACCTTCGATATGCCGGCCATGGTTCATCTACTGGAAGCGGCCATCGCCTCGAAGCCTGACGGCCTGGTGGTCTCCATTCCCGATACCGATGCACTCAGCGGTCCCGTGAAAAACGCGGTCGCGGCCGGCATCCCCGTGATCGTCATCGACTCCGGCGGTTCGGAGCTGTCGCGGTCTCTTGGCGCATTGCTCTATATGGGCCAGAACGAATATGACGCCGGCGTGGCGGCCGGCAAGCGTGCGGCTGCCATCGGCGTCAAGCATGCGGTCTGCGCCAACCACGAGGTCGGGAATATCAGCTTGGATGATCGTTGCCGGGGCTTCCAGGACGGCCTCGGTTCGCCGGTGCCGGTGCTGCAGGGCGTGATGGACCCGACGGAAATGAAAGCCCGCATTCTCGCCCATCTCAATTCCAACCCCGATACCGATTTCATCCTGACGGTCGGTTCGGCGGGCGCCGATCCGGCGCTGGCAGCGGTGGATGAGGCCGGGCTTTCCGGCAAGGTGAAGACGGGCACCTTCGACTTGTCCCCGACCATCCTGCAGGCCGTCGATGCCGGCAAAATGGAATGGGGCATCGATGCCCAGCAATATCTCATGGGCTATGTGCCGGTCATGATGTTCGACCTGATGAAGCGCTACAAGCTGGCGCCAATCGAGGACTATCCGACGGGGCCTGGCTTCGTCACCAAGGCTGATGCGGCGACGATCGTCGATCTCGCAAAGCAGGGCGTGCGCTAAACTGCAGTTGGCGGCCCGGTGTTAGCCGGGCCGCCGCTCCACAATCACCAAGCGAATCCTGATATCGGGGACATTGCGCGGCATCATGCCTGAAGCCACGGCAACGCGGGACGACCGGCTGAATCAGGCGTCATGGCTGACGCGTCTTCTACGGCGGCCGGAACTCGGCGCCGTCGCGGGCACCATTCTGATCATCGCCTTCTTCATGGCGACCGCCGGCGGCACTGGCCTGTTCAGCCCAAAAGGGATCGTCACATTTCTCGAAGTATCGGCGCAGCTTGGCATCCTCGCGGTCGCGGTGTCGCTGCTGATGATTGCCGGCGAGTTTGATCTCTCGCTGGGTTCGATGATCGCCTTTGCCGGCGTGATGATCGCCATACCCTCGACCGTACTGGGCTGGCCGGTCTGGATCTGCGTTATCCTGGCTTTCATCGTCGCGGCGGGAGTTGGCTATCTCAACGGCCTCCTGGTGGTTCGGACGGGGCTGCCATCCTTCATCGTCACGCTGGCGACGCTGTTCATCTTGCGCGGCCTGACGCTGGGTTTCACCCGCCTGATCACCGGCCGTACCCAGATCCCCGGGATCAAGGAGTTGACCCAGAACGACTGGCTGGCGCCAATTTTCGCCGGCCAGGTCGGTGGCGGATTCTTCGTTTGGGCCGCGGAGATCGGCCTGGTCGGCAAGCGGCCGGACGGCCTGCCGGAGATCCAGGGCATTCCCGTCTCGATTCTCTGGTGGTTGCTGCTGACCGCCGCGGGGACGTGGCTGCTGTTGCGCACGCGTTTCGGAAATTGGATCTTCGCTTCCGGCGGCGATGCCAACGCCGCCCGCAATGTCGGCGTGCCGGTGACACGGGTGAAGATCTGGCTGTTTGTACTTACGGCGCTGTCGGCAACGCTATTCGCTACGATCCAGGTTTTGAGCGTCGGTTCCGCCGACACGGCACGCGGGTTGCAGAAAGAATTCGAGGCGATTATCGCCGCCGTGATCGGCGGTACCTTGCTCAGTGGCGGTTACGGCTCCGTCGTGGGCTCGATGTTTGGGGCTCTGATTTTCGGCATTGCGCAGATCGGCATTTTCTACACGGGCATCGACACCGATTGGTTCAAGGCCTTCATGGGCGTGATGCTGTTGGTGGCTGTGCTGTTCAACAACTATGTGCGTCGCAAGGCGACGGAATCCAAATGAATGGATTGCAACCCATCATCGAGCTGCGGGGCGTCAGCAAGCATTTCGGCTCGGTGCTGGCCCTGCGGGACATCTCCCTGCAGGTATTTCCCGGCGAGGTCTGCTGCCTGTTGGGCGACAATGGCGCGGGCAAATCGACGCTGATCAAGATCCTCTCCGGCGTCTATACGCCCGATGAAGGCGAGATGCTGGTGGAAGGTCAGCCCGTGCGCTTCTCATCGCCAAGGGACGCCCTGGACCGGGGAATCGCAACGGTCTATCAGGACCTGGCGATGGTGCCGCTGATGTCGATTTCCAGGAACTTCTTCATGGGTCGGGAGCCGGTCAAGCGGCTGGGTCCGCTGCGGCTGTTCGATCATCTGAAAGCCGACGAAGTGGCGCGTGAGGAAATGGGCAAGATCGGTATCGCCGTGCGCGATCCCGGACAGGCTGTCGGCACGCTCTCCGGCGGCGAGCGTCAATGCGTCGCCATTGCGCGAGCGGTCTATTTCGGTGCGCGTGTGCTGATTCTGGACGAACCGACCTCGGCGCTTGGCGTCAAGCAGGCCTCGATGGTGCTGCTCTATGTGGAGCAGGCGCGGGCGCGGGGTCTGGGTGTCATCTTCATCACCCACAACGTCAATCACGCCTATCCCGTCGGAGACAAGTTCCTGCTGCTCAATCGCGGACGCTCCATGGGTTACTTCCGCAAGGACGAGATTTCGCGCGAGCAGGTCACCGCCATGATGGCGGGCGGTCAGGAGTTGACCGAGTTGGAAAATCGCCTGGCCGAGGCGCGCGCCGCCGGCAATCGCCTGCCGGCGTAATTCCCAGGATTTTCAGTACCGGAGTAGGACCATGGCTTCATCGATCGGCGTCGGCGTCATCGGCACTGGTTTCATGGGGGCCGCCCATGCCCAATCGTTCCTGGCCGTTGCGCCGATCTTCGAGACGGCGCTGACGCCACGTCTCGTTGCCGTTGCCGATATCAACAAGGCGGCTGCGGATGCGGCGGCAAAGCGCTTTGGCTTCGGCCGGGCCACGGCTGACTGGCATGACGTCGTCGCTGATCCCGCGGTAGAACTTGTCTCGATCACGGTGCCGAACGCGTTGCACGCCGATATCGCCTTGGCGGCAATCAAAGCCGGCAAGCATGTCTATTGCGAGAAGCCGCTGGCAGCGACGGCGGCAGCGGCGGAGTTGATGGCGGCGGCAGCGGCGAAGTCCGACGTGAAAACGCTGGTCGGCTACAACTACATGCGCTCGCCGGCGGTGGCCTATGCGCGGGATCTCATCACCCAGGGTGTGATCGGCGAGCCGATCTATTGGCGCGGCGTCTGCGACGAGGACTATATGGCGGATGCGGATACGCCATTCTCCTGGCGTTGCCGCCGCGATACCGCGGGCTTCGGCGCGCTCGGCGATCTAGCGTCGCATCTGGTCAGCGTTGGGCGGCTGCTCATGGGGCCGATCGCCCGCGTGGTCGCCGATCAAAAGACCGTCATAACCCACCGTCCGGTTCCCGGCGGCGGCGAGGCGGCGGAGAAGCGCACAGGGGACGTCAAGCTGGATCGCAGCCGGCCGGCACTGCCCGTCGAGAATGAAGATACCGCGCACGCGCTACTGCAATTCGCCAGCGGCGTCATGGGCAGTTTCGTCACCAGCCGTTCCCATTGGGGCCGCAAAGCCCATCTTGGTTTCGAGGTCTTCGGCCGCAAAGGCAGCATCCTGTTCGATCATGAGCGGATGAATGAACTACAGCTCTTCACCAAGGACGGCGTCGATGGCGCGACGAACGGCTTTCGCAATATTCTTATCGGGCCGGAACATCCGAGCTATGGCCGCTTCACGCCCGCCAGGGGCCACGGCATCGGCTTCAACGATCTCAAAATCATTGAGATCGCCCATCTGCTGCAGGGCATTGCCGGTGCCGAAACACTCTATCCGACAATTCCGGATGCGCTGCGAATCGAGCATGTCCTCCATGCCGTCGTTCGTTCTGCGGAAAGCGGGCAATGGGTCGATACGAACGATCGGTGAACGCCAGATTCATGCCCTTGAGAATTGCCTAGCGGATTTGGCCTTCCAACAGTTTTGGCGTTCCATCATTGACGCCCGCGCAGGGTGTGGCATGCCTTGACAATTCCCCTGAGAGCGGCGCGCAATGGTTGCAACGTTGGACCGGCGGCCAGGGAATGCATGCCTGGACGGCAGGTTGCCGCGTCGAAATCAGGAAGAAACAAACCGGGAGGGTCATAATGTCGATCAGAAGTCGACTTCTTGCTGTTGCTGCCATTCTGACCGTGGGCGTGGCTGTTGCGAGCGTCATGCCGGCGCCGGCTCAAGCTGAAACGGTTCTAAATCGCGGATTTGGCGCCTCGCCGCATACCCTCGATCCCCATATCAACTTTGGCGCCCGTGAAGCCTGGATCCAGGATGACCTCTATGAAGGTCTGGTCGCGACCGCGGCCGACGGCAAGGTCATTCCCGGTGCTGCGGAGAGCTGGGACATAAGCGACGACGGCAAGACGATCACCTTCCATCTGCGGCCGAACCTGAAATGGTCGAATGGCGAACCGCTGGTCGCGCAGGACTTCGTCAACGGCATGTTGCGCACGCTCGAGCCGAAGACCGGTTCCGAGAAGGCGTAGTATTT
>DATKFM010000205.1:0-5987 GCA_035544395.1 Verrucomicrobiia bacterium
CAGAGCGTGGTGGATATCGTCCGGGAGCATTGGCGCAACTACGGGCGTAACTACTATTCGCGCCACGACTATGAAGAGGTCGACGAAACCGCGGCCCAGGGCCTGGTAAAACATCTGCGCGAGAGTCTTCCCAAGCTGAAGGGAATGACGCTTGGCGGTATAGTGGTCGGCAAGGCCGATGACTTCGCCTATGAGGATCCGGTCGATGGCTCGCGGACGACGGGGCAGGGCATCCGCATCCTGTTTGAGGATGGCTCGCGCGTCGTCTATCGCCTTTCCGGCACCGGCACCGCCGGGGCGACGCTCCGCGTCTATATCGAGCGCTATGAGCGCGATGCGTCCAGGCTTGATCTGGAAACCCAGGCGGCACTGGCGCCGCTGATCGGCTTTGCCCGCTCGCTGGCGGAGATCGAATCCCGCACCGGACGGCGCGAGCCAACGGTCATCACCTGATCCAGATGCTGGCCAGCAGCTTTGCCATATCGACCGGCCGACCGGAACCCCTCGGCGCGAGAGCCGGAGCGGACGGTTTCAACCTGGCTGTCGTCTCGCGCCATGCGGACCTGATCTGGGCCTGCGTTTTCGATGCGGATGACGATCGCGAGATCGCACGATTGCCGCTGCCGGGACGGACCGGAGATGTGCACCATGGTTTCATTTCCGGCACCGCGGCGAAGCGCTATGGCATGCGCTATGGCTTGCGTGCCGAGGGACCGTTCGATCCGGCGCGCGGCCATTGGTTCGATCCGGCGAAGCTTCTGGTCGACCCTTATGCGAAGGCGCTCGACCGGCCCTTCGCCTGGCATCCCGATCTGGGGGCGCCGCGCTCGGCTGCGCAGGACACTGCGAGGCTGGTACCCAAGGCGATCGTGACACGGCGCCTGCCGTCCGCGCCGAAGCGGGCGCCGGGCAGGCCCGGCTTCATCTACGAAATCGCCGCAAAGGCCTTCAGCCGGCGCAATCCGAATATTCCCCAAGACATTCGCGGAACGGTAGCGGCGCTGGCGCATCCCCGGTCGATCGACCATTTGCTGCGGCTCGGCGTCGATACCATCGAACTGATGCCAATCGCCGCATGGATCGACGAGCGTCATCTGCCGGCGCTGGGGCTATCCAATGGCTGGGGCTACAATCCCATCGCCTTCATGGCGCCGGATCCGCGCCTGGCGCCCGGCGGACATCTCCAAATCCGGCAGACGATCCAAGCGCTGCGGAGTGCCGGTATCCGCGTGCTGCTGGATATCGTGCTGAACCATACCGGCGAGAGCGATACGCAGGGCGCGACGCTATCGCTGCGCGGCCTGGACAATGCGCTTTACTATCGGCATTCGCCGGGGGATCCGGGGATGCTGATCAATGACACCGGTTGCGGCAACACGCTGGCGTTGGATCGCGCACCGGTGGTCCAGTTGGCGACCGACACACTGCGGCATTGGGCCGGCCAGACCGGCGTTGACGGTTTCCGTTTCGATCTCGCTACGGTGCTGGGGCGAACGGACCAGGGTTTCGACAGTCACGCGCCGCTGTTCAAAGCCATCGAGCAGGATCCACTCTTGTCGGGGCTCACTTACATCGCCGAGCCCTGGGATATCGGCCCCGGTGGTTACCGGCTCGGGCAATTTCCGACCCCGTGGCAGGAATGGAACGACAGGTACCGCGACGATGTGCGCCGGTTCTGGCGCGGCACTGAGACGGGCGCCGGGGAGTTCGCGACGCGCCTTGCCGGCTCGTCGGATATCTTTGCCGCCGGCGGCAGCACGCCCACCCGCAGCATCAACTTCGTCGCCGCCCATGACGGCTTCACTCTGCGCGATCTCGTGTCCTACGAAGCCAAACACAACAAACCGAACGGCGAGGAGAATCGCGACGGCAGCAGCCATGAGCTTTCCTGGAACAACGGTGCGGAAGGGCCGTCCGACGACGCCGCCACCAACGAATGCCGCCGGCGGGATCAGCGTGCGCTGCTCGCCACTCTGATGCTCTCGCGTGGCACGCCCATGCTGACGGCCGGCGATGAACTCGGCCGCACGCAGCGGGGCAACAACAACGCATATGCCCAGGACAATGAGACCACCTGGCTGGATTGGGCCAATGCCGATGGGGCGTTGATGGATTTCGTATCGCAACTGGCGCAGTTCCGCCGCGCCCACCCTGCGATATCCGCCGACCGGTTTCTGACGGGTGCCGCCCTCGACAGCAGCGGGATTCCCGATGCGGAATGGCTGAGAGCCGATGGCAAACCGATGGCCGCCGATGACTGGGGTGACAACAGACTGTCCGTCTTTGGCCTGGCGCTCTACGAACCGCCACGGGGCAGTTCGCCGGCGGATCGGCTCTGCCTGTGGTTCAACAGGGGTGATGCGGCCGCGATAGTGACGCCACCGCAGCCGCGCGAATTCACGTGGCAGCTAGCCCTCGATTCAACGAGCCTGACGGATGATCGACAGGCGATTTCGGGCAGCGTCACCGTTCCTGGCCGCTCGGTGGTGGTGCTTGCGGAAGCGGCCGATATCGGCGGCAGGAGCCGCAAGGCCGATGACGCAACGATCGAGCAGCTCGCAGCGGCCGCGGGCATTCAGGGCGAATGGTGGCAGGTGGATGGCACCCATCATCGCGTATTCACCGAAACGAAACGCGCCCTGTTGAGGGCGATGCGTCTGCCAGGAGATACGCTGTCCGACGCGCGGGAATCATTGAATTCATTGCAACGAAAGCGCGATCTCCGGGTCCTGCCGGCGGTGCAACTGCTGCAAGCTGGGTCGGCGGGATCGGTGCGTCTAGCCCTGCCGGATCGGTTCACTGGACACACGCTCGCGCTCGATATCAAGAGCGAAGATGGATCGACGCAGCGGCTCACCATCGCACCGGACCAGCTCCAGGAAATCCATCGTGCCGAGAGTGACGGCGAAGCGGTCCGGCAATTGCGTGTGCCGCTGCCGGCGCTGGCCGCCGGCTATCACACGGCAGCGCTCGAGGAGTTTTCGCAAGAGCCCAGCCGCCTCATCGTCAGCACGCCGGACTGCTATTTGCACCGGCGAATCGCTGATGGCGCCCGCCTGTTCGGCCTGACTGCCCATCTCTATGCGCTGCGGCACCCCACCGATACGGGCATCGGCGATTTCGAAACCCTGGCACAGTTTTGCGAGGCTTCGGCAAAGCTCGGTGGGGCTTTCGTCGGCATTAATCCACTGCATTACCTGTTCCCCGGGGATCGCGAGCGCGCCAGCCCCTACCAGCCATCAGACCGGCGTTTCATCGATCCGATCTACATCGATCTCGGCGGTGTCGACGCGCTTTTGCAATCGCCACGGATGCGCGCCATCTCGGCCAAAGACGGGACCGCTGTCGCGGCGCTGCGGGGCTTGCGCCATGTCGACTATCCGGCGGTGTGGGCGGTGAAGAGGGGCGCTTTGGCGGCGGCATTCGCCGATTTCAGCGCTGCGGCCGGGCCCGCGCTACGCCAGGAATTTGAAGCCTTCAAGCAGGCCGGTGGCGAAGCGCTCCGACTCCATGGAATCCATGAGGCGCATGCGGAAAAATCCAGTAGCGCCGCGACGAACGCGAGCGCTGCGGATTTCCACATCTGGTTGCAATGGATCGCCGAGCGGCAGTTCGCCGACGCGGCGGTTCGCGCGCTAGCGGCCGGTCTCAACCTCGGCATCTATCGCGATCTTGCGCTGGGCGCCGCGCGGGACAGCGGCGAGGTCTGGGCGGATCCTATTCACTACGCCGCCGGCGTCTCCCTCGGCGCGCCGCCCGATCCGTTCGCGCGCGACGGCCAGGTGTGGCAGCTGGCGCCGTTCGAGCCCCATGCACTCACCGATGCAGGGTTCGAACCGTTCATCGCCATGCTGCGGGCGAACATGCGCCATGCCGGCCTGCTGCGCATCGATCATATCCTCGGCTACATGCGGCAGTTCTGGGTGCCCGATGGGGCGGCGGGCAAGGACGGCGCTTATGTAACCTTCCCGCTGGAGGAACTGATCGCGGTCACCGCGATCGAAAGTCATCGTGCGCGCTGCACCGTCATCGGCGAGGATCTCGGCACCGTGCCGCCGGGTCTGCGCGAACGGTTGGCGCAGGCCAATATCCTGTCCTATCGCGTGCTCTGGTGGGAGCGCGATGGTGACAGCTTCCTGCCGCCGGAAAATTATCCGCCGCAATCGGTCAGTTGTCTTTCGTCCCACGATTTGCCGACCTTCACCGGCTGGCGTCAGGGCCGCGATGTCGAGATCCGGCGCGAGGTGGGACAACTCGACGATGCCGACGTTGCCGCGTGTTCGGCTGTGCGTGAAAAGGAAGAAGCCGCCCTTCGCCGAGTCATGGCGCAACAGGATATTGCCGCCGGCGACAGCGATGCCGAGCTGATGATCGCCGCTCATGAACTACTGGCGGAGACGCGTTCGGCCCTGGTGCTGGTCCAGGCCGATGATCTGCTGGCGGAGACGGAGCCGCTGAATGTGCCGGGTACCGACAGGGAACGGCCAAACTGGCGGCGGCGCCTGAGCGCGCCGGTCGGCGAGTTGGCCGGCCGCCCCCTGGCAAAGCAGATCGCGGCCGCCGTCAAGCGGGGCCGGAATGATGGGAAATAGCTTTGTTTACCGGCCGATGCGGGCGGCTTGGCGGGCAACACGGCGGATATCGGCGGGCGGAATGCCCAGCTCGAAGAGCTCGCGGTCGTCATATCGCCGCAGTTCGCTCAGGAGCCGATTGAACCGTTGCTGCTCCTGCATTCTTGACATTAAGCTTCTGATGCATTGCAACATAATTCACCTCATTTGTTACCAGGACCACATATAATCATTTGAATATTAATAAACAATTGGACTGTGGTAAAATGCTGCACTGCGTCAAACTGTCCCGATCCCTGTATTCCGGGCCAGATTCAAGAAAGGAAAGACCGTGAGCGCACAATTCATTGCCGTCCCGGCCTTCGATCTCATCGTGTTCGGCGGCACCGGCGATCTCGCCATGCGCAAGATCCTGCCGGGCCTTTATCACCGCCATTGCGACGGGCAGCTCCCGCCCGAGAGCCGCATCATCGGCGCCGCCCGCAGCGCGCTTAACCGCGACGCCTTCGTGGCGCGTGTGCGCGCGGCGCTGACTCAATTCGTCGCCGCTTCCGATCTCGATGCGGCCCGCGTCGACAGCTATCTGCGCCGCATTGATTATGTGACTGTTGATGTCACCGCCGATGCCGGCTGGTCGGCGCTGGCCGAACGTCTGGCCGGGACAGCCGAGCGCGTTCGCGTCTTCTATCTGGCGACAGCGCCAAATCTGTTCGGGCCGATCTGCCAGCGTCTTGCCGGCAGCGGCGTGCTGACGCCGAAAACCCGCGTGGTGCTGGAGAAGCCGCTGGGCCACGACCTCGCCTCTGCCCACGCCATCAACGATGCCGTCGGCGCCGTGTTCGAGGAGCATCAGATCTTCCGCATCGACCATTATCTCGGCAAGGAGACGGTACAGAACCTGATGGCCTTGCGATTTGCGAATTCGCTGTTCGAGTCCCTGTGGAATCGCACCGCCATCGATCATGTGCAGATCACCGTGGCCGAGACGATCGGCGTCGAGGGACGCGCGGCCTACTATGACGCTGCCGGCGCGCTGCGCGACATGGTACAGAACCATTTGCTGCAACTCCTCTGCCTCGTCGCCATGGAGCCGCCCGCCGCCTTCAACGCCGATGCGGTGCGCGACGAGAAGTTGAAGGTGCTGCGCGCGTTGACCCAGATCTCCAACGGCTCGCTGGCAAGTTGTGCCGCACGCGGCCAGTATCAGGCGGGCGCCATCGGCGGCCAGCCGGTGCCCGGCTATCTCGAAGAGCTGGGCGGCGCCAACGCCAGCAACACGGAAACCTTTGTCGCACTGAAAGCCGAAGTGGCGAATTGGCGTTGGGCGGGCGTACCATTCTATATGCGCACCGGAAAGCGCATGGCTTCGCGGCTGTCGGAGATCGTGGTGCAGTTCAAGACCATCCCCCATTCCAT
>DATKFM010000206.1:0-24864 GCA_035544395.1 Verrucomicrobiia bacterium
TGCGTTTAATCGCATGCGCAATGTCGCCTTGCCGTCAGCCGGAAATCTTGCCGAAAAACCGTAATCACAACGGGTTACTACCTTTACGCCTTGACCTGACGCGGCAAGCTACCGAAACTCATCCCAAAGCGCCGGGCCGGCAATCAGGCCCGAAAAGGGGTTCTGCGGACGGGCAACCGTCGGCTGTCATCCGGGGGGCATGGCCAAAGGCCGCCCCCATTAACAGGGAGGTCTTCTATGCCCACCGTATCCGTAACGGTGAACGGCCAGAAGCTTTCGGGCGATGTTGAAGCCCGGACGCTCCTCGTTCACTTCCTGCGCGACAAGCTCGGCCTCACCGGGACCCATGTCGGCTGCGACACCAGCCAATGCGGCGCCTGCGTCGTGCATCTGGACGGCAAGGCCGTGAAGTCATGCACCACGCTGGCGGTGCAAGCCCAGGGCGCCAGCATCACTACCATCGAGGGACTGGCCACGGACGGCAAGCTGCATCCGATGCAGGAGGCGTTCCGCGAGCATCATGGGCTTCAATGCGGCTTCTGTACCCCCGGCATGGTGATGACCGCCGTGGATCTGGTGCAGAACCATCCCAATCCGACGGAACAGCAGATCCGCGAGGGTCTGGAAGGCAATATCTGCCGCTGTACCGGCTATCATAACATCGTGAAGGCTGTATCCGCCGGCGCGAAGGCGATGGGGAGGTAATCATGGCTCAGCTCATCGGAACCGCGGTCAAGCGCAAGGAAGACTTCCGTTTCCTCACCGGCGGCGGCAACTATACCGACGACATCAACCGGCCGGGCCAGACCCACGCCTATGTGGTGCGGTCGCCCCATGCCTGCGCCAACATCAAGAAGATCGACACCACAAAGGCGAAGGCCGCGCCGGGCGTGGTCGCCATCTTCACCGGCGCCGACTACGCCGCCGACCAGAAGGGCGGCCTGCCCTGCGGCTGGCTGGTCAAGAACAAGGACGGCAGCCCGATGGCCGAACCGCCCCATCCGCCGCTAGTGGCCGACCGCGTGCGCCATGTGGGCGACCAGGTGGCCGTGGTGATCGCGGAAACCCGCGACCAAGCCAAAGATGCGGCCGAGCTGATCGATATCACCTACGAAGAACTGCCGGCGATCGTCTCGACCGGCGATGCCATGAAGCAAGGTGCTGCACAGGTCTGGGACCAGGCAAAGAACAACGTCTGCTACGACTGGGATCTGGGCGACAAGGCAGCCACAGAGGCGGCGTTCGCCAAGGCCGCCCACATCACCAAAATCGACATCGTCAACAACCGCCTGATCGCCAACGCCATGGAGCCGCGAGCGGCGATCGGCGAGTTCGACAAGGCAACGGGCGACTACACGCTCTACACCACCAGCCAGAACCCGCACGTCATCCGCCTGCTGATGGGCGCTTTCGTGCTGCAGATTCCCGAGCACAAGCTGCGGGTCGTGGCGCCGGATGTGGGCGGCGGCTTCGGTTCGAAGATCTACCACTATGCCGAGGAAGCGATCGTCACCTGGGCGTCGGCCAAGATCAAACGGCCAATCAAATGGGTCGCGGACCGCACGGAGTCATTCATCTCCGATGCTCATGGGCGCGATCATGTGAGCCATGCCGAACTGGCGATGGACAAGGACGGGAAGTTCCTCGGCCTGCGGGTTCATACGATCGCCAATATGGGCGCCTATCTCTCCACCTTCGCGCCCTGTATTCCGACCTATCTCTACGCGACTCTGCTGGCCGGCGTGTATACGACGCCGGTGATCTATGTCGAGGTGAAGGCGGTATTTACCCACACCGTGCCGGTCGACGCGTATCGCGGCGCCGGTCGGCCGGAAGCCACCTACCTGCTGGAGCGGCTGGTGGACAAGGCGGCGCGCGAGATGAAGATGGAGCGGACGGAGATCCGCCGGAAGAACTTCATTCCCAAGGACGCGTTCCCGTACCAGACGCCGGTGGCGCTGCAATATGACAGCGGCGACTACCACTCCACGCTCGATCTCGCCATGAAGGCCTCCGACTATGCCGGCTTCGAGAAGCGGCGTGCCGAGGCGAAGGCGAAGGGCAAGCTGCGAGGCATCGGCGTCTCCACCTATCTGGAAGCCTGCGGCATCGCGCCGTCGGCGGTGGTGGGCTCCCTGGGCGCCCGTGCCGGCCTCTATGAGTCGGCCGGCGTGCGCGTGCATCCCACGGGCAGCGTGACGGTCTTCACAGGCACCCACAGCCACGGGCAAGGCCATGAAACGACCTTTGCCCAGATCGTGGCGGACTCCCTGGGCATTCCCATCGAGAACATCGAAGTGTCCCATGGCGATACCAACAAAGTGCAGTTCGGCATGGGCACCTACGGCTCGCGGTCGCTGGCCGTGGGTGGATCGGCGCTGGTCAAGGCGCTGGACAAGGTGGTCACCAAGGCCAAGCGCATTGCCGCCCACTTGATGGAAGCGTCAGTCGCCGACGTCGAGTTCAAGGACGGCAACTTCCGCGTGGTCGGCACGGACAAGACCGTGCCGTTCGGCCAAGTGGCGCTGACAGCCTATGTGCCGCACAACTATCCGATCACCGAGTTGGAGCCGGGTCTGGACGAGACGGCGTTCTACGATCCCCTGAACTTCACCTATCCCGGCGGCTGCCATATCGCCGAGGTGGAAGTGGATCCGGAGACCGGCGTCACCAACGTCGTGAACTTCACCGCCGTGGACGATGTCGGCAAGGTCATCAACCCGATGATCGTCGAGGGCCAGGTCCATGGCGGCGTCGCCCAGGGTATCGGCCAGGCGCTGCTGGAAAGCTGCGTCTACGACACCAAGAGCGGCCAACTCCTGACCGGCTCGCTGATGGACTACACAATGCCGCGGGCGGATGACCTGCCCAACTTCAAGGTGTCGACCCACAACACCATGTGCACCCACAACCCGCTGGGTTCGAAAGGCGTCGGCGAGGTGGGGGCCATCGGTTCGCCGCCGGCGATCATCAACGCGGTGCTGGATGCGCTGAAGGATGTCGGCGTAGAAGACATCACCATGCCGGCGTCGCCCCACCGGGTGTGGCAGGCGATCCAGAACGCTCAGAAGAAAGCCGCGGAGTAAGGGAGGACATCATGCATAACTTCAATTACCACCGGCCGAGTAGCGTCGCCGACGCGGTCAAGGCCATTTCCGCGGCATCCGACGGCAAGATCCTGGCTGGCGGCCACACGCTGCTACCGACCATGAAACAAGGCCTGGCGGCGCCATCGGATCTGGTTGACATCACGGCCATCGCCGAACTTAAGGGCATCAAGATGGACGGCAACAATCTGGTCATCGGCGCGGCGACGCCCCATGCCGAGGTCGCCAAGTCCTCGGTCGTGAAAGGCGCCATCCCTGCCCTCGCTGTCCTGGCGGAAGGTATCGGTGATGCCGCCGTGCGGAATCGCGGCACCATCGGCGGCTCGATCTCCAACAACGACCCGGCGGCGGACTATCCCGCCGGCCTGGTCGGGTTGGGTGCGACCGTGCATACCAACAAGCGCAAGATCGCGGCCGACGATTTCTTCAAGGGCCTGTTCGAGACGGCGCTGGAAGCCGGCGAGATCGTCACCGCCGTGAGCTTCCCAAAGCCGGAGAAAGCGGGCTACGCCAAGTTCCCGAATCCTGCCTCGCGCTATGCCATGGTCGGCGTGTTCGTGGCCAAGACCGGCGGCGGCGTGCGGGTTGCCGTAACGGGGGCCGGAGCCTGCGTGTTCCGCTCCAAGGATTTGGAACAGGCGTTGTCAGGAAAATGGTCCGCCGATGCGGCGGGCGGCGTAAAGGTCGCGTCCAAGGGCCTCAATAACGACATCCACGGCACCGCCGACTATCGCGCCCATCTGGTCACTGTGATGGCCAAGCGGGCTGTGGCGGCTGCGGGTTGATTCAGAATCGATCCATTTACTGATCCGTATATGCAGGGGCCGGCAGCAATGCCGGCCCCGATTGCGTGATACGGGACGTCCTGCCTAGTTGAGCTTGTCCAGGCATGCGGCCGGCGGCCGCTGCGTGGGATCGTCGAGGAAGGCCTCCGCGATCTCATTGGCGCAGAGCGAATGCGACAGCGGCGAATGCCCGGCATTGGGCAGGACGAAGTGGTAGCTATGGGACAGCGTCTCCGCCGCCTTGTCGGCGAAGGCCACCGGAGTCACGGGATCGTATTCCCCGCTCAGGAGCAGCACCGGCTTGTCGCTGATCACGGCCTGCAGCTCGCTTTCGTCGACCGCCGACACCGGCCAGCGCGGACAGATCAGATAGTCCGAGAACCCTACCACGGCGTCGTCGTTGTAGAGCGCGTATGTTGCCGCCGCAGCCGCGGCCACCTTCATATCGACATGGGCCACCTGCTCGGCACAGGCGAACGCATAGTAGACGCCCTCGCTGGTGGTGTCCGGCCCGGAGGTTCGCAGCCGATAGGCTTGAAACCAGCTTTGCAGAGTCGCCTCATTGCCGCGGCTCAGCCCATCGAGCAGCGTCGGCATGAACCGCAGGGATTCCGAGCCGTACATCAGATCGAACAGCACATCGACGATGTCGACGCCGATCAGGGGATAGCTCTGTTTAGATCGCGAGGCCGGGTTGAAGATCTCGATATTCACCGGCGAACGGTTCAGGTCCTCGATCCGGCTGCGGAAGCGGACCTCCAGATCGGGATACCTGGCATTGCAATTTGCATCGGCTGCGCAATTCGCCGCGATATGGGAGATCACCTGGCCGAAGCCAACCTGCTGCTGGATCACCAGGTCCGCATTGGGCGGCAGCACCGACTCCAAGACCAGGCTACGCACCCGCTGCGGATGATCGCGCAGCAGCGAGAAAGCGATCCGCGTACCGTAGGACGCGCCGTAGATGTTCATGCTCCCGATGCCGGCCGCCGACATGAAATCCACTATGTCCTCGGCCGCGGACTTGCTGTTATACGCGGCGATGTGCCTGCCGTTGGCAATCAGCCGGTCCCGGCATGTGTCCGAGTTGCGCAACATCCTGTCGATCCAGCCGGCAAACCCGCTGGCCCCGCTATCCCCGCCCGCAGTGGTCCGTTCCATCTCTGGACAATTCAGCGTGGGCGCGGCCAGTCCCGTGCCGCGGACATCCATGAGGATGAAGTCCCGCTTGCGCATCCAGGCGTTGTTGTCGACATACCACCACCAGTTCTCGATGGCGTTTGCATCCAGGCCGGCGTCGCCGCCAGGCCCGCCATTGATGAAGAGGACCGGATCATCGGCGGCCTTCTGGTCCGGCGTCTTCAGGCGCGCAACCGGCAAGCGGATCTCTGCGCTGCCGGCATCGTCGCGATCCTCGGCAACATAAAGATAGGCGCATTGCGCTTCATGACCGGCAGGAATGTCGAACCAGCAGTGCGTGCGCTCCAGCCTCGGCAGGTCGGCGGCGCCGGCAATGGTCGCCGCCATGATTACCAGAAACCCGGCCGATGCAGCCAGCACGCGCATCATTGCGCCGGGCAGGCCGCGTCGCCTCATCACATTTTCCAGGGCAGACATCTCGCAAGGCACGGCTAGTCTTCCTGGGCAACGCAAGCATCCGCCGGGCGCGTCAGTGGATCATCAAGGAACTCCTTGACCATCCGCACCACGCAGGCGGATTCGAAAATCGCGCCATGGCCGACCCGCTTGACTTCGAAATAAAAGGAATGCGGCAGGTTGCGGGCAGTCGATTCCGCCCATTCCGGCGGCGTCTTGGGATCGAACTCGCCGTTGAGGATCAGCGAGGGAATGTTGCTTTGCACGGGCGTCTTTTCGAGGCGCTCCGCGTCCGGCGACATCCAGGCGGGACAGGCCTCCATGGTATCAAGCGCCGCCGCATACTCCGCAATTACTGGGCTTGCCGCGAGCGCGGACTGTACGGCCTCCCAGTTGGTAAATGGGTACTCATCGTTGCAATTGACCGAGTAGTGCATTCCATATTTGGTGCTTCGGTCTCGCGTATAGGCGAGTGTCGTCAGCCTTACGTAGTCGCTTAGAAAATTGTAGTTGCCTCGATCAAAAAGTGCGACGTAGCGGACGAGTTGAAGTTCGGCATCTCGCTCGGCCATCAGTTCCATCATGAACCGCAGCCAGACTGCGCCATTGACCGGCAGTTCGATCATCTTGCCTGTAGTCGGATCCTTCTGCTTGACCATAACCGGCTTCGCCTGCAGCCGATCCATGATTTCCAACAGCTTCTGCTTCGCGTTGGGCATCCGTTGATTGCAGTCGCGATCGGCGGCGCAGGCTTTGGCCACCTTGTCGATCGACCAGGCGATCTTCGCCGGCTCCGCCTCATAGAACTTCACCTGGGGCGGGAACACCGAGTCCAGGATTACGGACCGCACGCCTTCGGGCCGGTAGCGCATTACCGCAAGGGCCACACGGCTGCCATAAGACCCGCCGAGCAGGTTCCATTCCTTGATGCCAAGCGCCGTGCGCATGTCGGCAATGTCGGCCACTGTGGCGCGCGTAGTGTAGTTCGCAAAATCGCGTCCTTCGTCCCGGAGCCGGGCGGCGCAATCGTTCAGCGACTGCACATACACGTCGCGCTGCTCGTCAGGCTTGCCCGTCAGCGTCAGTATCTGCATGCCGACCCGGTTGACCTCCGGGCATTCGAGCGCGGGCTTGGCCATCCCGACTCCGCGCTGATCAAACAAGATGAAATCGCGGCCTTCGAGCCATTCGGAGTGGCGGATACGCAGCCAGGTCGCCATGCCGCGGCGGTCGATTTCGGTGTCGGAGCCCGGACCGCCTGTGATGTAGAGGATCGGATCGGTGTGGGTATCTTCGTCCGGGTCGGCCTTGAGGATCACGATCGGCAGCCGGACCGAGCTGCCGCCGGGCTGCCGCCGGTTCTCCGGCACCACCAGGTAGCCGCATTCGGCCGGCTCTTCCGCCGGTACATCAAACCAGCAATCCTGCCGCTCGAACATTGGCTTGGCTTCCGCCCGTGCCACGCCTGGCAGCAGTGTCGTCAGGACGGCGGCCATAGCTATGCCGTTGAAAACGCGCATTGAATTCGTCAGCAAGATCAGTCTGCCTTTCCCGCTTGCGCACTTGGCCGCGCGCAACACCTCACCGCCACAGCAATTCTAGACGGGCCGGTTGCGGGTGACCATGGCGCAGGAAGGCGACAAATCCGTGGCGCGTCTCGAAATCCCGGCGGCGAGCGGCCGCCGTCTAGGAAGGGCCCGAATCGCCCGGACGGTGGATCAATTCCGGCCCTTCTTCAGGCAGGCTTCGGACGGCCTCTTCTTCGGGTTGTCCAGGAAGTCTTCCGTAATCTCCACGACACATTTGGAGTTCGAAAGCAGCGAATGGCCGAGACCGGGAACCTCGATCAGGAAGGAGTGATCCAGCCGGCTCGCCGTCAACTGGCCATACTCGATCGGCGTGATCGGATCGAGTTCGCCCGAAAGGACCAGGGTCGAGATGCTGCTCTTGATCGGCGCCTTCAGGCTGGCGTCCGGCGTCGCTTTGGGCCAGGCATCGCAGGCTGAAATCTCGTCCAGCTTGTAGCCGAAGCCGGCAAACCGGTAATGCTTTTTCTCCAGTTCCTTAACCAAAACCGGATCGTTGAACGGAATTTCCTCGACACATTCGACGGCGTAGTACTTGCCTTCGCTCATGTCACCGGATCCGAGGCCGAGATAGCCGTCCACCATGCCCCGCACGGCAGGCTCGAGGATCGCCGGATCTACGGCCGAAATCGCCGCCAGATATTGCGGCAGAGCATATCGAGCGTCGGTGAAAGCCAACGCCCAGCGGGTAATCTCGATCAAGGCTTTTCCCGTCACTTCGATCGTCACCGGCTCGCCGTTGCGCGGATCGGTCACGGTGACCGGCAGCGGGCGAATATTCAGCCATTCGATCTGTTCGAAGATGGCGCGTTCCAGATTTGGATAGCGGCGGCGGCAGTAACTGTTCTTGGCGCAGGCCGCGAACAGCTTCTCGAATGCAAGTTCGACTCCTGCAGCCTGGCTCTCATAGGCATGGACCTCCGGCGGATAGGGCGAATCGAGAATGACCGAGCGCACGCCCTCGGGGGCATCCCGCATTGCCGCCAGCGCCAGACGGGTGCCGTAGGAAACGCC
The DNA here is from genome assembly GCA_035544395.1 of Verrucomicrobiia bacterium. Classification (GTDB taxonomy): domain Bacteria; phylum Pseudomonadota; class Alphaproteobacteria; order Dongiales; family Dongiaceae; genus DATKFM01. Next base: position 8,089 of record DATKFM010000206.1, read on the forward strand.
GTGTAGGTTCCATTGCTTGATGCCCAGCAGATGGCGGAGGTCGGTGAGGTCCTTGACCGTCTCGCGCGTACCATAAAGGTTGAGATCGATGCCTTCGCCGATGAGGCGATTGCGGCAAGCGGCAATCGCTTCGGCATAGATCTTTTGCACTTTCACCTCGTCTTCGAGGGATCGGAGCATGTCTATGCCGCGGGCATCGGCCTCCGCGCAGTTCAGGCTCGGCTTTGACATGCCGTTCCCGCGCTGTTCGAACAGAATGAGGTCCCGCGTTTTCATCCATGGCCAGAAATCGGCAAACAGCCACCAGTCCTTGATGCCGTCCTTATCGGCGCCAATCGGCTGGCCGGGGCCGCCCGTGAGGAAGACGATCGGATCTGGCTTCGACTTGCCCGAGGAAGCCTTGATCACCACCACAGGCAGCCGGACCGTGCGGCCCTCCGGCTTTGCGTGATCCTCGGCCACAGTCATGAAGCCGCATTCGGCCTTCTGCTCCTGGGGAACGACGAACCAGCATTCCGCCTTTTCATACCGCGGCAGAGTTTCCGCGCTGGCTGAGGTCGCGCCCGCAAAGGCAGCGAAAGCCGCGAGAGCGCCGACAGCTCCGCAAATCCGACTTGCAATCATTACTTGTTCCCTTGCCGCTTAAGACTAGCCCAGGTGGCTGTTCCGCGGTCCTGATTCACGCCCGAGGCCAAATCGCAAGACTAGGCAAACAGAGTTAGCAAATTGATAACTTTTCGTTGGCTCCGAGGGCGCGAAGCGTCGCATTGCGGCAAGTGCCGGGAATCGTTAGCTTCCGCCATGGATCACGCCAGCCGCCAGGCGAAAAACCGATGAACCAGCCTAAATCCGTCGACGAAACCCTCGCCCTGCTCAAGGCCGGCAACTATGTCGCGGACCGCAGCTTGGCCACGGCCCTCTATCTGGCACTCAGCCTGAACCGACCCTTGTTCCTCGAGGGCGAGGCCGGCGTGGGCAAGACGGAGATCGCCAAGGTCCTGGCGGCGACGCTCGGTCGGCGGCTGGTGCGCCTGCAATGCTATGAAGGTCTGGACGTCGCCTCAGCGGTCTATGAGTGGAACTATGCCCGGCAGATGATCGAAATCCGCCTGGCCGAGGCCATGGGCGACAGCAATCGCGACACCCTGGGCACGGACATCTTTTCCGAGCGCTTCCTGATCAAGCGTCCCCTGCTCCAAGCCCTGCAGAAGGACGCCGCCGGGCCGCCGGTGCTGCTGATCGACGAGCTCGACCGCACGGATGAGCCTTTCGAGGCCTACCTGCTGGAGGTGCTGTCCGATTTCCAGATCACGATCCCTGAAATCGGCACGGTGAAGGCCGAAGAACCGCCTGTTGTCATCGTGACCTCGAACCGCACGCGGGAGATCCACGATGCGCTGAAGCGCCGCTGCTTTTACTATTGGGTCGACTATCCCGACGCGGTGCGCGAGCTGGAGATCTTGCGGGTCAAGGCGCCGCGGGCCAGCGATGCGCTGAGCCAGGAGGTGGTCCGCTTTGTGCAGAATCTGCGCCAGCGCGACCTGTTCAAGCTGCCGGGAATAGCCGAGACCATCGACTGGACCGATGCGCTGATTCAGCTCAACTGCGTCGCCCTCGATGGGCAAGCGATCGACAATACGCTTGGCGTGCTGCTGAAGTATCAGGACGATATCGCGAAGATCCGCGGCAGTGAGGCGGCCTCCCTGCTTCAGCAGGTCAAGGCCGAACTGGCTTCCACCAAGATGGCGCGGAACTGATCGTCGGTTTGCAGAGTCTTCCTGGGGTCTTCCTGAGCTGCCTCGCGGCGGCGAGTATCGAGGATCATGCCTGGCCGCAAGTTTGTCCCCCCATAGGACCGTGCGGCCGAGCGGCGGTGATAATCGATTGTTGCCATCGCAAGTCTGGCGCCGTGCAAATCATTCGGCGGTCCGGATATGCTTCACTGCTCGAGTTCAATCTCCAGTCTCATTTGCGCATCGCAGACTCAAGAAGACTATGCTAACCGAAGTCAGGCGCCGGCCATCGGCGGCGCCACGTCCAGCAGATCCCTGACGATGTCAATCAGAACCCGCGCGCCGAAGGGTTTCTTCAAAACTCTGTCGGCGCCGATCTGCGACGCCATGGTCAAGCTGGGCATGCCGCGGCTGTTGCCATTGCCGCCGGAAATGGCGATGACCTTGAGGCCCGGATTACGCTGCCGGATCGCGTGGATCACGTCGATGCCGTCCATTCCCGGCATCAGGATATCGGTGATAACCAGCGACACGCCATGCTGCTCCAGGGCGACCATTGCGGCCTCCCCGTCCTCGGCGGCGACGACATCAAAGCCGGCGAGTTCCAGGGCATCCCGGAATGTCTCGCGGAAATCGATATCGTCATCGATGATGAGGATGGTGCTGTTCAAGGTCAAAAATTTCCGTAAGTGGACCGGCGCCACGCCGCCCCAACGGGAGCGATCCGTTGCCATCTGCGTCGACCCTCTGCTGTCCGGCCTTACGCGTGCCCGACGCGGTCGAACATGACCAACATCAGATTGCGCAGATCCTTCATCGCCCAGTGATAGTCCTGAGTCGCTGATTTGGTTTTGACATCAGAGAGCGTCTCGAGAATGGCGTGCTTCGGATAGCTGTCACACGTTTCTTCGATCACGCGTTCCAGGATCGGCAGGTAAACCTCTCGATCCTCGGGGAACATTCTCAGCATCTGGACGAGCTTGCAGCAGAGATCAAGACTGCCATGGAGCTCGATAGACTGATCATTCGTCGCAACGCCGTACATGGTCTGCTTCCTCTTTGTTGGCCACGGGTTCGGTTCTCGGTCCTGTGGTGCCGGCGATTTTTGCGATGCAGTTGTGCTTTTTGCCCAGTTCTGCGTCGTCCGCCGACAGACCCTTCAACTTGTATCTTGCGAGCCATCACATGCCGGATGGGCATCGCTTTAATTCAAGCTCTCGCTCCTTTGATCGGCCGCGGAACCGATCTCATCCAAGTTCGCCGCTCACCTCTGGCGATCCGGACCGTCTCCACAACAGAGACGCCCGGGCATCCGCGTGGAAACCAATATGAATTTTCGAGTTTAATGAGCCGTGAAATGGCGGCAGCCGATCTCTATAGGCGGTCTCATAGGTTGCTATAGTTCGCGGCTGGCGGCGACGCCGAGGATGCTGTAGTTATTCAACAAAGTTCTATCGGATGAAGCCGCCGCAGAGTTTGTCGAAAAATGCAAACGCCACGTGAACAGCCCGGCGACGGCCGGCTCGTCGCGAATCTGATGCAGTTTGCGCGCACGCTGCGCGCCGCCGGACTGCCGGTCGGGCCCGGACGCGTGCTCGATGCTCTGCGCGCAGTCGAGGCGGTCGGCATCACCAGCCGCGAGGATTTCTACTGGGCCCTCCATGCGAGCTTTGTAAACAGGCGCGACCAGCACGACCTGTTCGATCAGGCTTTCCATATCTTCTGGCGCAACCCGAAGATCCTGGAGCGGATGATGGCGATGCTGTTGCCGCAGATGCGCGTTCCCGCCAAGGAAGAGGACCGGGTGGAAATGAATCGCCGCCTCGCCGAAGCGCTGGGCAACAAGAACAATGGCGGCGAAGGCGAAGAACCGGCGGAGGAAGAGGTCGAGTTCGACGCCGCCCTCACTTATTCCGACCGCGAACTCCTGCAGACCATGGACTTCGAAAAGATGTCCGGCGACGAACTGGCCAAGGCAAAGCGGCTGATCGCCGGCATGCGGCTTCCCATCATGGAAGTGGCGACCCGACGGCACCGGCCGGACCGCAATGGCGCGCGGATCGATATGCGCAATACCCTGCGCGCCGCCTTGCGAAGTGCAGACGCCATCCCCCTCCGCCGGCGCAGCGTTCGCCGGCGCCATCCGCCGCTGGTGATCCTCTGCGACATCTCCGGCTCCATGAGCCGCTATTCCCGCATCGCCCTGCATTTCATGCATGCGGTCACCAATGATCGCGACCGGGTCTACACGTTCCTGTTCGGCACGCGCCTGACCAACATCACCCGCGATCTCCGCCATCATGACATCGACCTGGCCCTGGAGAATGTGGGGAAGAAGGTGCGGGACTGGTCCGGCGGCACCCGCATCGGCCAATGCCTGCAGGAGTTCAATGCCAGATGGTCGCGGCGGGTGCTCGGTCAGGGTGCCGTCGTGCTGTTCATCAGCGATGGGCTGGACCGCGACGGCGCGCAGGGGCTGGCGACGGAGATGGAACGGCTGCACAAATCCTGCCGGCGCCTGATCTGGCTCAATCCCCTGCTCCGCTATGAAGGTTTCGAGCCGAAGTCGCAGGGCGCGAAGGCGATCATGCCCCATGTGGATGATTTCCGCCGGGTGCATAACCTCCAAAGCCTGGCGGACCTGACGGAAGTGCTCAGCCAGGCGCCGCGCCGGCGCCTGGAAGCCAAGAGCGAATGGGCCGGTGCTGCCGAGAACTAGACTCTGGCGTTAGTGGAGCATCTCCCGGATCGTGTTCAGCAGATCGTTGGGCATGAAGGGCTTCGGCAGCGAACGGTCGGCGCCGATTTTGCGCGCGAGGTCCAGAAGGCCCGTGCCGAGATTGGGACCGCCGCCCGATATCGCCAGGATCTTCACCGTGCCATGCTGCTCGCGCAGGCGGCGGATTGTCTCGATGCCGTTCACTTGCGGCATCATGATATCGGTGATGACCAGGTCCACCGGATTGCCGCGGATCATGCCCTCGGCATCGGCGCCGTTCGACGCCGTCACCACATTGAATCCGGCGGTGCACAGCGTATCTTCGAGCGTCGATCGCACGAGCATATCGTCATCGATCAGCAGGATGTTCACAGTCATGGTCCAGTCTCCTCGCGGCGCGGACTTCCGGCCGGTTCTGTCTCAGTGGATTGTTGCGCTTGCGTCCAGCGCTTCGCGGACTTTCCGCGCCAAGTCGTCTGGAGAATAGGGCTTCGGCAGCCAGATGCCTTCCTCGTCCAAATGCCCCTTGGCATATCCCGAGGTATAGAGAACCTTCAGTTCCGGCCGCTGACGAAGCGCTTCCTTGGCCAGCACCGCGCCGCTCATGCCGCCGGGCATGACGATATCCGTGAACAGCAGCTTGATGTCCTTGTTCAGGTGCAGCTGCATCAGGGCCGAGGCGCCGTTCTCCGCTTCGCGGACGGCATAGCCGAGAGTCAGCAGCAATTCGCGGACCGTCGAACGCACCTGCGGATCGTCCTCGACGCAAAGCACGGTTTCCTTGTCTTGCGGCTCGACCGCGATGTTTTTCTCCGCCGACTCTTCGCGTTGCTCCGCTTCGGCCTTGGCGCGCGGCAGATAGAGCTTGAACACCGTGCCCCGGTCGATCTCGCTCTCGACGTCGACCCAGCCGCCGGACTGGCTGACGAAGCCGTAAATCATGCTGAGGCCGAGGCCGGTTCCCTTGCCGACCTCCTTGGTCGTGAAGAACGGCTCGAAAATCTTCTTCATCACTTCCGGCGGCATGCCGCAACCGCTGTCGCGGACAGCCAGCATGACGAAAGAACCTGAAGGTTTCTCCGGCTTGTTCTCGTCGGCATACAGAATCTGATTTGAAGTTGTAATGTCGAGCCGCCCGGAATTCCGCATTGCGTCCCTTGCGTTGACAGCAAGATTGACCAGCGCCGATTCAAGCTGCGCCGGGTCCACATGGCTCTGCCAGAGATTTGCCGAAAGCTTGAGGTCGATTTCAATGGTCGAGCCGAGAGTGCGGCGCAGGAGCTCCGTCATGCCGGAAACCAGTCCGTTCACGTCGGTGGTCTTGGGCATCAGCGTCTGGCGGCGCGAGAACGCGAGGAGGCGCTTGGTCAGCTCCGAGCTGCGCTCGGCGGCCTGGCTGATCATGTTCAGGCGGCGCTGCATGGCCGCATCGGCAGGCGCCGAGGCCAGAATCATATGCAGATTGGCGATGATGACCGTCAGCAGATTGTTGAAATCATGGGCCACGCCGCCAGTCATCTGGCCGATCATGTCCATCTTCTGCGCCTGGATCAGCGCTTCGGTCTGGCGCTTGCTGTCGCTGACATCGATCATCACGCCATAGGCGATATGGCGCCCGTCTGCTTGCTGCTCGACATCTATGATATCGCGCACCCAGACTGGCTTATCGTCCTTGCCGATCATGCGGTATTCTTCGGAAATGCCGATCCTGTCGTCGTGGAGCCGCCGCGCCGCCGCAATGGCTCGGAGGCTGTCGTCGGGATGCAACCGCGACATCCAGAACCCCTCGCCAGTCCAGGCGGACACGGGATAACCCAGCAGCTTTTCCGCCTGCGGACCGACATAAGTATAGCGGCGGGTCTGCAGATCCCAGGTATAGGGCACGATGTCCGTGGATTCGACCAGGTGCCGGAAGCGCCGTTCGCTCTCATTGAGCTTCTCTTCCGCCAGCTTCTTTTCGGTTATGTCGCGGCCGACCGATTGATAGCCGAGGACATTGCCATGGGCATCGAAGAAGGCGCGGTCGGTCCATTGCTGATAGCGGACCTGGCCGTCCGGGCGAATATCCTTCTGCTCCATGGTTGCGACGGGATTCGCGGGCGTGAGCTGGACAAGATACTCCAGCACCTTTTGCTGCTCCGATTCCGGCACGAGCTTGAAAAACGGCGTGTTCAGCAGCTCGTCGGGCGTCTTGCCGAAGTACCGGCAATAGGCGTCGTTGACGAAGGTCAGCGTGCCATCGGCATCGAACCGGATCAGGAACTCGGTCTGATCCTCGATGATCGCGCGGTACTTGGCCTCGTTGCGTTGCAATTGCCGCTCCGCTTCCTTGCGGTCGGTGATCTCGACACTGACAGTGGCGACATACTTGACGTTGCCGGCGTCGTCCCGTAGCGGCGCTTTGGAGGCGAGCCAGGTGGTGATGCGGCCATTCGGAGTCTTCCGCTCATTTTCATAGAGCTCGGAGTGCTGACCGGTGGCAATGACTTCGGCCTCGCGCCCTTCGACGTGGGACAAATGTTCCTGCGAATAAAGTTCGGACGCCGTGCGGCCGTTGAACCAGTCCAGCGGCTTGTTGTGAAGCTCGGCGAAGGCATTGTTGACCAGGACGTAGCGGCCCCGGAGATCCTTGACGCTGATGGTCGCGGGAACCGCATCGATCACCGAGCGCAGCAGTACCTGGCTTTCCCGCAGCGCTTCCTCGGCGCGCCGCTTGGCGGTGATGTCGATGATGCTGCCATAGGCGACCCGGCGACCCTCCGGATCGGTATCGAAGTGAAACACGTCGCGAACCCAGAGCACGTCGCTGTTGGTGGCGACGATGCGATATTCCAGTTCGCCGCTGGTGCTCGATTTGCAGGCAATGCCCCATTCCCGGTCGAACTGCTCGCGATCCAGCTCATGCACATGCTGATAGCGGAAGCCCTCGAAGTTCCAGGCCTGCATGCCCGTTTGCAGCAGCTTGGAAATCTGCGCGCCAATATAAGTGTAGCGGTTCTCCAGGACGTCGAAGCTATAGGGGACCACGTCCATCTTTTCGAGCATCAGGCGGTGCCGCCGTTCGCTCGCCTCGATCGCGCTCTCGATCCGCTTGCGGGCGGAGATATTGATCACCAGCCCATACATGTAGCTGGCGGAGTCCCGGTCAGTGACCTTCATCTGGTCCCGCAGCCAGACGAAGTCGCCGGCGGGGTTCAGGAAGCGGTACTCGAAAGTTCGGCCGGGCGTCTTGCTGTCTGCGGTCTTCTGCAGATGCTCGAAGCGGACGCGATCGGCCGGATGCACGCGGGAAAGCCAAAAGCCGGGACGGATGAGGTCGCTCGACGGGTAGCCGAGGATCTGCTCAGCTTGCGGCGATACATAGCTATAGTGCGCTCCGGCGACGTCCCAGACATAGGCGACTGCCTCGATCGACTCGAGTATCTCGCGATGCGGGTCGCAGCCCTCCGCCACGGCGGGCGCGGCCGCAGCGACAGGCTCATTGTCCTGGTGCGGCGGCAGGTCGTCCTTCAAGCGCTTCGGGAATACGTTCCAAGCCATAGCGAGCAAAGTTCCATAAGGCGGCCGGCCACGCCGGTGCGCCTGGATTGACGGAAATCGCCGTCAATTTTCACTCTTCTGGTTTCCGGAGAATTTCGGTCTAGACTGCAACCCGGATGGCTGCGGCGCAGCAATGGAAAGCCTTGTATTTCCATGCCTTCCCAGGCGTGGCGTCAGTGGGTCTGGGTCGGCGGGCGGAAGCCCCCTATATTGCTATGTGCGGCTGCCGATGCCGGCAGCACAATGTCTTGGGAGGTGCCCTCATGAGCGGACAAACCCTTTACGCCGACGATGTGCTCGAGCAGGCGGCGCGTTGGCGGGCGCAGGGCAAGGGCGTGGCCCTGGCAACCGTGGTCAGCACCTGGGGCTCATCGCCCCGCCCCACCGGCAGCCAGATGGCCGTCGACGACAGCGGCGCCATGACCGGCTCGGTTTCCGGAGGCTGCATCGAGGGTGCCGTGATCCATGAAGCCCTGGCGGCAATGAAAGACGGCAGGCCTCGGCTACTCGATTTCGGCGTCACCAACGAACAGGCCTGGGAAGTAGGGTTAGCCTGCGGCGGCAAGGTGCAGGTGTTCGTGGAACCTGTGACATGAAATCCAGCGATCTCGAAAAGATCGTTGCCGAGCGCGCGGCCAAGCGTGTGTTTGCCCTGGTCACGAACCTGAAGTCTGGCGAGCAGACCGTCTTTTACGGCAAACAAAACATTAATGAATTTTCCTTTGGTTCAGAAATTGGTTTAGCGGCGGCGGCGGCCCTGGATGCTGACGAGAGCGGCATCGCCGAGGCCGGCGGGAATCGTTTCTTCATTCAGGTCCATAATCCGCCGCTGCGGCTCCTTATTGTCGGCGCGGTCCATATCGCCCAGGCCCTGGCGCCCATGGCGGCCCTGACCGGCTATGGCGTAACGATCATCGATCCGCGCCGCGCCTTCGCCACCGACAGCCGGTTCCCGGACATGGCCAAATCCTCGGCTTGGCCGGATGAGGCGATGGCGGAACTGAAGCCCGACCGGCGCACAGCCGTGGTCACCTTGACCCACGACCCCAAGTTGGACGATCCGGCGCTGGAGGCCGCGCTGCGGTCCGATGCCTTTTACATCGGAGCCCTTGGCAGCCGGAAGACCCATGCGTCCAGACTGGCGCGGCTGATGGCTGCTGGTTTCGACGAGCCTGCCCTGGCTCGCATTCACGGCCCGGTGGGGCTCTCCATCAACGCCGAGTCGCCGGGCGAGATAGCGGTGTCCATCTTGGCCCAGATCACCGCCGTCAGGCGCCAGCCGCCGGAAGCCGGCAGCCGCGACCGCGCCGCATGATCTTCGGCGAGATCTCGCTGGACGAGGCCGAGGGCGCCATCCTCGTCCACAGCGTTCGCGCCGGGAAGCTGACGCTCAAGAAGGGTCGGCGGCTCTCCACCGAGGATATGACGGCGCTCCGTGAGGCCGGCCATGGGCGGATCGTGGCGGTCCGCCTGGAGGCGGACGACGTCGGCGAAGATCAGGCAGCGGCGCAATTGGCCGAGGCGCTGGCCGGTGCGAATTTGACCCTTGGCCGACCTTTTACCGGCCGCTGCAATCTTCATGCCCAGGCTGCGGGCCTGCTCGTGGTCGACAAGGCGAGGCTGGACCGCATCAACCTGGTCAGTGAAGCGATTACGATCGCCACCCTGGCTCCGTTTGACGTGGTCGCACCGAAGGATCTGGCGGCGACGGTCAAGATCATCCCCTTTGCCGTTCCCCGCGCAGATCTGGAACGTTGCATAGCCATTGCCCGCGAGGGCGGCCCGCTCATCCGCATTGCCGGTTTCCGCGCCCGGCCGGTCGCCTTGATCCAGACCCGCTTGCCTGGCCTCAAGGAAAGCGTTCTCGACAAGACGCTGGAAATCATGAACGGGCGCCTCGCGTCACTCGGCGCAGAGCCAGCAAATGAGGCCCGCTGCGGCCACACCGTTGAGGCGGTGACGCAGGCCATTGCCGATGCCAGAGCCGGCGGCGCCGAGATGATCCTCATCGCCGGTGCGTCGGCCATCGCAGACCGGCGCGATGTCATTCCCGGTGCAATCAAGCGGGCCGGCGGCACCATCGAACATTTCGGCATGCCCGTAGATCCCGGTAATCTGCTGCTGCTGGGCCGGATCGGCGCGGTGGACGCCATGGGACTGCCGGGCTGCGTGCGGTCGCCTAAGCTCAACGGCTTCGACTGGGTCTTGCAGCGGCGAATGGCGGATTTGCCGGTGGGCCGCGGCGATATCATGGGGCTCGGCGCCGGCGGCTTGTTGAAGGAAATCCCGTCCCGGCCGCAGCCTCGCGCCGGCGAGCCACCCGCCGCGCCGGCGCCCCGCGGTCCGCGCATCGCGGCGGTGGTGATGGCGGCCGGCCGCTCCAGCCGCATGGGCGGTGCGAACAAGCTGCTGGCGGATGTGGATGGTCAGCCCATGGTGCGGCGCGTGGTCACGACGGCGCTGGCCTCATCCGCTGAACCGGTGTTTGTCGTCCTCGGCCATGACGCGCACCGGGTGCGCGCGGCCTTAAGGGGCTGCAAGGTGCATTTCGTCGACAATCCTGCCTACGCCGAGGGCATGAGCACGTCGCTGCGCCAGGGCCTTGCCGCCCTGCCGGCGGACGCCGACGGCGCGGTTATCCTGCTGGGCGATATGCCCCGGATCGACCAGGCCACGATCGACCGCCTGATAGCCGCCTTCGATCCCACGGAGGGGCGCAGCATCTGCGTGCCGGTCTGGAACGGCAAACGCGGCAATCCCGTCCTCTGGGCGCGGCGCTATTTTGCGGAGATGACCGAGATTGCCGGCGATGTCGGGGCGCGGCATCTGATCGGCGAGTACGCCGACCAGGTGGCGGAGGTATCAATGCCCGACGATGCGACGCTGGTGGATATCGACACGCCGGAGGCGCTCAACGCGCTCCGGCGCGATCAAGGCCGCGAGGCCTAGCGCGCGTGCGCGCTGCCGGCTGAGCTGAACCCGCAGACCCTCGGCGTGATGTTGAGCTCCTTGCGGCGCGCCACCAGGGAGTCGAACCGCTTCATGGCCATCGCCACTTCGCCGGTCTCCATGAACTGCAGCGATGGCATCTTTTCCTGCAAGCGCTGGATCGCATCGACGGCATCCATGCAACGTTTCAGGGCACGCTCGCTGCTCTCGTTCGCCTGCCGCAGCATATAGGCGGTCGACGGGCCGGAGGCAGTGCGGTTCACATGCATCTCGCGCTGCACTTCGACTTGCAGGATATCGACGGCCTTCACCAGGTCACGCAATGCATCAGCCATGGTTGTCCTCGCATCTCATTTCCGGCGCGCGTCGTTCCTACAAACCCTAAGCAAGAACGGATGCGGCGCACGCCCCATCACCTCTAATATTCTCCAAGTTGAATTGCTGATGCAACAAGTTTCGTTTTCAATTTCAGTAAAGACTACACAGATTGTCTATTAAATACTTTCTTTAAGTTAATTTGTGTTGACGTCTTTACTGTTAACCTTTCCATCCCTGGTTAATCGCAATCGAGGAACCTATTCCGCCGGCTGCGGCGCCACGGCAGGCCGCCGGTTAGGCAACAGGATCCCGGCCGCCAGCACCAACGCCGCGCAGAAACCGAGAATCCAGAACAGCATCTGGAAATCGCCGCTGCGGTTGTAGAGGTAGGAAATCAACGGCACCGCCAATGCGCTCACGCCGAGAGAGAAGAGATAGTTGACGGCAAATATGCGCGACTGCCAGGCACTCGACACATGGCGTCCGATCAGCCAGTCGGACACTGGAATCTCGCCGAACACCAGCAGCAGCGCGACGATGGTCACCGCAATCAGCGGCAAACCGAAGAATTGACCGACCAGGACCAGGATGGGCACCTGCAAGGTCAGGATGACCAGCACCACCGGCTTGGCGCCGTAGCGATCGAGGAACCGACCAGTCGGCAATTGCGCGAAGGCCGCGAAGGCGAAGGCAAACGCGGCAAAGGCGCCGGAGGCGAGGAGATCGCCATCGGCGAGGTGCAGTTGCTGATCGAACAGCTTGGGGACGGCGACGGTGATGCCGTTGAAGATCAAGCCGCCGAACATCGCGCCGACACCGACGAACAGGAAGACGCGCAGCAGGACGTTGCTGGAAACCTCGAACGCAGGCTTGCTCTTCGCCTCCGCCTTGGTGACGTCCACTTCTTGCCCCATGAAGCGTATTGCCAAGAGCCCGAGCAGAATGCTGACCACGCCCGGCACGATGAAGGCCCAGCGCCAGCCGAACTCGACAGTGAGCAGGCCGGTCACAATGGTCGCGCCGGCAAAGCCCATATTGCCGAAGACGCCGTTGAGAGCGATGGCACGGCCGCTGCCATGGGCCAGCCGCACGACCGCGGCGATAGCCACGGGATGATAGATGCCGGCGAACACGCCGATCGCCGCCAGGGCCGCAGTGAGGCTGACCGGCCCCGTCGCCATGCCGGCCGCGATGCCCGACAGGCCAAGGCCGATGAAGAAGATCACCATCATGCTGGACCGCCGCCAGCGATCGCCAAGCCAGCCCGCCGGCAGCGTCGATAGCCCCAGCGCGACGAACGCAGCCGTTCCCAGCCACAGCGTATCGCCATAGCCGCGGCCCCACTCCCGATGGATGGCCAGCACGGCCGTCGGGAAGATCAGCATGAAGTAATGATCGAGAAAATGCGCGAGATTGAGAAAGATGAATGGACGCTTCTGACTCATGATCCCGCTACTCCGCTAGCCTGCAGCATCTTGCCGAAGGTGGTCCCGCACTGCGCCAATCATGCCATGGCGCCGCAAGAAATCGAGCACGGCATCGAAACCGCGGACCTCGTCAAATTGTACATGGCCCAGGCCTGGATAGACCTTCATCTCCTTCGGCGACGGTGCCAGCGTATAGAGGCGCTCGCCATAACGAATGGGAATAACCCGGTCCGCGGTGCCGTGCATGATGAAGATCGGGCAGCGCACCCCGGCGATCTTGGCGGTCGAGTCGAACCTGTCGCGCACCAGCGCTTTCACCGGAAACATCCAGTAGCGGCCTTGCGCCACGTCGGCAACGGAGCTGTAGGGCGCCTCCAGCACCAGGGCTCCACAGGCAAACTCCGTCGCCATCTGCACCGCCACGCCGGAGCCCAGCGATTCGCCGTAAAACACGATGCGGCCGGGCTCCACGCCCTGCTGCCGCAGGAAGCCGATCGCCGCGCGCGCATCGTCGTAAAATCCCTGCTCGCTCGGGCTGCCGCTGTTGCCGCCGAAGCCGCGATACTCTGCCAGGAGCACGCCCATGCCGGCATCGGCATAGGGGACGATGCGCCCGACGCGATCGCCGATATTGCCGGCATTGCCGTGGAAATGCAGGAGCACCTGCGCGGCATCCGATGGCGGCGCCCGGTACAGCGAATTCAGTTCAATGCCGTCGGCGCTGCGATAGGCTACCGGCTCGAGCAGGCCGGGAGGTCCTGCATCCGGCCTCTCGACATCGGGGAAGTAGAGCAGTTTCTGCTGATAGAAATAGAGCAGCGCCAGCACGCCCAAATAGACGATGGCGAGCCCCAGGAGAAAACCTAGCATGCGCCGCTTGATCCCGGACATCCGCTGTAAACCGATGCCGGAGAATGCCGCTATCGGCCAGATCAGGCAACCGGATTGCCGGGCGCCTCAGGGCCCCTCGCCGGCCATGCTCTGATCGCGGAACTCCAGGAAATGCCGCGCGGAGTCGAGCCCTTCGGTGCGGCACCAATTGCGGTAGCCGCCGAGACCGCGGTCGCCATATTCGAGATCTGCCGCCGTGAGGCCGCGGATGCGCAGCCAGCGTGCCACCGGATCGGTAATGCCGTCGCGGCGGCGGACATAGCTGGTCTCCCGGAGATAGCCATCGAACACTTCAGCGGAGTTCAAGCCGCAATACTCGACCACGCCGTACATATAGGCGATCTGCTTGAGCGCCGTTCCACGCGACACCGGAATATCGGCGCGGGGCTCGTCGGCCTGCAAGGACACAGCCGTGATGGCGGCGATTGCAGAGATGACGGCCGAGGCGAATTTTCTTGCGGGACTCATGGGCGCGATCATGAAGTCCGGCCCTATGGATTGCAAACGGCGGTGCGCTAGGCGACGACCTTTAGCTGCACGGGCGAGTCCACATGGTTGACCTCCAGCCCCTCCATCACCACGCGGGCCAGTGTGGCTGTCGTTATCGGCTTGCTGAGCAGCGCCACGGCGCCGATCTCTCGGAGCCGCGCTTCGCCAACGCGAGCGCCGTAACCAGAACAGATGATGACAGGGAGGTCCGGGCGAATGACGCGGAGCGCCTCGGCCAATTGATCGCCGGCCATGCCCGGCATGGTCTGGTCGGTGAACAGCAGGTCGAAGCTGTGGGGATCGTTGCGGAACAGGGTCCAGGCCTTGTGCGGATGGTGGCATTCCACCGCATCATGGCCAAGATTTTGCAGCTTGGCGCAGATCACGGCAGCCAGATCTACTTCATCGTCGACCACCAGGATGCGGCCGCGACGATTGCCGGCGACCACCAATTCCTCGGTCTCTTCGATCGGCTCGACGGAGCCATCAGCCGCCGGCAGGAAGACGTCGAACTGCGTGCCCACTCCCGCCTCGCTCTCCACGCGGATTGCGCCGCCATACGCGGTGACGATGCCATGCACCGCCGCCAGGCCGAGGCCAGTGCCGGTTCCCGATGGCTTGGTGGTGAAGAAGGGCTGGAAAATCTCAGCCAGTGTCGCCGCATCCATGCCGGTACCGTTGTCCCGAACGCTCAGGCGGATGAGTTCGCGCGGCGCCGGTGTGGACATCCACAGAATATTGGCGCGGCCCTGGCCCGGCTGGACATTGCCGGAACCCGAATTGTCGCGCAGCGCCGCCGGCGACATCTCCAGCGCGGCAACCTCGCGGCCGTCGACTGTCTCGAGCCAGATGTCGATGCGGCCCTGCTTCTGGCCGATAGCGTGCATGGCATTGACGCAGAGATTCATGATCACCTGCTCGATCTGGCTGCGGCCGGCCTCGACGAGGCAGCGCGATTTGGCGACCGAGAGAACGATGTCGATGGTGGAGGGCACCGTGGCGTGGAGGATCTCCAGCACGCCGTTGAGATCTGCGCCGAGATCGATGACGGTGCGCTCGCCCAGCGTCTGGCGGCTATAGGCCAGGATCTGGTCGATCAGGTCCTTGGCGCGTTGACCGGCCTTAAGGATGCGCTCGATGCGCGCGCGGACTGGATGTTCCGGCGTCAGTTCCATCAGGCTGAGATCGCCCAGGCCCAAGATGACGCCCAGGATATTGTTGAAGTCGTGGGCGATGCCGCCAGCAAGGCGTCCCAGCGCCTCGGACCGCTGCGACAAATGGAACTGCTCGCGCAGGCGCGCCCGTTCATCGTCAGCCTGATGCCGTTCAGTCGTGTCGCGCACCACGCAAACGATGCCGCCGTCGTCGAGTTGCCGCAGGGTGAGTTCCTGCGGGAAAGTGACGCCGTCCGCCGTCAGGCCGATCGCCTCGCCGCGCCAGACGCCGGCGGTTCGCAGGTCCGGCAGGATCTCGCCTTCGAAACGTTCGCGCTCATCGGCATCGTAGGCGGTGATCCAGGGCTGGCCGACATAGCCGTCCCGTTCCGGCCAACCATGCATAAGGGCATAGCTGCGGTTGGCGTACGCTAGGCGGCCATCGTTGTCGATGATGGCCAAGCCATCGAGTGACGACTCGAATGCCGCCAGCCGGCTTTCCAGAACCCGCTCCGCCTGCCGCTTTTCCGTGATATCCGTCAGGATGCTGACCCGGCCGCCCTGAGGCGTCCGGCGGTCGCTGGCCAGGATCGTGCGCCCATCGGCCATTGCCAACTCGACCGGCCCGACGACGTCACGGCATTGCCGCACGCGCCGGGCGATCCAATCTTCCGCATTGCCGTCGATGCGATAGATGTCTTGCGTCACGGCCGCCCGCACGATCTCCTCGAGCGTCCGGCCATGCTGGATCAGCGGCGCCGCCAGCCGGTGCATTGCCCGGAAGCGGTCATTGGTCAGGACCAAGCGCTCTTCGGCATCGAAGAGTGCGAATCCGTCGGTGATGCTCTCAATCGCATCTTCGAGACGGGCGCGGGTTGCATCCAACTCGCGCGCATCGGCAAGCGATCGGCGGTAGAAATCCTTGATGAGATCTTTCTTGCGGAACAGTAGCGCCGCCAGGCCGCCGATGCCCACGATCAGGATCGCAAAAATCGCTGCCAGCAGATAGAAGTTCTGCCGCGGATCCCGGCTCAGCAGGCCGCCGGCCTCGCCCAGCGTCGAGGCGCGAGCCATGTCCTCCAGTGGTTGCCGTAATGAGTCCAGCCGTTCCTTAAGGATCCCGTAACCATGCGCATCGCCGTCGCGGAATTTTTCGACGCGGCTGACGATGTCCGGTATGCGCGCCAGCATGTTGAAAATGGTCTGCGGCATATCATCAGGCGCATCGTCCGCCAATTCCGCCAGCTTCGGCAGTTGACCCTGGAACTGGATCAGATCGGCCGACAAGGCTTGGCGATGACGGTCATCGGGTGCCGCCGCATAGGCCGAAACGCTGTCGCTCAGCCGCAAATGCGCCATTTGCGCTTCGATGGCTGTCCAGACGGCATGGCGGGATTGATTGGAAACGCGGCCATATTCGGTGATGCCAGCCAAAATGGCCGCACCCATCGTAGCGACGAGTACGGCAATCAACGCATAGAGCGCGGGACGCCCCACCAATATTCGGCGCAAAACTCGCATCATTTTCCAGCCGGACAGATGGGAGCGGTCGAAAT
>DATKFM010000207.1:0-7239 GCA_035544395.1 Verrucomicrobiia bacterium
GTCGACGATTTCCTGGCGCAAGCGACACCTGAGGCCAAGCTGAAGTTGATCCGCGAGGAGCAGGCCAAGGGCAAGCTGGTGGCCATGTGCGGCGACGGCACCAACGACGCGCCTGCTCTTGCCCAGGCCGATGTGGGCGTCGCCATGCATACGGGCACCCAGGCGGCGCGCGAAGCAGGCAACATGGTGGATCTGGACAGCGATCCCACCAAGCTGATCGAGGTGGTGGCCATCGGCAAGCAGCTGCTGATCACCCGCGGCTCTCTGACCACCTTTTCCATCGCCAATGACGTGGCCAAGTACTTCGCCATCATTCCCGCGATGTTCGCCGCCTTCTACCCGCAGCTTGGTGTTCTCAATATCATGGGGCTTTCGACGCCGGAGAGTGCGATCCTCTCGGCGATCATCTTCAACGCCCTCATCATCATCGC
The DNA here is from genome assembly GCA_035544395.1 of Verrucomicrobiia bacterium. Taxonomy (GTDB): domain Bacteria; phylum Pseudomonadota; class Alphaproteobacteria; order Dongiales; family Dongiaceae; genus DATKFM01. The sequence goes on from DATKFM010000207.1 coordinate 432, forward strand.
GTTGATTCCGCTGGCGCTGAAAGGCGTGAAGTACCGGCCTGTCGGCGCCGCCAGCATCTTGCGCCGGAACCTGCTGGTCTATGGACTCGGCGGAATCATTATTCCCTTTATCGGCATCAAGGCCGTCGACATCGTCGTTTCGGCGCTTGGCCTCGCCTGAGGAGTCGCCAAATGTTGAGAAGTTCATTGCGGCCCGCGATCGTGTTGTTTCTCCTGATGATGATCCTGACGGGAATCGTCTATCCGCTGGCAGTCACCGGCATCGCGCAGTTGGCGTTTCCGTATCAGGCTGATGGCAGCCTGATCCAACGCAACGGCACGGTGATCGGCTCGGAACTGATCGCCCAGGCTTTCACGGGCGACCGGTACTTCCATCCCCGCCCATCGGCCGCTGGGAATGGCTATGACGCCGGCGCGTCGAGCGGGTCGAACCTCGGCCCCACCAGCAGGAAGCTGGTCGAGCGGGTCCAGGCCGACGCGGCAATGCTGCGAGCGCAGAACAGCGGGCCAATTCCCGTTGATCTCGTGACGACATCGGGCAGCGGCCTCGATCCCCATATCACGCCGGCAGCAGCGGAGTTCCAGGTGCCGCGCGTCGCCAAGGCCCGAGGCCTGCCGGAAGACAGGCTGCGGAAGCTGGTGGCTGAATTCACGGAGGATCGCACGCTCGGCGTGATCGGCGAACCCCGTGTGAACGTATTGCTGCTGAATCTGGCGCTCGACCAGGCCGGTGGCTGATAGTCAGCCCGGTTGAAGTCGGATAGATTTCGCGGATGGCAAGATCGGACCCGGGGAGCCAGGACCTAAGGCCGTCGCCGGACGCCCTTCTGGCGGCCGCCAACCGGGCGGAGCGCGGCAACCTTAGAATTTTCCTGGGTGCGGCACCGGGCGTCGGCAAGACCTATGAAATGCTCCAGTCGGCCCGCCGACGTGAGGCAGAGGGCGTCGATGTCGTCATCGGCATCGTCGAGACCCATGGCCGCAAGGAGACCGAGGCGCTGCTCGAGGGCCTGGAGGCAGTCCCACTGCGGCGCATCGTCTATGAGGGTCGCGAAGTCACGGAGATGGATATCGACGCCATCCTGGCGCGCCGGCCGGTGTTGGTTCTCGTCGACGAGTTGGCGCACAGCAATGCGCCGGGCTCGCGTCATCCGAAGCGCTATCTGGATGTCGAGGAACTTCTAACCGCCGGCATCGATGTCTATACCACCGTCAATATACAGCATCTGGAAAGCCTGAACGACATCGTCGCCCAGATCACACGGGTGCGGGTGCGCGAAACTGTGCCCGACAGGATCGTCAATGACGCGGAAGTCGAAGTCATCGACCTGACACCCGATGACCTGATCCAGCGGCTGCGCGAGGGCAAGGTTTATGTGCCAGACCAGGCCGAACGTGCGCTCAAGCATTACTTCTCGCCCGGCAACCTCACCGCCCTACGCGAACTGGCGCTGCGGCGCACCGCCGAGCGGGTCGATGAGCAGATGCTGGACTACATGCAGGAGCATGCCATCGCCGGGCCCTGGGCAGCCGGTGAGCGCCTGCTAGTTTGCGTCAGCGAGCAGCCGAGTGCATTGCAGCTTGTACGCTATGGCAAGCGCGTCGCCGACCGCCTGCGCGGACCCTGGACGGCGCTCTATGTCGAGACATCGCGGTATCAGCGGTTGAACGAGGCGGAGCGGGATCGTGTCGCCGAAGCATTGCGGCTCGCCGAGAAGCTTGGCGCCGATACTATCACCTTGCCCGGTCAGCGCATCGCCGACGATGTGCTGGCCTATGCGCGGGAAAACAACGCGACCCAGATCATCATCGGCAAATCGACACGCTCGCGCTGGTTCGAGATGCTCCACGGCTCGGTTGTGCATGAAATGCTGCGAAAGGCCGGCGATATCAGTGTCCATGTCATACCCGGCACGACTGAGCGGCAGCCCCGCGCCTCGGCAGCGTCGCCGCCAGAAAAGACGACGGTCGATGTGTTATCCTATGTGGTCAGCACAGGCTTTGTCGCGGCCGCCCTGGGCGTCGCGCTGCTCATCGACCAGATCGTCGATCTCGAGAACATCTCCCTGGTCTTCCTGGCCGCAGTTCTGGCGAGCGCCGTGCGTTTTGGCGTCTGGCCATCCGTGTATGCCGCATTCGTCAGTGTGCTCTGCTACAATTTCTTCTTCATCCCGCCGCTCTACAACTTCACCATTGCGGACCCCGCAAACGTCATCGCCCTGGTCTTCTTTCTCATCGTCGCTGTTCTCACCAGCGGACTGACGGCGCGAACCCGGACACAGGCGATGATTGCCAGAAAGCAGGCCCGGATTAGCGCAGAGCTCTATGGCTTCAGCAGAAAAGTTGCGGCCATTGCCGAGCTGGACGATCTCCTGTGGGCCACGGCACACCAGATCGCTGTCATGCTGTCGGTGGAAGTGGTCATCCTGATACCCGACGGCGAGACTATCGCCGTTCGTGCCGGCTTTCCGCCGGAGGATCGGCTCGACGAATCGGATCTCGCGGCGGCGCGCTGGTGCTGGGACCACAATCAGCCGGCGGGACGCGGCGCCGACACGTTGCCAGGCGCCCGGCGGCTGTTCCTGCCACTGCGAAGCGGCCGGGGCGCCGTGGGCGTGCTGGGCATCAACCGCGCCGCGCCCGGTCCGCTGTTCACACCCGATGAGCGGCGGCTACTCGACGCGCTCGCCGATCAGACCGCGATCGCCATCGAGCGCACGCAGCTGGCGGAGAGTGTCGACGCCGCGCGCCTGCAAGCGGAGACGGAGCGGTTGCGGGCCTCCCTCCTGACGTCGATCTCCCATGACCTGCGCACACCGCTGGCGTCGATCATTGGCACCGTCACCAGCCTGCGCAGCTTCGGCAAGCTGTATGACGAGGCAACACGCGAGGAAATGTTGGCGACGGCACAGGAAGAGGGCGAGCGGCTCAATCGCTTCGTCGCCAATCTGCTGGATATGACACGGTTGGATTCCGGCAAGATCGAGCCAAAGCGAGAGATGATCGATCTCAGCGATGTCGTCGGCGCCGCCTTGCAGCGCGCCGGCCCGATTCTAACTGGTCACCGCGCAACCGTGACTCTGGCGCGCGATCTGCCGATGCTTCCCGTAGATTTTCTGCTGCTGGAGCAAGTGCTGTTCAATCTGCTGGATAATGCCGCGAAGTTTACGCCCAAAGGATCGCAAATCGAAATCCTCGGCAGCCGCGAAGGTGACGACCTCGTGATCACGGTGCGCGACGAAGGACCCGGTATACCGCCTGGAGATCTGGAACGGATCTTCGACAAGTTCTACCGCGTTCAGAGCGGCGACCGGCAGCGGGCTGGAACCGGCCTTGGCCTGGCGATCTGCCGCGGTTTCGTCGAGGCGCAGGGCGGGCGAATCACCGCGGCGAACCGCGGAGATCGCCGTGGTGCCATAGTCATGATCCGCTTGCCGATCGCCGAATCTGCCGCGGCCATACCAGGGGGTCAGGTGGTCCATGGCGCCTAACGATCCTTGCATCCTGGTCGTCGACGATGAGCCGCCGATCCGCCGCCTCCTGCGCAAGACTCTGGAGGTACAGAATTTTCGCACGGTCGAAGCGGCCGATGGACGCGCCGCGCTCGACGCCCTGCGGCATGAGAAACCGGACCTGATCATTCTCGATCTTGGGCTACCCGATGTCGATGGGTTGGAGATTATCAAGAGCGTGCGGCAGAAATCGCAGGTGCCGATCGTGGTACTGTCGAGCCGCGGCGATGAACCAGGCAAGGTCGCCGCGCTTGATCTTGGTGCGGACGACTACGTGACCAAGCCGTTTGGGGTAAACGAGCTGATGGCGCGGATTCGGGCAGCCCTTCGCCACAGGCTGCAGGAACAGGGAAGCCAGCCGCTGTTCCAATCCGGCGACCTCACTGTCGATCTAGTGCATCGTCGTGTGACGGTTGGCGCCACTGATGTTCGGCTATCGCCGAAGGAATACGATATCCTGCAGCAGATGGTGATCCACGCCGGCAAAGTGCTGACCCATCGCCATTTGATCCATGAGGTATGGCGCGGCGCTGACACCATCGATGTCCAAGCGCTGCGCGTTTTTATCAGGCAGTTGCGGCAGAAGATCGAGGCTAATCCCGAGCAGCCCCGGCATATCGTCACAGAGCCCGGCGTCGGCTATCGCCTGCTCGCTAAGGAATGAGCAGGCGATTGCCCCAAACCGCTTAGATTCGTCCCGTCAGCAAGAGCACGACCACGATGATCAGCACGACGGAAATCAAGCCGCCGGGCGCATAACCCCAGCTCCGGCTGTAGGGCCAGGCCGGAATCGCACCCAGCAGAAGAAGTATCAGGATTATCAGTAGAATAGTGCCGAGCATGTTGCGCCTCCGTGCATTGGTCTGGCGTATCAATGCGTCGCCAAAAGATTGGTTCCCGCACAACGGTCATAGGGCCCGGCGTCAACTTGAAACAAGACACGGATCGCCACGGGAACATTGGGCAGGCTCCCGGGCGATCCGCGCTTCATCCGTCTCCCGGCCCGTCGATCGGACCTGATGCCGGGCCTACTACGGAGCCGGACTACTCTCCGACCCTCGCTTACTCGGAACCGGATCCGTTAGTTACGGAAGATGTCCGAGTTGCGATTGCGGAACTCGTTGACCTGGCGCTCGGCCTCTTCCTTCTCGATGCCGTAGCGCTTCTGCACGCTACCGATCAACTGGTCGCGGTTGCCTTCGAGCACCTTGAAGTCGTCGTCAGTGAGCTTGCCCCACTGCTCCTTCACCTTGCCCTTGAAGATCTTCCAGTTGCCGGAAGCTTGTTCCTGATTCATGACAATCTCCTCATTTGTACTATCGTTATCAATCAATGAGTCCCGCCGTTGTCGACGGCACTAACATAAGAACGCCAGCGGTTTAACACGGTTCCGCCGAAGTCGCGGTCAGCCTGCGTCCTTCTTTCGCAGCACGGCGGGATCCTCGCCGCGCGACTTGCTCTTGCCGGCTTGCTCGGCGCGTTCAAGGTCGGCTTTCTGCGGACCTCTGATCGCTTGCTCCGCGCGCTTTGCTTGCTCCTCGACCTTGCCGGACCGCGCAAACTCCTTGGTGGCACGGTTGTAGACGCGGGCAGCCGTGCGATTGCCCTCGCCCTCATTGCGTTGCTTCTCTGTCATAGGAATCTCTCCGATTTTGTTCAAAGCGAAGCGAGCGGGAGAAGGCACGCGGCCCTCTCCCGTCTCGAAGCGTCACTCAGATGCTGCTTAGTGGCGATCCTGGTCGCGAGCCGAATCACGACCGCGATTTTCGCCACCCGGGCGTTCCACATTGCCGCGCTCAGGATTGGTCTCGTCCTTGCGGCGGGCCTGGTTTACGTCGGGATTTTCCCGGCCGGCGTCACGGCGCTCCGGCGGCTGCTTTTCCGAGCCGCCGTCCTTGGCGTCGCGATACTTCTTGCCAGCATAGATATCTGGCGCCTTGCCGGGAAATTCTTCCGGGCGCGGATCCGGTGTTCCCGCCGGATTCTTGTCCTGGGGATAGCCCGGCACCTTGTCCTTTCCGCCGATATTGGCGGGGTTCTTGTTCTGCATAATTGGTCTCCTCCAACTTATCACGCCGGCTAATCCGGCACGCTGGGCCGGCCCAAATCGGACCCTGTTAAAAAATGCCAGCGCAGGAGGATGGTTCCGTGGGTGCGGCGACTAGCCCCAGATCAGCCAGATGATCACGAGCACAGATAATGGGACGCCGAGGAGCCAGGCAATTAGATAGCGCATTTGAACGTCTCCGCGTTTCAGTTGTGGCGTGGAACAACCGCTGGCGGATCGATCTGTTCCCGATCGCAACTCCCTATGATTCCATATGGAAACCGGGTCCTGACCGGAATGGATTTGGAACCGTCTCATGCAGGGACTGTTTCTTTCTTATCAGGTCAGCGTGGGTGATCCACGGGGCCGTGGAACCTCAACCCTATTGAAGACCGGAGTGCATAATGAACAAGCATCTTTCAACCACTGCGATCGCTGCCGTCCTGGGCGTCGGCCTGCTGACCGCGCCGATTGCCTTCGCGCCCCATGACGCGACCGCGGCGACCACGGCGGCTGCCGCCGTCGACTCGCAGAAGCTGATCGGTCAGAACATCGTGAACGGCGCCGGCGAGACGGTCGGCGAAGTGGAGAGCGTCGTCATCGACGGTGCCGGCAATGTGAAATACGTGATTGCCGGCGTCGGCGGCTTCCTCGGTTTGGGCGAGAAGCATGTCGCCCTGCTATGGGATGAGCTGACGATCAGCGAGAACGGCGACAAGGTCATGGCGAACGTGACCAAGGAGCAACTCGAGGCGCTGCCGGAACACAAGTTCCCGGCTAGCGCCAAGCCGGGCATGGTCTATTCCTACGATGATGACGTGGCGGTGAATCCGTACATTGCCGAGCGCACGCCGCCTGCCGCCTCCACCACCGAGCAGACCGCGGACTCGACCGTGGCTGCGCCGGAAACCACGCCGCCTGAGGCCGCAATCGAACCGGCCGCGGGCATTCCGGGGATGCGCGCCAGCGAAATCCTCGGCGCGAAAGTGAACTCGGCCGATGGCACTAGCATCGGCGAGATCAGCGAAGTGATCGTGCAGTCCAACGGCAGCATCAACGGCGTCGTCATCGATGTCGGCGGCTTCCTGGGCCTGGGCGAAAAGCCGGTCCTGCTGGGCTGGAACGATCTGAGCTTCTCCGGCAATGCCGATGATGTCGTTGTCTCGACGACGCTGAGCAAGGAGCAGCTCAGCAGCTTGCCGGCCTACAAGACGATGTAACCAACAATCTGCGCCGTGGGGCCGGGGGG
>DATKFM010000208.1:0-8543 GCA_035544395.1 Verrucomicrobiia bacterium
TGACGTTCCGTTGGAAAGCGCGGTGTTTCTAGCCTCATATTCTGGTCATGACATTAATACATTCTAATTGGAGGACCACTCCCATGACCTGCGCCACTTGCACTGAACTGGACCTCGTCCTTGCGTCGAAGACCCCGGCCATCGCCGCCCGACTGCTCGCGGCCCTCGGCCGCCTGCGGCCGGCCGAACGGCTCGACCTGGACAGCCTGAGCTGCCATCAGCTGCGCGACCTCGGCCTCGCCGACGGCCGGGACGGAAGGCCGCGGGACTACATGTGGGACTGAAAGCCGTCAGAAGACGCTGGTCTTGATCCTGCCGATCATCTCGCTGATGCGGGCATCCTCGAGCGGCCGAGCGCTGTCTTTGATCTCGCAATAGATGCCGGCGACCCGATTGCGGTAGCCCATGGAGCGGGCGACATGGCCGCCATGGCGGGTGAAAGCGAAACAGGACGCGCGCATCCCATCGATCTCGGCAATGAACCGGCTGGCCGGATAGCCTTCGAAAACGCCCGCAGCCGACCAGCTACCCGGGACATCGTAGTCCAGCACATACTCGAACAGCGATTGCGGATCCTTGCGTTCGAAAAAGCTGCTGACGCCGGCGACATAGAGGTAGACGAAGAATCTCGACTCTGGACCAGCCGCAGCGATCTCGGATTTTGTTGCCCAACCGGTACCGCCGCCATGGGTGGCCGGCCCGCGGCTGCAACCCATGCTGTGAAAATCCGTGGCGGGCTCCAGCGTGATGGCGAGATCGCCGCAGGCCGCCGGATCCATTTCAGAGCCCGGCACCATCGGCTTTGGCACGCCGCCAGGCCGCATCATCGATTGCGAAGCGGAAGCAGGCCCGGCTACGCCCAACAATAGCGCCGGCAACAGGGCGCAGGCAGCAACGCAGCTCCATCGGGACGGCATGATGCACCTCCTGGCTCCGTCTTGCCGTCCTCATCGAAGAACGGCAGACAGCCTGCAGATCTCATCTGCGCGGTATGCTCCTGCGCTCAGGGCAGCTTGTACGCCAGCGCCGGCCAGAACAGGATGCCGCTGCCCGTTTCCGCCACGCCGGCGCCGCCGACCGCGGTCAGCGTGCGCTCGTTGGCGCGCAGCACGGCGCGGCCGCCGCCGGTGATGCCCTCGAAGCGGCCGGTGCCGCCGGTGAAAACGAAGTCGCCGTTGCAGCCGATCAGGTGGTAACCCCTGCAGGTGAAGTCGGCGAAGATGCGGGCGTCATCGGGCGCCGTCATGACGCAGCGGCCGGTGCCGGTCTGGGCGCCGCTCTCGAGCTCGATGCGCACAGTCGCCGGACAGATCATCTCGCCGCTGGCTACCGGTCCCTTCTCGGTTTCGACATAGACGGTGCCGGAGATCGAGCCGATGAAGGTCGCCTCGGTCACCGATGTCTGCAGGGTCTGGCCGCTGCCTTGCCAAGCAACGAAGGCTTTGACCGTTGCTTCCTCTGCAGCATGGGCCGGCAGCGCAGCGCCGGCAATTGCGGTGACGAGCAGCCGCAGTATCGTCTTGAACATCCTATCCTCCACTGCGGCTCAATCGAAATCGATATAGACGGCGTCACCGCCGAGAGAGAGCGCCAGGCCCGTGCGGTCGGCCTCAAGCTCGATCACCACGCCGTGGCTGTTCTTGAGCCACAGCTTGCCGGTGCTGGCGTCGCCGACCGCCATGCCGTAGCGGCCTTGCACGTAAGAGCCGGGAAAGTGGGCCGCGTCCTTGAGATTGTAGACATTGCCGACGGCGACCATCTTGGAGATGCCGAAACCGCCAATGCCCAGTCCGCCGACCGTGAAATTATAGGTCTTGCCGTTGAGTTTCAGCGTGCCGCCGCCGAGATTGCCGCTGCCGATGAAGGCGACCTGCACCTGCTCGATGCGCACGGTGCCGGATTTCTTGAGATCTTCGCCGCTGGCGGCGCCGCCGAGAGACAGAAGCAGGACCAGACTGCCCGCGAAGGCGGCGCGCATGGACCAAAAGCTCTGGAAGAGTTTTCGCATCAACTTGACCCCCTGGCATTCCGCCCGCTGTTTGGACCGATGCGAGCCGAAGCATTCTTCTTATGATTGGCCCCGCGCCCTGCCTCAATTGGACCTTGGTCCAATTGGCACAGGAATTTAGTGCCCGCTTCTCAATCTCTTGCGCGAATGCAGCAAATAAGCCGCCACACCAATCTTACGGCTTTAACTACCATCCTTAACAGCCCGTTAATATAGACTGTCGAGGATACGGCATACCAACAGATCGTGGAGGTCTCAATGCCAATGAAGATTCGAAAGAGAATCGGTTTCGGCGTCGCCACTGGAGTCATCGCGCTGGCGCTTGGCGCGCTGCCGGTTTCATTCGACTCCGGCAAGATGGCTATCGATGGCAAGGCGGCGCTGGCCGCTGCCGGCGGCAATGGCAAGTCCAATGGCAATGCAAACGGCAAAGGCCACGGCAAGGGCCTGCAATCCGATCAGGTCCAGGAAGCGAAGACCTCTCACGCCAAGGGCAAGCTTTCGAAAGAAGACGCGATGCATCCCAGCAATCTGGGGCGCCTCAACGGTTTCCTGAACGCCTCGCCGCAGGCGCTGGCGAACGCATCGCCGAACTCGGCGGTCGGCACGCTGTCCAAGACCTACCGTGACGCGCTGCTTAACGTCGATGGCACGGTTACGACCGAAGACCTCGCCGGCATTCTGGCAGAGGCGGCGAACAAGCCGCTGACTGGCGAGCAGGTTCTCGCCGTCCATGAGAAGTTGATCGCGACGAATCCGGATCTGGCCGAAGACGAGGCCCTGAGCGCGCAGTTGACGGACGAAGACTTCGCGGACGAACTCGCCGACGAAGCCAATGAGATCCAGGCAACGGAAGCCAATCAGGGTCTCGGCGGCGACGAGGGCGAGGAAGGCGATGATGTCGCCGACGGCGATGATGCCGACGACGCCGACGAAAGTGACGGCGCGCTGGCAGATGCCGCCGACGCGGTAGGCGATGCCGTGACCGACACGGCGAGCGCTATCGGCGATTTCGTCGACGAGACCTTCTAGGCGGCCATAGTCACAGGCGGCAAGCTCCAGCGCCGCGCCAGCCCTCGCCGCACCGGCAGGGTTGGCGCGGCGTTGTTGTTTTGAGACGGCCGCACTGGCCGGCTGCCGCTACAGCTTCGGCCGCCGCTCCGGCGTATCCATCCAGGGCTGCGCCCGCTCAATGGCGGCGGCGACTTCGAACACCCGCCGGTCGTCATAGGGCCGGGCGACGATCTGCACCGCCGTCGGCAATCCCCGTGGTCCCATGCCCGATGGCACCACCATGACCGGGCAGCGGCTCAGCATGTTGAAGGGATAGGTGATGGTCCATTCATAGTCGGAATCGATCTCGCGGCCATCGACCATCATCTTCTCCCAGGGCGGCTGATCGGCGCGCACATCGTGGGTCGCCAGGGGGACGCAGACGAAGGCGTAGTACTTTTCCAGGAGCGGCCCGAAGCGATCAAAAATGCGGCCCGCGACATGGAAACCTTCAACGAATTTCGCCACATCGGCCGCGGCGGCACGGCCGGCGTAGTACTTGACGTAGTCGGTGACCAGGTCGGGATGCAGGCGCTGCGCTTCGGCCATGTAGTGGCCGAACAGGTGGTCGAGATAGGTGCTCGCGGCGTCCAGGATCTCGCGAGTCCAGCCGAGATCCACTTCCTCGACGATGGCGCCCTCGCCGCGCAGCAATTCGATGGTGCGCACCGCGTTGGCGCGCACCTCCGGCGCGACGGCGTGGAAGCCGAGATCGATTGAATAAGCGACGCGCTTGCCCTTCAGCGCTCCCGCAGGAAATTCGAGCGGCAGCTTCATTTTCGGCCGGAGCGCGACGATGTCGCGCGGATGAGGACCCGCGGTCACATTCTGGAACAGCGCGCAATCGGCGACCGTGCGCGCCAGGGGGCCGGTGTGGCAATAGGCGTCGAGGTTGTAGGGCGAATCGATGGGATTGCGGCCATAAGGCGGCTTGAAGCCGACGACGCCGCACATCGCCGCGGGGATGCGGATCGAGCCGCCGATGTCCGACCCGGTGGCCAGCGTGGTCGTGCCCGCGGCAAGGCTGGCGCCGGCGCCGCCGGATGAGCCGCCGCAGGTATATTTCGGGTTCCACGGCGTGCCGGTGACGCCATAGAGCCGCGAATAAGTGACGCCGGCGCAGGAAAATTCCGGAGAGGTGCTGCGCGCGTGCTGGATGGCGCCGGCGCGGAACAGCCGTTCGACGATGGGTTCGGTGCGGCCCGCGACATTGTCCTTATGGATCAGGCTGGAGAAATCCTGCGGCTGGCCTTTCACGCCCATCTCGTTCTTGACCGCCAGCGACAGGCCTTCGACCGCCCGCGGCCGGCCATCGGTTTTCTGGTACTTTTCCTCGGCGCGCTTCGCCTGCTTCAGCGCCTGCTCGAAATAGCGGTGGGAGAAGGCATTGACGACCGGCTCAACCCTCTCGGCCTGGGCAATTTGCGCTTTCAGGATGTCGACGGGCGACAAGCGACCGGCGCGGAATTCCTCGAGGGCCTTGATAGCGGGCATGTAGCAGAGATCGAGATCGGACATGGCGGCGCTTTCCCCTGGCGATTTCCTTGCGGCTTGCGTTGGTGCGCGTAGAAGAGTCTAACATTGGAAATCGCCCGCTGCCACGAGTGGGTCGCAGTCCACGCGGAGCCGCGAAGGCGCGATGTCCAATGTTTCTAGTTGTCGAAGTTTGCCAGCAACGACCAGCACTCCGACTTCGCGTCGTCGCGGCCTCACGTGAATTCCAGATCTGGAGAACTATCTATGGGTCTACAGGAACGGCTGACCGAGACGCTGGAACAGATCAGGCGGGATTCGCTCTATAAGGAAGAGCGCATCATCACGTCACCGCAGAGCGCGCATATCCGGCTCGCGGCGGGGACTGAGGTGCTGAATTTCTGCGCCAACAACTATCTCGGGCTCGCCAATCATCCTGAGATCGTCGCGGCAGCGCATAAGGCGCTCGACGACCACGGCTTCGGCCTGGCGTCGGTGCGATTCATCTGCGGCACCCAGGATCTGCACAAGGAACTGGAGCGGATGATCGCGCGATTTCTTGGCACCGACGACGCGATCCTCTATTCCTCCTGCTTCGATGCCAATGGCGGATTGTTTGAAACCCTGCTTGGCGAAGAAGACGCGGTCATCAGCGATGCGCTGAACCACGCCTCGATCATCGACGGCATCCGCCTCTGCAAAGCGCAGCGGATGCGCTACAAGCATGCCGACATGGCCGATCTGGAAGCGCAGCTCATAGCAGCCAAGGCTGCGCGCACGCGGCTGATCGCCACCGATGGCGTGTTCAGCATGGACGGTGACATCGCGCCCCTGCGCGATATCGTCGATCTCGCGAAGAAGCACGACGCGCTGGTCATGGTGGACGATTCTCACGCCACCGGCTTTGTCGGGCCGACCGGCCGCGGCGCCGCGGAACATTGCGGCGTGCAGGAGCGGATCGATATCTTCACCTCGACCCTGGGCAAGGCGCTGGGTGGCGGCACCGGCGGCTTCACTGCAGCCCGCCAGCCGGTCATCGACCTGCTGCGGCAGCGCTCGCGGCCCTATCTGTTCTCCAACTCCATCGCGCCCGCCGTGGCGGCGGCAGGCATTACCGCCATCGATCTGTTGTCGAAGAGCGGCGATCTCCGGCAGAAGCTGAACGCCAATACCAACCGATTCCGCGAACGCATGACGGCGGCGGGATTCGATATCCGGCCGGGCGTTCATCCGATCGCGCCGATCATGCTGTACGACGCCGCTCTCGCCCACCGCTTGGCGGGCGCTATGCTGGAGCGCGGCATCTATGTGATCGGATTTTCCTATCCGGTGGTGCCGAAGGGCGAGGCGCGCATCCGCGTGCAGCTCTCCGCCGCCCATAGCGAGGCTGACATCGACCGCGCCATCGCCGCCTTCACCGATGCGGGTAAGGTATTGAAGGTGATCTGAGGAGCTTCGCCGGCCATGCCTGTGTGTTGTGCCGGCCGAGGGCCGCCACGACCAGGGCACAGAAGGCGGCGATCTGCAGCAGCGCGCCGGCGGCATGGGACAATTCCCATTGGCGCCGGAGCTGCTCCCAATTCAGGGGAACCACCGTCCAGTTGCCGGTCGCCGCGTTAGCCGGATAGGTGTAAATCCAGAACAGGGCCTGCGCCGCCACGAGGCACATGAGCGCTACTGCCGTCGGCACGACGATCCGAGGCCGGCGCCAGGACAGGCTGATCAGCGCCATCATCGACAGCAGTTCGAAACCCAGGACATAGCCGAGCTGGCTCCAGCCGCTATAGATCTGCTGCACGATGAAATACTGCTCCCCCGGCAGGCCGATCTTGTTCGGCAGCTCAAGGAGATGGGCCAGCGCCGGGCCGAGCGCCAGCGCCGTCGACAGCAAGGCAATGAACATCACGCTGTCACAGGTCCAGGGATGATCCCGATCGCCAACGGTCATGACTTGCTCCCGGTTGCAAGGGAATCAACGTCCGGGAGCGGCGACGGGTTCCTCCGGTAAGCCCCCTCTCCCTCCAGGGAGAGGGCATTTCTGCTACTACGCCTGCCCGGTCGGCTTGCGGCGTACAAACTTGCTGATCACGCCGCCGAGGACGACGACACCGGCGGCGATGAATTTCCAGCCCCCGGCCAGCGCCGCCAGCAGCACCTTGAAGAAGCCGGCCTTGGCCAACACGCCGCCGGCAATCAGGCCGGCAATGCCGTATTCGGCCGTGTGGTCGCTGCTGGCGTCAAAATCGGCATAAAGATTGCCCGGATTGAAGCTGACCATGTCGAGGATTTCGTTCACACGCTGATTGATCATCGGCAGCTGGCTCATGCTGGCAACCGCCGTGAGATCCAGGAACCCGGTCCGGCCGAGCACGCGGATGTTGTAGTTGAGCGTATCGGGCGGCGGCGCGTCACCGAATTTGAGCTGCTTGGCCCAATAGATCTTCTTCGTCTGGCTGTCATAGTGAGGCGCCTCGGCCCAGCCGACCAGCTCGAGCTTTTCATAGCCCTGCTTGACGCGCTCCTCGCTGTTCTCGCGAGTCGACTGCTGCATCTCCGAGAGCAGATCGGCGTAGTCGATCCCGGCGGCATCGGCATCGTCGACATGGCCGGAATCGTCATAGCTGACGATGATGAGCCAGCTTTCCGCACTGAGGATGCTCACGCCCGCGGGCACGATCGCGCCCATGATATCGCCGACCGAATCCGGCGGATTGCCCCAGAGATCCACCAGGACCTTCTTGGTATCGGCGGGACTCAGGTAGCGGAAGGCGGGCGTAAGATGCACCGCCGCCAGATTGTTGCCCAGGGGGACCGTGCCCTCCTGCATGACCAGCGAATTGGCAATCGCCTGCGGATCCTGCTGAGCCGATACCGGCCCCGAGATCAACGTCAGCGCCAACAATGCAAACATCAGATTGCGAATCATCCCCTCAACCCCTTCGTTGGAAACCCAGATGTCACGCTTATAGGACCGGTATGCCAATGGGCAAACCGGCTGCGATTCTCATATGCAACAGTTAAGATTTCGCGCGCTCCGGCGCGGTGATGTCAGTCACACATCAAACACAAAGGCCGGCCCCTTTTTCGGAGACCGGCCCGTCAACCCGTCAACTAGGCGTTGCCGGGTTCGCGGTTCAGAACCGCAATTTCGTCTTTGATTCTCAGCTTTTGTCGTTTGAGTTCGGCGAGGGCGCCATCGTCTGGGTGCGGCCGGTGTTCTTCTTCTTGGATCATCCTATCGATTTCGGCATGCTTGGACCGCAAGGCGTCCACGTGCTCTATCACCGACATTCGGGAACCTCCGTCTGTTCCATGTTGGCTGAAGACCTTAAGATGCTAATCCTCATCGGCGTTCATTGTAAACATGAACCTTTTGCGCCGCGTTAATAGGTCGTTATAGCTTCCGGAGGCCCATGTCATTGAAATCACGGCTGATCGTCGGCATCAGCGGCGCATCCGGCGCGGTCTATGGCGTGCGGCTCTTGCAGGTGCTGCAGGACCTGCCGGTGGAGACTCATCTGGTGATGTCCAAGGCGGCGGAGATGACGCTGGCCTATGAGACTGAATTCAGGGCCAAGGATGTCCGGGCGCTGGCCGACCATTGGTATCCGGTGGCCGATGTCGGGGCGGCGATCTCCAGCGGCTCGTTCCAGACCCTGGGCATGATCATTGCCCCCTGCTCCGTCCGGTCGATGGCGGAGATCGCCACGGGCGTGACCACCAACCTGCTGACCCGGGCGGCCGACGTCGTGCTGAAAGAGCGGCGGCGGCTGGTGCTGATGTTGCGCGAATCGCCGCTGCATACCGGGCATCTGCGCAATCTGACGGCGCTGTCGGAGATGGGCGCCATCGTGGCCCCGCCGCTGCCGGCGTTCTACACCAAGCCGCAGACGGTGGCCGACATCGTCGACCACTCGGTCGGACGTGTACTTGACCTCATGGGCATCGATTCCGGCCTGGTGAAGCGCTGGGGCGAGGCGGTGCCGAAATCCAAAACGAAGCGGGCGCG
>DATKFM010000209.1:0-2196 GCA_035544395.1 Verrucomicrobiia bacterium
GACACCGCGATACCATAGGCGCCGGCAAGCGCGTCGGACGAGCCGAAGCCGATCACCGCGCCGAGCGTGGCCGCTGCCAGCAGCCAGTTTACCAGCGGCACAGAGATCTGGCCCATCGTGTGGCTGGTGGTGTGGTGGATATGCATGCGCGGCAGAAAACCGAGCTGGATCGATTGTTGGGTCAGGGAGAACACGCCCGCAATGATCGCCTGCGAGGCGATCACGGTCGCGATGGCGGACAGGGCTACCAGCGGGTAATGCGCCCAGTCCGGCGCGAGCTGGTAGAAAGGATGATCGATCGCGCTGGGGTCGACGATGAGGACTGCGGCCTGCCCAAAATAGTTCAGCACCAGCGCCGGCAGCGCGATGGCGAACCAGGCGAGCCGGATCGGAACCCGGCCGAAATGCCCCATATCGGCGTACATTGCTTCGCCGCCGGTCACGGCCAGGAAGGCCGCACCGAGGATCGCAAAGCTGATGTGGAAATTCTGATGGGTCAGGAAATTGAAGGCATGGAGCGGGCTTAGTGCTGCGAGCACGGCTGGCGCTTGCACGATACCGTGGATACCGAGCAGGGCAAGGACGGCGAACCATACCAGCATGACAGGCCCAAAAATCTGCCCGATGACTCCGGTGCCCTGTTTCTGCATTACGAAGATGCCGACCAGAATGGCGATGGTGATGGGCATGACGGCCGGCGCCAGCGACGGCGCATCGAGCTTCAACCCTTCGATCGCGCTCAAGACCGAGATGGCCGGCGTGATGGCGCCGTCACCGTAGAGCAGCGCGGCGCCGATCAGGCCGACGATCAGGAGCTGCGCGCGCCAGGTGCCGGGTTGCGCGTTGCGCGCCGACAGCAGCGCCAGCAGGGCGACGATGCCGCCTTCGCCGCGGTTGTCCGCGCGCAGGATCAGAAGCGCATACTTGATGGAAATGATCAGGATCAGCGCCCATAGGATCAACGACACCACGCCAAGGACGGCGTCGGGCGTGATCGTCCCGCCGTGGCCGGTGGCAGCCTTCGCGGCTTCCTTGAGCGCATAAAGCGGGCTGGTGCCGATGTCGCCATAAACGACGCCCAGCGCCCCTATGGTTGCGGCAGTTGGAATGATTAGCGGGGAGGACGAGGCTTCGGCGGGCGTCGCGGTCATGGGCTGGCCTCCCACAAACTAAAATCGCGCCCGACCGTCAGCTCCGGTGGGGCGCGATCAACTGGCAGTCTGCGACGTCACGCCGCAAATTGCCATCGCGATTTGTGTGGTTCGGCCTTATGGGGTGCGGTCGGCGGTAACCAGGCGCACTTCCCGAACCATCGACTTGGAGCCGGTGGTGCGGAGGCAGGAAGCCTCGAAATTCGGCCAGGACTGCTGCGAGCAATCCTTGCCGGCGGTGCGGACTTCCAGGCGGTCGCCCTTGGCAAGCGCCTGCGGCACGCTGGCTTCGACCTGAGGGGCAAAGCCGGGCAATACGGTGAGCGCGGCGGCGATGAATGCAGCAGCAGCGATTGCAGAAAAAGCCTTGATCATGACGGTCCCCTGCCGTGGGCCTTCGCGGCCCGTCGTTTCGTTGGATGGACTTGTAGCCAGCGCAAGTTTCCTGCTGTCTTCGCCGCCGCTGGAAATGGTTTCGTCCGGGCCGAGTTTTGTTTCGTCGGCCATTGGCGGACGAAACAATCCCGGCTCGCCAAAGGAGACGCCTGAGGCCCGAAACTGGTTCAGTGGCCGAACCGAAATAAAAGCCCGGCGTGGAGGGGAACCTATCCGGCTTGCCGGGCCGCCCGGGGCGGGGTAGACGGGAGCCTATGCCCCGCATCGCGCTTTATCCCGGCTCTTTCGATCCCGTCACCAACGGCCATCTGGACGTGGTCCAGAACGCCGTCGGCCTGTGCGACCGCCTGATCGTCGCCATCGGCGTCCACCCCGGCAAGAAGCCGCTGTTTTCGACCGAGGAGCGCCTGGACATGGTCCGGGCGGTATTCGCACCCGTAGCCGCCAAGGCCGGCTGCGAGTTCGACGCCACCACCTATGACAATCTAACGGTCACCGCGGCCCAGGAGGCCGGCGCCACCATCATGATCCGGGGCCTGCGCGACGGGACCGACCTCGACTACGAGATGCAGATCGCAGGCATGAACGAAACCATGGCGCCGGAGGTGCACACGGTGTTCCTGCCGGCCTCGGTCGCGGTCCGCCCGAT
>DATKFM010000210.1:0-8330 GCA_035544395.1 Verrucomicrobiia bacterium
CAGGTGAAGCCGCCCTCCAATGCGCCGTCTTATACAAAGGTCTTCGCCCAGGCGCTGGTGCAGGAGGCCGAGCACGATCCGAAGATTGTCGCCATCAATGCCGCCATGCCCTCGGGCACCGGACTCGATATCTTTGCCAAGCGCTTTCCGGCGCGCTGCTTCGATGTCGGCATCGCCGAGCAGCATGGCGTGACTTTTGCCGCGGGCCTGGCGACGGAGGGCTACAAACCATTTGCCGCGATCTATTCCACGTTCCTGCAGCGGGCCTACGATCAGGTGGTGCATGACGTGGCAATCCAGAAGCTGCCGGTGCGCTTTGCAATCGACCGCGCTGGTCTGGTGGGCGCTGACGGAGCGACCCATGCGGGCTCGTTCGATGTGACCTATCTCGGCTGCCTGCCGGGCTTCGTGGTCATGGCGGCGGCGGACGAGGCCGAGCTCGTGCATATGGTGGCGACGGCGGCGGCAATCGACGACCGGCCCAGCGCATTCCGCTATCCGCGCGGCGACGGCGTCGGC
This sequence comes from Verrucomicrobiia bacterium, assembly GCA_035544395.1. Classification (GTDB taxonomy): domain Bacteria; phylum Pseudomonadota; class Alphaproteobacteria; order Dongiales; family Dongiaceae; genus DATKFM01. Next base: position 520 of record DATKFM010000210.1, read on the forward strand.
GTGGAGATGCCGGCGCGCGGCGTGCCGCTGGAAATCGGCAAGGGCCGCATCATCAGCGAAGGCAACAAGGTGGCGCTGCTGTCCTTCGGCACGCGGCTCTCCGAATGCATGAAGGCGGCGGAAGACCTGAATGCCCGCGGCCTGTCGACGACTGTCGCCGATGCCCGCTTCTGCAAGCCGCTGGACGGCGATCTGGTCACGCGCCTCGCGCGCGAGCATGAAGTGCTGATCACCATCGAGGAAGGCGCCGTTGGCGGCTTTGCCAGCCATGTGCTGCAGCATCTGGCGCTGACCGGGCAGCTCGACCGCGGCCTGAGGGTGCGGCCGATGACACTGCCGGATATTTTCATCGATCATGAGAAGCCGGAGAAGCAATACGACCAGGCCGGCCTGAATGCGCGGAACATCGTCGACGCAGCGCTGCAGGCCCTCGGGCGCACCGTCAGCATAAAGCCCGCGCGAGCTTAGCGCGGCCTGCGGCGCTTGACCGGCGCCGCGCGCCGGTATCCTCAGATGAATCGCGCCGCTCCCGCCCCAATTGCCGCTCCGGCCCTGACCATCCGTCAGGAGTGCGGCAAGCTCGCCTTCATCTCCGCGCCGTTGGCCGCCGGCTTCCTGGCGGAAATGGGCATGAACCTTACAGATCTGGCGATCGTCGGCCGGCTCGGTACCATATCCATAGCGGCGGTCGGGCTCATCACCGCGATTCTGTTCAGCATCCTCTTCGTCTGCATGAGCATTGCATCGGTGGTCAGCGTGCTGGCGGCGAGCGGCCATGGCGCCGGTGACCGCGCGCAGGTCAGCGCCGCCGTCGGCCAGGGGTTCTGGGTCTCGGCGATTCTGGCCATTCCCGGAACTGCACTGGGCTGGTATCTGCCGGACCTGTTGCCATGGCTCGGCCAGGATCCGGAGGTGATCGAGGCCTCGCGGCCCTATTCACAGGCGCTGGCATTCAGCATCTTTCCCTACATGCTGTTCAGCAATCTCCGCTGTTTCGCCACGGCGCTGGCGCGCACCAGTTCCCTGATGGCGATCACCATCGCAGCACTCGCGCTGAATTTCGTCTTGGTGTTGATCCTGGTCCATGGCATCGGCAACTGGCCGGGCCTGGGCATCGGCGGGGCAGGCATCGGCACCAGCATTGTGTGCTGGCTCATGTTCTTCGCGCAGGCCGCGATCGTCGCCGTGGCGCCCTCGCTGCGGGGCTACAATCTGCTGCGCGCGACCGCGCAGTTGGATTGGGATCTCTGCGCCCGCATTTTTCGCCTCGGGCTTCCCGTCGGCCTCATGACGGCGATGGAGGCGGGCCTTTTCACGGCGGTGCAGGTGATGATGGGAATCATGAGCCCCACGGCCCTGGCCGCCAACCAGATCGTCATGAGCCTGATCAATTTCCTCTATATGATTCCGGCGGCAATCGCCCAGGCCGTGGCGATCCGTGTTGCCCACGAGCGCGGCGCCGGGAGCATGGCCACGGCAAGACAGGCCGGATTCGTCGCCATCGGCATGAATGTCGGCTACATGACGTTGATGATGCTGTTCATGCTCAGCTTCCCGGGCTTCGTCGTGCACCTCTACTTAGATACATCCGATCCCGCGAACGGCGCGGTTGTCGCGCTGGCCGGACAGTTGCTGTTCGTCACCGCGCTGTTCCAGATCGTCGACGGCATGCAGGTCGCTGCCGCCAATGCGCTGCGCGGGCTCGAGGACACGCTCATTCCCTCGATCATGACCGTCATCGGCTATTGGGTGCTGGGATTTTCCGGCGGCTATCTGCTGGGCTTTCCGCTGGGGTTCGGCCCGGTCGGATTGATCACCGGATTGCCGCTCGGACTCGCCGTGACGGCGGCACTGCTGACTTGGCGGTTCCATCGCCGCACGCGGCCTGGCTCGGCATGACCGCTAGTGACAAGCCGCGGCGGCAACGGCTGGACGCGCTGCTGGTGGAGCGGGGCCTCGTGGAAACGCGCACCAAGGCGCAGGCCGTGATCATCGCCGGCAAGGTGTTCGACGGCAACGGCCAGCGGCTGGACAAACCGGGCATGAACATTGCCGGGGACCGCGCCGTCGAAGTGCGCGGCCAGGATCATCCCTGGGTATCCCGCGGCGGGCTGAAGCTGGCCCATGCCCTCAAGGTGTTCGGCGTCGATGCCGGCGACAAGATCTGCCTGGATGTGGGCGCCTCCACCGGCGGCTTCACCGATGTGCTGCTCGCAGGTGGTGCGGCAAGGGTCTATGCCGTCGATGTCGGGCAGGGGCAGTTGGCCTGGAAGCTGCGTCAGGATCCGCGGGTGACGGTGCTGGAGCGGGCGAATGCGCGGCATCTGACGCGGGCGCAGGTGCCGGACGAGATCGATCTCATCGTCTGCGACGCCAGCTTCATCGGGCTGGAAACCGTACTGCCGACGCCGATGTCCTTCGCGGCTCCGGGCGCGGTCTTGCTGGCGCTGATCAAGCCGCAATTCGAAGTCGGCCCCTCGCGCGTGGGCAAAGGCGGCATCGTGCGCGATCCCGCCCTCCATGAGGAGGTCTGCGCGCGCATCTCCGCCTGGCTCGCGGCGCAGCCGGGCTGGACGGTGACTGGACTGACGGAGAGCCCGATCACCGGCGCCGAGGGCAACAAGGAATTCCTGATCTGCGGCCGCAGGAATGCCTGATCGCCGGTTTCAGTTGCCGATCGCTTGCACCGGCGACACGAGCTGCGGCGCTGTGACAGCCGACCCTTCGAAGGGCGCGATCACGGCCGCCACCGGCTCCAGCCAGTCGGCGAGGCGCAGCAGGGTTTCCAGCCGCTGCGCTTCCACATGGCGCATTTGGCCGCTGGATATCGCCTGTTCGAAAAGTTTCTCCAGCGGATTCTCCGGCGCCGGGAACTCCTCGACGCGCACCTGCTGATCGGGCGGGATCTTGGCCGCGTCCCGCGCCAACTGAATGGCGACACTGTAGCCGCCGAGTGCATCGACAAGGCCGCGGTCCTTCGCATCGCTGCCGGTCCAGACCTGGCCTTTGGCCACTTGCTGGACTTTCTCGATCGGCAGATTGCGGCCGGCGGCGACCTTTTGGGTGAAATCGGCATATACCCGGTCAAGGCCCTCTTCCATCCGCGCCCAGCCTTCGTTGCTGAACAGCCGGTGCGGGCTTTCCAGATCGGCGTTGGCGCCGGCTTTGACGCCATCCCAATGCAGCCGCAATGTGTTCCAGAGCCCGGCGAAGACCACCTTGCCGCCGGCGACGCCGATGGATCCCGTGATCGTGCCGGGCTGGGCGACAATCTTGGCCGCCGGCGCGGAGACGAAATATCCGCCGGAGGCCGCGAGCGCGCCCATGGACACGATCACCGGCTTGCCGAGGTCGCGGGCGCGCTGCACCTCGCTCCAGATCGTATCGGACGCGACATAGGAGCCGCCGGGGCTGTCGACCCGGAAGATGATTGCCTTGATGTCGGGATCGTCGACGGCATCGCGAATGGCTGTTGCCACTTCCGACGATTCCATTGCCGCAGGTCCGAACAGGCTATCGCCTTTGCCGGTGCTCAACTGCACGGCGCCGAGCCCGTACACCACCGCGATGCGGGCCGCGTCGTCGCCGGGTGTCGCGATATTGGCGGCATAGTCCTCCAGCGAGAACCATGAAGCGTCCTTGCCCGCGCGGTCGTCCACCGCCTTGGTCAGATCGTTCCAATAGCCGATCTTGTCGATCAGCTTGTCCGCCTGCGCCTGGCTGGCCAGGAACGGTCCGCGATGGATCAGGCTGCGCGCGGCATCGGCGTCGAACTTGCCCCGCTCGGCCATGCCCTGCGCCACCTGGCCGAGCCAGGAATTGACCAGCCGCTGCAGATTCTCGCGGATCGGCGGCGGCATGGAGGATTTGGTGAAGGGATCAGCGAGGCCCTTATACTCCATCCGCTGATCGATCTGCGCGGTCACGCCGAGAAAATTCAGCGTGTCGACCATGAAGGGCTGCTCCATGGAGAAGCCCACCAGGTTTACGTCACCGGATGGCTGCAGCCAGATCTCCTCGAACGCGGTTGCGAGGTAGTAGTGCGTATTGCCATCGCCCGCCTCGCCGAAAGTCTCTGCGAACGCCACGGCGAACTTCCCCTTGTCGCGGAACGCCTTCACCGCGTCGCGGAGCTCCTGGGCGTAGGCCATGTTGAGCGGGCCGCTGCCCACATGGGCGACGAGGCCTTTCACGCGGCTGTCGCCGGCCGCCGCTTCGAGACCGGCGACGAGATCGCGAAGCGTAGCGCCGTGGCTAAAGGCGCCGAAGGGCAGGGGGCCGCCGCCGCTGCGATCGTGGATCGGCGCGCCGAGCTCCAGCGTCAGCACCACATCCTTGGCGGGCACTGGCTTTGGCTTCGGCCCGAAACTGCCGAGCCACAGTCCGGCGACGACGAGCACAATGACAAATGCGCCGACGATAGCGAGCAGGCTCACCACGATCTTGCGCAGCACGCGAAACGGATTCATGAAAATCACCCCGATTTAGTGATAATGGCGGCCGATGGAGAAAGCCTGCCGGCGGGCCGCAATGACATCCGGGATCAGATAGGCGTTGAGAGCCTTCGGCGCAACTCGGTGTTGATGGCCCGAGTCTTAGCGCGTGATCGGCAGCGGCTCGGTGATCTCGATGCCCTCACGCGTGATGTCGCAGCGGTAGCAGAGCATCTCCACGCCAGCACGCCGGGCGCTGTCGAAAGCCGCGGCATAGGCGGGATCGATATCGTCGGCGAGGGCGAAACTGTCGCAATCCATGCGCTGCACGATGTAGAGCATGACCGCGCGATGGCCGGCCGCCGCCATGGCGCTCAGCTCATGCAGATGCTTGGCGCCGCGCTGGGTCACGCAGTCCGGAAACTCCGCGCCGGCCTCGCGCTTCAGATGCACGTTCTTGACCTCGACATAGCAGGGCGGCCGATCCTGCGACTCCAGCAACAGATCGATGCGCGAATTTTCGCCGTAAGCCACTTCCCGGCGGCGCGACGCATAGCCGGAGAGCGCCTTGATCCGCCCGGCCGCCAGCGCCTCTTCCGCCAGCCGGTTCGGCCAGGCCGTATTGATCCCCACCAGATGATCGCCGACCCGGATGAGTTCCCAGCCGAAGGGAAGTTTGCGCCCCGGCGGCGCAAGGGAGAGCCAGATCTCTGATTCGGGGGCACTCAAGCCCATCATCGAGCCGGGATTCGGGCAATGCACGGTGACCTCGCGGCCGTCCTCGAGGGTCACATCGGCGAGAAATCGCTTGTACCTTTTGAGGAGCCGGGCCCGGCGCAGCGGCTGATTAAACTTCATGATCGGCTGCTAACTGCCCAGCCGGGCAGCGGAAAATGCCCGCATGCACGCTTTTTTACTAACATTTGCCAGGATATTAACCATGATGTTTAACGATATGATTTCAATGACTTAACGATGATTCCCTCTTGTCATTTACCGTTTTTTAACTCTACTGTCGATGCCCAGAAGGAAGCAATTCACGGAGTTGGTCGATGGCTATCGTCGGCACCGCCCTGTTGTACACCCTGCCGTTCCTGGCGCTGATCTTCGTGATCATCGTGGTCCATGAGTGGGGCCATTTCTGGGTCGCCCGGCGCCTTGGGATCAAGGTCGAGGCGTTTTCCATGGGCTTTGGTCCGGAACTGTTCGGCTGGGTCGACCGCTATGGCACGCGCTTCAAGCTCTGCCTGCTGCCGCTGGGCGGCTATGTGAAGATGTTCGGCGAGGGCGACCAGACGCGGGACTCCTCGGGCCAGATGCGTCCGCTCAGCGCGATGGAGCGCAAATGGGCCTATAGCTTCCGGCCAGTGTCACACCGGGCCGCTGTTGTCGTGGCCGGACCGCTGATCAATATCATCTTCGGCGCGCTGCTGATTTCCGGCTTCCTGTACAGCCGCGACTTGATGCCGCCCGCTGCCGTCATCGCCAAAGTAGAAGCCGGCAGTCCGGCGGCGCAGGCCGGGCTTATGCCGCTGGACCGGATTATCAGCATCAACGGCGTCGACGTGGAAAACGCGGTCATGCTGGCCCAAAAGTTGCGGGATGCCGCCGGTGTCGACGCCGTTCTTGGCGTGGTCCGCGGCGAGTCGGCGACGACAGTGACGCTGTCGGGATACTCGATCGACGAGACCGGAAGCGTGCTTACCGATATCGGCCTGGAGACCACCGGCTATGTCTGGACGATGGCCAATCCATTGCCCGCACTGACCAACGGCATCGAGCGCACCTGGAGCTTTGTCGGCGCCAACGCCCATGGTCTGGTGGAGATCGCCTCCGGGTCGAGGCCGCTCACTGATCTCGCCGGCCCGATCAGCATTGCCGGCGTCAGCGGCGATGCCGTGACCTCGTACGGGTTCTTCGGCTTTGTCATGCTGATGGCGTTGCTGTCGATCAATGTCGGCGTGATCAACCTGCTGCCAATCCCGGTCCTCGATGGCGGGCATCTGGTTTTCATGGGCATCGAGGTCGTGCTCGGCAAGCCGCTGAGCGCCCGCGTCGTCAAGGTCTGCTCGATCGGCGGACTCTGCGCGCTCATGGTCTTGCTGGTGCTTGTCACCGGACATGATCTGCTGAAACTGGCCATCTAGCGCGATTCCGCAGGGATTGCGGCTCAGGGCGCTGTTGCAAATCGCGGTCTCGCGGCGCATCTTGCGCGCCTACAGCCACTGAATCTCCGGGTATGCCATGATGCGTTGGGTTGGCGCGTGCGCGCTGCTTCTTTCCCTCTCGGCCTGCAACGCGTTCGATTTCGGCCTGCAAGACGATCCCGCATCAACCAAGTGGGAACGGAAGAAGACGACTGAAGAGCAGACCTCCGCCGACCTGCGCGCCTGTCGCAGCCAGGCGAACGCGGTCCTGGACCGCGACTCGCAGATCGACCAATCGATCGAGGCGACTCACGACACCGGCAATGAAGATAACGCCGCGCCGGACCTGCAGGCGAATATGGATGCGTACAGCCATGAGCAGCGCTACCGCGAGATCGTGAACGATTGCATGCGCGGCCGTGGCTACGCACTGCCGCAGAATTGACCGCCGCCGCACCATCCATGTCCGCTGCGGCAGACTCCGGCGCGACCGTTACCGCGGCCGTATTGATCATCGGCAACGAGATCCTATCCGGCCGCACGCATGACGTGAATCTCAGTTACCTGGCCAAACGCATGGCGGCGCTGGGGATCAAGCTCTGCGAAGCGCGGGTCGTCGCCGATATCCCGGAAGAGATCATCGGCGCGGTCAATGCAATGCGCGCCCGCTACGATCATGTCTTCACCACCGGCGGCATCGGGCCGACCCATGACGACATCACCTCGGAATGCGTCGCCCGGGCCTATGGCGTGCCGCTAATCCGCCATCCCGAGGCGCTGAAGATTCTGGAAAGCCACTACGAGCCGGGCATGCTCAATGAGGCGCGGCTGCGCATGGCCAACACGCCCGACGGCGCCGTGCTGATCGAAAATCCGGTCAGCGCCGCGCCGGGTTATCGTATCGGCAATGTCTATGTAATGGCCGGCGTGCCGAAGATCATGCAGTCGATGTTCGAGGGCATTGCCGCCACCCTCAGCCATGGGGCGCCGATCCAGTCCCGCACCGTCAGCGGCCATATCGGGGAGGGCGTGATCGCCAAGGGCCTGGGTGAGCTGCAGGCGGCCTATCCCGATCTGGATATCGGCAGCTATCCGTTCTTCCGACGGCAGCGCTATGGCGCCAGCTTCGTCATCAAGGGCACCGACCAGGCCCGAATCGACGCCGCGGCCGGACAGCTTCATGACCTGATTCGCTCGCTCGGCGCCGAGCCGGTCGATGGCGAGTTGCCGG
>DATKFM010000211.1:0-4073 GCA_035544395.1 Verrucomicrobiia bacterium
GCACGGACGAGGGTCTCCGGCGATAGCTCGGCATGGTCGAACAAGCCGGCCATCCGCCCTTCCCGCATCACCAGCACGCGGTCCGACATGCCGAGAATCTCGGGAATCTCCGACGAAACCATGATCACCGCCAGGCCTTCCGCCGCCAATTCCCCCATGAAGGCATGGATCGCCGCCTTGGAGCCGATATCCACGCCCTTGGTCGGTTCGTCGAGGATGAGCACTTTAGGGTGGGTAGCGAGCCATTTGCCCACCACCACCTTCTGCTGATTTCCGCCCGACAGCGTGCCGACTGGCTGCGATAGCGAGGCGGCGCGCACATCCAGCCGCTCGGCATATTTGCGCGCCAGCGCGAATTCCTCCGCGGCACGAAGAAATCCGTGACGTGCCGTCCGCCCCAGCGACGGCAAGGTGATGTTTTCCGCAATCGACAGCGGCAGCACGGCTCCGTGGCGGCCGCGTTCCTCCGGTACGTAGACAATGCCGGCCGCGATGGCGTCGGCCGGCGAGCGAATGGCGATCGGCGTCCCCTCCAGCAATAGCCGGCCGCCGGAAGGACGCGCTGCCCCGAACAAGGCTTGCGTCAGCTCGGAACGCCCGGCACCGATCAAACCGTAGAGACCGAGGATCTCGCCGCGCCGAAGCTGAAAGGAAATGCCGTCGAATTCGGTGGGATGGCGGTAGTTGTCGACCTCCAACACGATCTCGCCGATCCGGTGCCGCCGTTGCGGAAACACCTGCGAGATGGTGCGGCCGACCATCATCCGCACCAGCTCGCCACGGTCGATCTCCGCCAGCCGGCCGGCGCCGACCGCGTTGCCGTCGCGGAACACCGTGAACTCATCGGCAATGCGGAAGACCTCGTCGAATTTATGGCTGATGAACAGGATGGCCTTGCCGGCCTGCTTGAGGGATTCGATGATACGAAATAGATCTTCCGCCTCCTTGTAGCTCAGCGCCGCGGTCGGTTCATCCATGATGACGATCCGCGCTTCAACCGACAAAGCGCGGGCGATCGCCACCAGGTGTCTCTGAGCAATCGACAGATCTTTGAGCCGCACCGCGGGATCGATGCTGACCTCGATGCGGGCGAGGATCTCGGCCGCGCGCCGGCGCATGGCGGCCCAATCCATCATGCCCCAGCGGGTATGCGGCGCATGGCCGAGGAAGATGTTCTCGGCCACGCTAAGCTCGTCGAATAAGACGGTTTCCTGGTGGATGGCGGTCACGCCGGCCCGCTGCGCCGCTTGCGCCGTCGGCAATTGCACGGCGGCACCGTCGATGCGTATCTCGCCGGCATCGGGCTGATAGATGCCGGTCAGGATCTTCACCAGCGTCGATTTTCCTGCGCCGTTTTCACCAATCAACGCCGTAACACGGCCCGCGGTCAGTATCAGCCCGACATTCTCCAGCGCTTTGACGCCGGGGAAAGACTTGCTGATGCCCCGCAGTTCAAGAATCGGCTGTCCGCCCGCCGCCTCGGTGTCGGACGCCAACTCATCTGTTCTGGCAACAGGCTCCGCAACGGCGGGCATGTTTGGGCCTCCGGCGTCTTGCCGCGGAGCGATAGTATGAACCGGCGAAGTTGCGCTCCGCCAGCGGCATGAATGCCGCCGGCGGTCCGCGCATCAGGAGATCAGAAAATCTTGGCGAATTCGTCGACGTTGGATGCATCGTAGACGAACGGATCGGCCATGGCGCCTTCATTGTTGTCGTCAAGCTTGACGGCGCCCATGCGGCCCATCGGGATTTCGCTGCCCGGCTTCGCCTCCGCCTTATGCTTCGCCAGATTGTAGGCGATCATGGTCGCCGAGTAGCCGAGATCGATCGGGTTCCAGATGGCAAAGCTCTTGGTGGCGCCGGACTTCACATGTCCCGCCATTTCCGAGGGCAACCCCAGACCGGTCACGTAAACCTGCCCAATCTTGCCACCGTCAGCGACAGCCTGGGCCGCGGCAACGATGCCGACCGACGTCGGCGCAATGATGACCTTCAGGTCCGGGTAGGATTGCAGCAAGCCTTGAGTCTCGCGATAGCTCTTGTCCGAGAGATCGTCGCCATAGACCGTAGTCACCAGATTGACGCCTGCGTAATTGGGCAAAACCTTCTTCATTTCGTCGATCCAGGTGTTCTGGTTGGTGGCGGTGGCAGTCGCCGACAGGATGGCGACATCGCCCTTGCCGCCTGGCAAGACGTCTGCCGCCATTTTCACGCACATGTTGCCGATGAGCGCATTGGACGAAGGGTTCAGATGCATCTGCCGACCTTCGGGTGCGACGCCCGAATCCCAGGAGATGACCGTGATGCCGCGCTCCATCGCCTTCTTCAGAGCCGGAACCAGCGCATCTTTGTCATTGGCGGAAACGGCGATGGCATCGACCTTCTGCGCGATTAGGGCATTGATCACCTCGATCTGCGCCTCGGCAGTGGTATCGGTCGGGCCGGTATAGATGACTTCGACGTCACCCAGTTCCTTGGCGGCTTCCTGTGCGCCCTTATTGGCAGCTTCGAAGAAACCAATACCCAGCGCCTTCACGACCAGGGCTATCTTGACGTTTTCCGCACTCGCGGGACCGGCGATCAAACCGATTGCCAGAGCCAGTGCGACTGCCGTCCTCTTGATCGAAAACATATTCTCCTCCTCCCGTTGCCTCGTCCTTGTTTGCATCGCCCGCATGCCGCCAGCTAGGCGACGAGCGGGGATTCCTCCCGATCGCCGGCGCTTTCCGGCCTCGCGATCAGCAACTTGATGCCCGCATCCTCGACAACCCGCCGGGCAGCGTCGGTGATGCCGTCGTCGGTAATAATGACCGCCGCCCTCTCCAGCGCACCGAGAATTAAACTGGAGCGGTTTTGAAACTTGCTTGAATCGACCAGCAGTACGAGTTCCTCCGCCTGGCGGATCAGGCGCTGCTCCGACTGGATAATCAGGGCGTCCGATTCCATGATACCGAGCGGGCCGACCCCCTGCGCGCCCATGAACATGCGTTTGGCATAGAAATGCGCCGTGCCATCATTCTCGAACGGGCTCAGAATTATGCTCTGCTCGCGATAGATGGTTCCGGCGGGCACCATGACGGTGCAGCGCGAATGCTTCAGCAGATGGTCGGCGATTGGGAAGGAGTTCGTCAGTACCTGCAGGCGATGGCCCGTCAAATAGTGCACCATCTGGAATGTCGTCGTGCCGCCATTGATGATGATCGCTTCGCCATCGTGGCACAATTCGACTGCCGCCCGCGCGATCGCGCGTTTTTGCGCTAGATTGACCGATTGGCTTTGCCAGAAGGACCGCGCGGTGAGCGCGCCCGCCGGGTGGATCGCCTCGGCGCCGCCGCGCACCTTGCGCAGGCGGCCCTCTTCGGCGAGCTGAACGATGTCGCGCCGGATCGTCGCTTCCGAAGCACCGGTGTATTCCACAACATCCTGCACGGTAACGACGGCCCGTTCCTGGACCGCGCTTAGGATGATGCGATGGCGTTCGCGCTCGTGCATCGGGCCTCCTGCAACAAGCCATCATTCCGGCAATAAGCAGCCTGGTCAATCAAAATCAGTCGTATTTGGTCATGCTGCAGTGCAATATGATCATTCATGATCGAAAAAGATTGACTCTCCTCGGAACCGGGCGCGATTCTCCTGATGGCGTTGCGCCAGAGGGAGGACGGCATGGGCGATCTGGCCGAGATTGCGCTCTTGGAAAATCGTTGGAATGACGCCCACGCCGCGACGCTGGATGAACCCGGCCGCCTGCTCTACCGCTCGCACCTTCTGGGCGCCGACAAGCGCATCACCAACTTCGGCGGCGGCAACACTTCGGCAAAGGTGATGCAGCCCGATCCGCTAAGCGGCGAGCCGGCGGAGGTTCTGTGGGTCAAAGGTTCCGGCGGCGACGTCGGCACTATGAAACTCGACGGCTTTGCCACGCTGTACATGGAGAAGCTCCGCCATCTGAAGAGCCGGTATCGCGGCGAACAGCGTGAAGACGAGATGGTGGGTTATCTTCCCCACTGCACGTTCAATCTCAATCCGCGCGCGGCATCGATCGACACGCCGCTGCACGCCTTCATTCCCTTTGC
>DATKFM010000212.1:0-5648 GCA_035544395.1 Verrucomicrobiia bacterium
GCCGCCCCAGAGCGGCGTGCCCATGATGCCGAGCCAGGCGAGGAAGATGAAGGCGCTGCCCAGCAGCGAGATGAACAACCTGTCGCCGCGGGTGGTGTCGAGGCTGAGGATGCCGCGGCGCGGCGAGCCGCCCGGGCTGAAATACTCCCACACCGACATGCCGCAGAGGCAGAGCAGGATGAAGATGAAGAACGCCGCAGTCGGCAGGGTCCAGGCCATCCATTGCAGCATTCCCGTGTTTTCCATGGCGCGGTTCTCCGCTTACACGCGCCCGAGGGCGAAGCCCTTGGCGATATAGTTGCGCACAAAATAGATGACGAAAGCGCCGGGGATGATGGTCAGCGTCCCCGCCGCCGCCAGCAGCCCCAGCTCATAGCCCGAGGCGCTCGCCGTGCGGGTCATGACCGCGGCGATCGGCTTGGCCTCCACCGCCGTCAACGTCTTGGCCAGCAGCAGCTCGACCCAGGAGAACATGAAGCAGAAGAAGCAGGCGACGCCGATGCCCGCGGCGATGGTCGGGATGAAGATGCGCAGGAAGAATCGCGGGAAGGAATAGCCGTCCACATAGGCGGTCTCGTCCAATTCCTTCGGCACGCCGGACATGAAGCCTTCGAGGATCCACACCGCCAGCGGCACGTTGAACAGCGTGTGCGCCAGCGCGACGGCAATGGGCGTGTCGAACAGCCCGACCGCCGAATAGAGCTGATAGAAAGGCAGCGCGAACACCGCCGCCGGCGCCATGCGGTTTGTCAGCAGCCAGAAGAACAGATGCTTGTCGCCGAGGAAACGGTAGCGCGAGAAGGCATAGGCCGCGGGCAGCGCCACCGTCACGGAGATGACGGTGTTGAGCAGCACATAGCTGATCGAATTGACATAGCCCATGTACCAGACCGGGTTGGTCAGGATCTCCCGATAGCTGTCCAGCGTGAAGTCGCGCGGGAAAAGCGTGAAGGAGCCGAGGATCTCGTTCGTCGATTTGAACGACATGTTGATCAGCCAATAGATCGGCAGCATCAGGAACAGGATGTAGACCACCGGAATCAACCAGCCCAGGCGTCTCATGACTTGTCCTCGTTTCGCATCATCAGCGTGTAGAACAGCCAGCTCAGCACCAGGATGATGAGGAAGTAGATGATCGACATGGCGCCCGCCGGTCCGAGGTCGAACTGGCCGAGGGCGATCTTGTCCAGATCGATCGACAGGAAGGTAGTGGCATTGCCGGGTCCGCCGCCGGTCAGCACCTTCGATTCCGTATAGATCATGAAGCTGTCCATGAAGCGCAGCAGGATGGCGATGGTCAGCACATGCTTCAGCTTCGGCAGCTGGATATAGCGGAACACGGCCCAGGCCCGCGCCCCATCCACTTTCGCCGCCTGATAGTAGGCATCGGGGATCGACACCAGCCCGGCATAACAGAGCAGCGCCACCAGCGACGTCCAGTGCCAGACATCCATCAGCACCAGGGTGAACCAGGCGTCCAGCGGATGCCTTGTGTAGTTGTAGTCCCAGCCGATGCCGTTGAGCACACGGCCCAGCAGGCCGATATCGGGCAGCGCCAGGATGTTCCACATGGAACCCACGACGTTCCAGGGAATCAGCAGCGGCAGGGCCATCAGCACCAGGCATACCGAGACCCACGGTCCCTTGCGCGGCATGGCCAGGGCGACGATGAGGCCCAGGGGAATCTGGATCGCCAGGATGATACCGGTGAAAATAAGCTGGCGCAGCAGGGCGGCGTGGAAGCGGTCGGAATGCAGCACGTCCTCGAACCAGCCGACGCCGTGCCAGAAGAACTGGTTGTCGCCGAACGTCTCCTGCACCGAATAGTTCACGACCGTCATCAGCGGCACGATGGCGTTGAACGCCACCAGGATCACCACCGGCAGGACGAAGAACCAGGCTTTCTGGTTGACGGTCTTCCTCATGACGTCAGGTCACCATCCAGCCGTCTTCATAGACCTGGGTATGGGCGGGCTCGAACTGCAGATGCGCTCTGTCGCTCGGAATCGCGCCGCCCTCCGGCACCAGCAGCTTGATGACGGCCTGGGGATGGCGCGTCTCGACGATGCGATAGCGGCCGGCGTCGGCCACCTTGGTGATCTGCACGGGTATGCCCGTGGGCGCGAAATGCACGAACTCCGGCCGCACGCCGAGCTCGAGCTGCTTGCCGTTGCCGCGATAAGCGGCGGCATTCACGGTCTCGATCTGAAGGCTGTCGAACATGGCCTTGCCGTTGTCCACATGACAGGGCAGCAGGTTCATGCCCGGCGAGCCAATGAAATGACCGACGAAGGTATGCTTTGGTCGTTCGAACAGTTCCACCGGCGTGCCGATCTGCACCACCATGCCGTTGTTCATCACCACCACCTGGTCGGCGAAGGTCAGCGCCTCCGTCTGGTCGTGGGTCACATAAATCATGGTGCGGCGGATGCGGTTGTGCAGCTCCTTCAGCTTGGAGCGCAGCACCCATTTCAAATGTGGATCGATCACCGTCAACGGCTCGTCGAACATGATGACCGCGACATCGGAGCGCACCAGCCCGCGGCCGAGCGAGATCTTCTGTTTGCCGTCGGCGGTCAGGCCGGAAGCGCGCTTGTCGAGCCGCTGGTCGAGATCGAGCATATGGGCGATCTCGCGGACTTTCTTGTCTACCTCGGCCTCGGCGACACCCCGGTTGCGCAGCGGGAAGGCAAGATTGTTGTAGACGGTCATGGTGTCGTAGATGACCGGAAACTGGAATACCTGGGCAATGTTCCGCTGTTCCGGTGTCGCGTCCGTCACGTCACGGCCGTCGAACAGGATCTGGCCCTCGCTCGGCCGGATCAGGCCGGAGATGACGTTGAGAAGCGTGGTTTTGCCGCAACCCGATGGGCCTAGCAGCGCATAGGCGCCGCCATCGTCCCAATCGAGGGACAACTTCTTCAAGGCCCAATCGTCGTCCTTCTGCGGATTGGGATAGTAGCTGTGCCGAAGATCGCGAAGCGTAATTCTGGCCATCAGGCGCTCCCCGAAATCAGCCTGTCGTCGGCATCGAAGAAGAAGCTCTGGTCCACATCCACATAAAGCTTCGCGGTCGAGCCCACCGGGAAAGGATGGATGCCGTGGGATTGGGACACCCAGGTCTGCCCGTTCATGTCGAGATGCAGAATGCTCTCCGAACCCGAAAGCTCGGCGACCAGCACGCGTCCTTCGAGCGCGGCGGCGCCATGATTCCGTTCGGTGGGTGTGATGTGGTGCGGCCGGATGCCGATTGTGTAGTTACCGTCGGGCACGCCCAGGGCGCTCCTGCCCGCACGCCAAACGATGCCCTCCCCGAGGGCGATCTCATCGCCCCTCTTGCTCACCTTCGCCAGATTGATCGGCGGGTCGGAGAAGACCTGGGCGCTGACCAGCGTGTTGGGCCGGCGATAGATCGCCGATGTCGGGCCGAACTGCGTCACGCGGCCCTCATGCAGGGTCGCGGTATTGCCCCCGAACAGCAGGGCCTCCGCCGGTTCGGTGGTCGCATAGACCACGATGCAATCGCGCCCAGCGAAGAGCTTCGGCAGCTCGTCGCGGAGTTCCTCGCGCAGTTTGTAGTCCAGGTTCGCCAATGGCTCGTCCAGCAGGATCAGATCGGAATCCTTCACCAGGGCGCGGGCGATGGCGGTACGCTGCTGCTGGCCGCCGGACAGTTCGTTCGGCCGGCGCTGCAGCATCGGCCCCAGGCGCAACAGATCGGCGACCTTTTGCACCCGCGCCTCGATCTCCGGACGAGTCATGCCGGAAACGCGCAGCGGCGAGGCGATGTTGTCGAACACCGAGAAATTCGGATAATTGATGAATTGCTGATAGACCATCGACACGTTCCGCTTCTGCACGGGAACGCCAACGACGTTCTTGCCGCGGAACCAGATCTCGCCCGAGGTCGGCTGATCGAGCCCGGCCATGAGCTGCATCAGCGTCGTCTTGCCGGCGAGAGTCGTGCCGAGCAGGATGTTGAAACTTCCCTGCTCGAGGACCAGGTCGGTCTCGTGGATGTGCATTTCGGCGCCGACGCGCTTCCTGACATTCCGGAGTTCAAGTGACATCGATATCGTTTTCCCGACCGCGGTCTCAGTGAGCCAGTTTAACGGAAGAAATCCGGGGAGCGCCAGCGGCGCCCCCCGGTATCAGTCTCTCCTACTTATTGTGCGCCCCAACGCTTCACGAGTTCATCATAGGAGATGGTCTCGCCCTGGGGTTTCTCATTGTCGAGCTTGGCTGCCGGGCCATTGGGCTTGCCCAGCCATTCGTTCGGATCCTTCGCCTCATTGAGCCTTGGGCCGCAACCACCATAGGTCTTGGCTTGCTCGTCCGCCGCCTGCATGCGGGCCATCGTCAGGTCCATTTCGTCGGCCAGACGATTCATCGCTTCCTGCGGCGTAAAGGCGCCGGAGTTCACGTCGCCGATCTGTTGCCACCAGATCTGTGCCAGCTTCGGATAGTCAGGCACGTTGATGCCGGTCGGCGTCCAGTTCACGCGGTCGGGCGAGCGGTAGAACTCGACCAAACCGCCGAGCTGAGGCGCGCGCTTGGTGAAGGACTCATGCCGGATGGTGCTGTCGCGGATGACAGTCAATCCGACCTGGGACTTCTTCACGTCCACCGTCTTCGACACCACGAACTGGGCATAGAGCCAAGCGGCCTTGCGGCGATCCACCGGGGTGGACTTGAACAGCGTCCAAGAACCGGCGTCCTGGTAGCCCAGCTTCATGCCGTCCTTCCAGTAGGGGCCGTGCGGCGATGGGGCCATCCGCCAGAGCGGGTTGCCGGCATCGTCCACCGTGTTGTTGCCCGCGCTCTTGGGCGCGACCATCGACGCGGTGAAGGCGGTGTACCAGAAGATCTGCTGGGCCACGTTGCCCTGGGACAGCGCCGGCAGCGACTGATAGAAGTCGAGGTCGGCGGAGCCCGGCGGCGCGTATTTGCGCAGCCATTCGTCCCACTTGGCGATGGCATAGACCGACGCCGGAGCGTTGGTGCCGCCGCCGCGAGAGACTGCAGCGCCTGCGGGATTGCAGGAGCCTTCTTCCATGCGGATGCCCCACTCGTCGATCGGCCGGCCGTTGGGCAGGCCCGGCGAAGTGGAACCGGCCATGGACAGCCAGGCGTCAGTCATGCGCCAGCCGAGATCCGGCGCGCGCTTGCCGTAGTCCATGTGACCGTAGACGCGGACGCCGTCGATTTCCTTCACGTCGTTGGTGAAGAATTCCGCGATGTCCTCGTAAGCCGACCAGTTGACGGGCACGCCAAGCTCGTAGCCGTATTTGGCCTTGAACTTGTCCTTCAGATCCTGGCGGTCGAACCAGTCCTTGCGGAACCAGTACAGGTTGGCGAACTGCTGGTCAGGCAACTGCCAGAGCTTGCCATCCGGGCCGGTGGTGAAGGCCTTGCCGATGAAGTCATCGACATCCAGCATCGGGTCGGTGACATCCTTGCCTTCGCCCGCCATCCAATCGGTAAGATTGACGGCGCTTTGCAGGCGCGAATGCGTGCCGATGAGATCGGAGTCATTGATGTAGGCGTCGTACAGATTGCGGTTGGTCTGCATCTGTGTCTGCACCGCCTGCACCACTTCGCCTTCGCCGAGCAGCTGGTGATTGACCTTGATGCCGGTGATTTCTTCG
>DATKFM010000213.1:0-7314 GCA_035544395.1 Verrucomicrobiia bacterium
GCTTCGCCAAGCAGTCCGGCGGCCATGTGAAGATCTATAGCGAGGTCGGCCATGGCACGACCGTCCGCCTCTATCTGCCCCGTCATGGAAAAGACGGCCCGTCTTCAGCGAAATCTATAGACCCGCAGGCCGAAGCCCCCCATGGCAGCGAAACCATCCTGCTGGTGGAGGACGATGCTCAGGTCATAGACCTCGTGACCACGCAGATGGAATCCTTGGGCTATCATGTGCTCACAGCGGCCAACGGTCCCCATGCGCTCAAGATCCTCGCCGAGGAGAACTCGGTCGCGCTGCTGTTCACCGATATCGTGATGCCCGGCGGGATGAACGGCCGGCAGCTCGCCCATGCAGCCCTGCAGATACGGCCCGCCATCAAGATCCTCTACACGTCGGGCTATACGCAGAACGCCATCGTGCATCAGGGAAAGCTGGATCAGGGCGTGCACTACCTGGCAAAGCCCTATCGCCGCACCGAATTGGCACAGAAACTACGGCAGATCCTCGATGGCGCCTAGCCGGCGGTGAGGCCTATAGCCAGCCCTTGCGGTAGAAATAGATCAGCGGAATGATGGCGGAGATTGCCATCAGCCCGAGTGCCCAGGGATAGCCGCCGAGCCATTGCAGCTCCGGCATGTATTCGAAGTTCATCCCATAGATGCTGGCCACCAGGGTCGGCGGCAGGAACACCACCGCCGCCACCGAGAAGATCTTGATGATGCCGTTCTGCTCGATGTTGATCATGCCCAGCGTGGCATCCAGCAGGAAATTGATCGTGTGCGACTCGAAAGCCGCATGCTCGCCGAGCGACAGGATATCGTTCCGCGCCGATTTCAGCCGGGCCCGCACATCCTTCAGCGTCTTCTCATTGGCGCCCTGAATTGTTGCGGTGAAGAAGCTGATCAGCCGGGTCATCGACAGCAGGCTTTCGCGGATCGTGGAGACCAGATCGTCGTTGCGGCCGAGATCGCGGATGACCGCCCGCAAATCCTGCTGCGGCCGGCGGCGGCGTCCCCCCTTGCTCTCTTCCGCGAAAATCGTATGGGACACCCGATCCAGGTCCTGGGCGGTTTTCTCCAGGATGTCGGCGATCCGGTCGATGAAGGCTTCCAGCAAACCGGTCAGCGCATCCTCGCCGCAGCTGCAGGCCTCCGTGCCGCGCACCAGTTTCTGGGCATAGGTCGCCACCGGCCGCGGCTCCACATGGCGCAGGGTGATCAGTCCGCGCGGCGTCAGGATGAATGTCATGCTGGCCCGTTCCGGCAGGGGCGCATCGGCATGGACCAGGATCGTCGCCGTCATGAAGCGGGCGCCGCCTTCTACATAGAGCCGGTCGGACGGTTCGATCTCCTTGGCCTCTTCGGCGGTCGGCAGCGTCAGGCCGTAGGACTTCTCCACCTGCGCCCGTTCCTCGGAAGTCGGCGCCACCAGATCGAGCCAGAGCGCATCCGCCGGCGGCGGCGCGCCCTTGATCTGCTCGGCCCGTTCAAAGCGGCCATTGCGCGGTACATAAGCTTGGATCACGGAGGTCTCAATTCTTTCTGTTTCTTATCCCCGACAAGCGCCCCGGGGCGCTTGCCTGCTCGTGCAGCCGGTGTTGTAGGTCCGAACCCCAAGACCGGCAAGCGCCGGACTTGCAGCATGGCCGGACCGGCGGGGTCCGGCGGGCGAGTTTCAATTGTATGACAAATAGCCCTTGACCCGTTCGCGCCTGTCGGCTGTCCTAACCGCAAGGAATTACCTGGCGCCGCGGCCGAAATGCCGGAAAGCAACCGGAGCGGCAGGCGCCGTTGGGAGGCAATGCATGGCGGCTGGCGCCGAGTACCGGCACGCGGTGCGGCTCGAGGACGTGTCCATGGCCTATGGCAACGTCGTCGCGCTGCGCAACATCAATTTCCAGGTCGGCGCCAACGAGATCGTCGGCCTGATCGGCGACAATGGCGCCGGCAAATCCACGCTGATCAAGATCATCACCGGCGTGCAGAAGCCGACTGGTGGCCGGCTGTTCGTCCGCGATCGGCATATTCCCTGGTCCGACTATTCCGTCCGCCGTGCCCACGACCTGCGCATCGAAACGGTGTATCAGGAGAAATCCCTGGGCGAGAAGCAGCCGCTGTGGCGCAATTTCTTCGCCGGCCGCCAGATCACCAATCGCTGGGGTTTCATCGACGTCAAGAAAGAGAAAGAAATCGCCAACAAGATCCTGCTGGAAACCATCGGCTTTCGCGGTGTGGGAATCAACGCGGACTCTACGGTCAGCAAGCTGTCGGGTGGCGAGCGCCAGGGCGTGGCCATTGGCCGGGCGATGCATTTCGATGCCGACCTGATCGTGCTGGACGAGCCGACGGTGGCGCTGGCCCTCAAGGAAGTGCGCAAGGTGCTGGACTTCATCGAGCGCATCCGCAGCAGCGGCCGCGCCTGCATCTACATCGAGCATAACCTGGCCCATGTGCATGAGTTGGCCGACCGCCTGGTCGTCATCGATCGCGGCGAGATCGTGACCAACATCAAGCGTGGCGAGATGACCCTCCATGAGCTGACCGACCACCTGCTTTCCCTCCAGGCGAAGAAGGAAAGCGCGGCGTGACGACGGCGGCGCATTCCCGCGGCAGCGCCGGAAAGGCGCCACGGCCGCCGCTGGCGCGCCTGCTGGCGACCGAGGGGGTGCCGATCCTGCTGGTGCTCGTCGTCATCCTGATCGTGCTCATGATCATGGCGCCGAACGCCTTCCTCGGCTGGCGCACCTATGTTTCGGTCATGATCAACTACCAGCCGCAGATCATCTGCGTCCTCGGGCTGACCCTGGTGATCGCCGCTGGGGATATCGACCTTTCCTTCCCGTCGATCGTGACGCTGACCAGCCTGATCTTTGCCGCCTTCTACCGCTTCGATAACGTGTACTGGCTGAACTGGCTGGCGGAGGGGCACACGGCCGAGGAGATCAAGGTCCTGCAGGCCCAATATGCCTGGATCGGCGTCATCGCCGCCATCGGCGTCGGCGCTCTCGCCGGCTTCATCAATGGCGTGCTGGTGGCCTGGGTCGGCATTCCCTCGATCATTGCCACGCTGGCCACCGCCTTCATCTGGCGCGGCATGGCCGTGTTCCTGGCCGCCGGCAAGCAGTTCGCCCTGCGGGATTTCAACCAGACCACCCTGTGGGAGTTCACCACCGGCCGCCTGTTCACCGGCCTGTTCAGTGGCGACGTGGTGCTGCGCAAGCCCGATGGCATACCCATCCAGGCTGTCATCGTCATCGGCCTGGCCGTGCTGCTCTGGTTCATCCTCAACCGCCACCGCTTCGGCGAGGCGCTGCTGTTCATCGGCGACAACGCCAACGTGGCGCGGGTGATGGGCATCGACGTCAAGACGACGCGCATCAAGCTGTTCACGCTGATGGGCGCGCTGGCCGGTCTGGCCGGCATGTTCCTCACCATGGAAACCGAGAATTTCACCACCACCCAGGGGCAGGGCATGCTCCTGGTGGTGATCGCCGCCGTGTTTATCGGCGGTACCTCGATCTTCGGCGGCTCCGGCACCATCGTCGGCAGCTATATCGGCCTGCTCATCGTCGTCATGCTGCAGATCGGCATGGTGGCCATGGGCCTGGGCGGCGATATCGCAGACATGGTGATCGGCTTGGTCTTCCTCGCGGCGGTCATCCTGCACATGCTGGTGGAGCGCCCGGAGCGGCTGAAGGGACTTGGGTTCGGCAATCGATAACACTGCAACAATGAAACCTAACATCAGGAGGATCATGATGCGGACGATTACGAAGCTACTGAGCGTGACGGCGATCGCGGGCTCCCTGGCGGCGATGACGGCGCCCGCCGTCGCGGCCGATATGATTGGCGAAGGCGTCACCGTCTATATGCAGATGGGCGGACAGCCCGGCGAGCCGCCGGTGCTGCCGCGCACCAACGGCGCCAAGGCCGCCGCGGCGGCGCTGGGCGTCAATCTGATCGAGCAATATTCGAGCTGGCAGGCGGAGACCATGCTGGCCCAGTTCCGCGAGGCGCTGGCCGCCAAGCCCAACTGCATCGTCATCATGGGCCATCCCGGCAACGACGCCTTCGCCGACCTGGTGGCTGACGCCGTGGCGCAAGGCATTGTCGTCACGTCCGGCAATGCGCCGCTGAAGGAACTCCAGGTCAAGTATCAGGACAAGGGCTTCGGCTATGCCGGCGTCGATCTCTATGAGGGCGGCGCCATCACCGCCCGCGCGATGCTCGGCTCGGGCTTGGCCTCCGGCGACAAGGCCCTGGTGTTCGGCAATTTCAGCAAGGGCGACCGCGGCCTTTCGGACATGGGCATGGCCGACACGCTGGAGAAGGCCGGCGTGACCGTCGACCGGCTGGAGATGTCGGAAGAAGTGAACGGCAATCCGCCGCTCGCCATTCCGCAGCTCGTCGCCTACCTCCAAGAGCACCCGGACACGAAGGCCATCGGCACCCAGCATGGCGGCATCACGCCGCTGCTTCCCGATGTTGCCCAGCAGGCCGGCAAGGCCGGTGGCATCATCCTCGCGGGCATCGATACCGATCCGAAGACTGTCGACGCGGTTAAGGCCGGCACCATGACGGCGACGCTGGACCAGCAGCTCTATCTCCAGGGTTTCCTGCCGGTGCTGCAATGCGTGCTGTCGGCGAAGTACCAGATGGGCGGCTTCACCACGAACACGGCGGCGGGAACACTTTCGCCGGCCAACGTGGAGAAGCTCATTCCGCTGATCGACGCGGGCATCCGCTAGGCCGCGTATCGGCTGCCATTGGCCGCGCCCGCCCGGGCCGATATATTTTGTCGGTTCGGGCGGGCGCGTTGCTTTCCGGCGCGCATATCATGAGGGGCAAGAAAAATGGCTGAACATTTTCCGCGCTACGATCTCGCGGGGCAAAGCGTGCTCGTCACCGGTGCCGCGCGCGGCTTGGGCCGGGCCTGCGCGCTGGCCTGTGCCAAGGCCGGCGCGGATATCGCGCTTGGCTTGCGCGATGTGACGTCCGGCCCAGGCCAGGAACTGGCGGCGGAGATCAAGGCACTGGGCCCCAAGGTCCTGCCGCTGCAGATGGACGTCGCCAAGCTCGACCAGATCGAAAGCGCCATCGCACAAGCCGAGTCCCACTACGGCAAGATCGACGTGTTGATCAACAATGCGGGCATCGGGCCGGAGAACCTGGCCGAGAACGTCAACGAGGCGGATTTCGACGCCACGCTGGCGGTGAATCTCAAAGGCACCTTCTTCGCCGCGCTGGCCGCCGGCCGGCGCATGATCAAGCGCAAGGCCGGCTGCATCGTCAATATGAGTTCGCAAGCCGGCACTGTGGCGCTGAAGGGTGAGCCGATCTATTGCATGACCAAGGCAGCCATCGACCACCTCACCCGCTGCCTTGCCAATGAATGGGCGCAATACAACATCCGCGTGAATGCCGTGGCGCCGACCTTCATCTGGACCGACGGCACGAAGCCGGCGTTGTCGGATCCCGCCTTCCTGAAGCAGACCATCGCCAGCATTCCGCTGGGCCGCATTGGCGAGCCGATGGAAGTGGCCGGCGCGGTCGTCTTCCTCGCCTCGCCCGCCGCGTCGCTGATCACTGGCGTCAGCCTGCGCGTCGACGGCGGCTGGGCGCTGCCCTAGACCACCTTCACCGTGATTTCACCGATCCCGTCGACGCCGCCATGAAGGATATCGCCGCGCTTCACGGCGGACACGCCCGCCGGCGTTCCTGAGAAAATCAGATCGCCCGGCCTGAGCTCGAACAGCCCGGAGAGATAGCTGATCGTCTCCGGCACGCCCCAGATCATCTGGCTGAGATCGCCCTGCTGCTTTACAGCGCCGTTGACCTTCAACCAGACGGCACCGTCCTTCGGATGGCCGATGGCCGACGCGGGCACGATCTCCGAACAGGGGGCGGCGTGCTCGAACGCCTTGCCCACTTCCCAGGGACGGCCGGCTTTCTTCGCTTCGGCCTGCAGGTCGCGGCGCGTCATGTCCAGGCCAACCGCATAGCCGAACACGCAATCGAGCGCGCGCTCCACCGGGATATCCTTGCCGCCGCGATGCAGCGCCACCACCATCTCGAACTCGTGATGCACGTCGTTGGATTTCGGCGGATAGGGGAAATTGCCGCCGCCGGGGACCAGCGTGTCCGGGTTCTTCTGGAAGAAGAACGGCGGCTCGCGGTTCGGATCGTGGCCCATCTCCTTCGCATGCTCCGCGTAATTGCGGCCCACGCAATAGATCCGGTGCACGGGAAACAGTTTGTTCGTGCCGCGGATCGGCAGCGCCGGCGCCGGCGCTGGCTGGAACAGATAAGCGGCTTCCTTGACCATAACGTTTGTCATCTAACCCCCGCATAAAATTCAATGCGCTTTTCCAGATATGCAACAAGCTCGGATACCACCATGGCGAAGGCGAACAGCAGGATCGTCAGCGCCCAGAATTCTTCCATCAGGAAGTTGCGCGAATAGAGCTCGAACAACTCGCCATAGCCGATGATGGACACCAGGAGCTGGCCGATCACCACGCCTTTGACGCCGCGGATCAGGCCCAGGCGCAAGCCCGCCAGGATCTCGGGCAAGGCAGCGAGCAGGATGATGCGCGTGTAGAGCTGCCAGCGGCTGGCGCCATAGCTGCGCCCCATCTCGACGAGCGAGGCCGACACATGCTGCACGCCCGCCCGGGTATCCAGCACGATGATCCAGACCGCGAACAGGAACACCGCGACCACGATCGTCCGCTCGCCCATGCCCGAGAGGATCATCAGCACGGGCACCAGGGCCGAGAGCGGCGCGCTGACAAACAGATTCACCCACATGCCGAACAGCTTGTCGGCGGCCTTGACCCGCCCCATCAGCACGCCGAGCGCGACGCCGACGACAGCCGCCAGCGCCATGCCGATGGCAAAGGCGCGCAGTGTGGTCACGGTGGCGGTTTGAAACTTCTCCAACTGCACGAGTCCCACCACCGCCGCCAGCACCGACGTGAACGGCGGTATCAAATACATCAGGCCGCTCCGGCCGATGATCTCCCACAGCAGGCACCAGACCAGGATCGAGGCCATCATCGGCACGCGATATCCGAACAGGGTCATGCCGGCCTCACGTCACATACTGCCGCAGGCCCTGCCAGATCTCTTCCACCGTATCCAGATAAGTGCGGTCGCGGCGGATGTCGTCGGGCGAAGCGGTGTGGTCGATATGGGGCTCGATAATCTGTGACACCTGCCCCGGGCGGCGGGACAGCAGCACCACGCGGTCGGAGACGTAGACGGCCTCTTCGATGCTGTGGGTGACGAAGATGAAGGTCTTGCGCTCCACGGTGCG
>DATKFM010000214.1:0-17049 GCA_035544395.1 Verrucomicrobiia bacterium
ACAGCATCTGCGCAAGGGCTTTGGCAACAACCTGCTAATCGACGATCTCAGCTTCAAGCTGCCCCCGGGCGGCATCGTCGGCATCATCGGCCCCAACGGCGCTGGAAAGACCACGCTGTTCCGCATGATCACCGATCAGGAAAAACCCGACGGCGGCACGCTGCGCGTCGGCCCGACGGTGACGATGGGCTATGTCGACCAGTCCCGCGATTCTCTCGCGCCCAATAAGACGGTTTGGGAAGAGATCTCCGAAGGCCGGGATGAAATCGAACTGGGCAAGCGCAAGGTGCCGAGCCGGACCTATGTCGCCGGCTTCAACTTCAAGGGCGGCGATCAGCAGAAAAAGGTCGGCCAGCTTTCCGGCGGCGAGCGCAACCGCGTGCACCTCGCCAAGATGCTGAAGTCAGGCGCCAACCTGCTATTGCTGGACGAACCGACCAACGACCTGGACGTGGATACGCTGCGCTCGCTGGAAGAGGCCCTGCTGGATTTTGCCGGCTGCGCCGTAGTAATCAGCCATGACCGCTGGTTCCTCGACCGCATCGCCACCCACATCATGGCGTTCGAAGGCGACAGCCAAGTCGAATGGTTCGAGGGCAATTATCAGGACTACGAGGCCGACCGGAAGAAGCGGCTGGGAGCAGAAGCGGACCAGCCGCACCGCATCAAGTACAAGCCGCTGACGCGCGCCTGAGGCCGCGGGGCGGTACCGGCGCCGCCGGCCTACTGGGCGCCGGTTGTGTCGGCGGTAATCGTCTTGTTGCGCAGGGCCTCCAGCAGGCCCTCGATCTTGCCGCCGGAACTCTGGATCACCGAGGCGAACTCCGAGCGCTGGGTCACGGACATGCTGACGCCCTCGACGATCACGTCGGTGATAACCAGCTTGTCGCCACGCGGCTCGACGCGCCAATCCAGGCGGATGGGCTCGGCGCTCCCGCGCAGGACTTTGCTATGCACCACGGTCGCTGATTTCGGCCCCGGCGTGGAGCCTTTCACGGAGAAGGTTTCACCGGAATAGCCCGCAAATCGCGCCGCATAGGAGCGGACGATGAAGTCCTCGAACAGTTTCAGGAACTCCGTTCGCTCTGTATCGCTCGCGGCTTTCCAGTGTCGTCCGAGCACGAAGCGCCCGATCGCCGGCACATCGAAATGCTCGTTCAGCAAAGTGCGGAAACGGGCTTCGCGATCCGCCTGCGAGATTTCTTCGTCCGCCAGCTCGGTGATGGCGCGAGTGCCGAGCGTGGTGATGAAGTCGCTCGGCGCGTCCGCGGCCGCGGCCCCAGGGGACGCGGCAATGAAGCCGGCAAACAACAGAACCAGGAAACTCTTAAGCGCACTCATCGGTCAGTTCATGCTCCCTTGCTTGACCACGGTATCCTGAAGGAAATCCAGCGAGGCGTCGGGATTGATCATAACGATCGGCCTCACTTCAGAAGTTTCCTCCGGCTCGGATCCCGGGCCTTCCATTAGATTGGGATTCCCGTTGCTGATTTCATCGGCCCGCCGCTGGCGGTAAAGGCTCCTTACTGTCGCGTAGTAGTCGAGAGAGCCTTTCTTAATTTGATCAAGGGTTTGCAAATTGCGTGCGCGGAAATCCACAATATCCAACCCGTTACGGGTCGTATTGATCCAGCCGACATTGGTAAAAAATGTCAGATAGGTCATGGGATCGAGAAATGCGTCGACGATCCGGCCGAAGGCATCACGCGGATTTGACGGCCCGATCAGCGGCAGCACCAAGTAGGGGCCTTCATCCAGGCCGGCCACCGCCATGGTTTGGCCAAAATCCTCGTCGTGTCGCTCAAGGCCCATCCTCTCGGCGATGTCGAACAGGCCGCCGAGCCCGAGCGTCGAATTGACCAGGAAGCGGCCGAAGGTTGTACCCGCGCGCTCGAACTCGCCCTGGAACAGATCGTTGGCCAGGATCACCGGCGTGCGCACGTTATTCACGGCATTTCGGATGCCGTCCTGCGCAAAGTCGGGCAGCGCGATGTAATACCAGCCGGCCAGCGGCTTCATCAGTATTTCGTCGGCGAAGTTGTTCAGGTCGAAGAAATATCGGTTCATCGGCTCCAACGGATCATTGGCTTCGCGATAGGCCGCCAAAGCCTCCGGATCGTTCGAAGGCGGCATCGCGCAGCCTGCCAAAACTACCAGACCCGCAAGCGCCGCTATCTGCGCTGCAAGTCCACGCATTGCCGACCAAATGCGCATAAAACTCTTGCCCCCACTTCCACTCACGACTAGCCGGGCATCGCCGAACAGCGTTCGGCAGGCTCGGCCCGCTTGGTGTTTCCCCCGTCGCTTGATCCATGGCCCCACCAGCTTTCGTTAACCATCATGGCGAGCCATGGGTTAACAACAGCTTACTTACGCCAAACGGCGTGGGTCGGATGCCCATCAGATCACAGACTTATGTGCCGCCTTAACATACTGGTTAATGAAACGCTAGCCGGCATGGGTGTCAAAGTAATGGCTCGTCGGCGCTAAGGCTGTGACGAATATGACGAATCGGGCGGATTTTCTGGATTTGCCGCGGGTGCGGCCGCGTTGGTCGACGGCCACTCAGGCGACCGATTCGGCGTGATGGCAGGCCACCAGCCGGCCATCGACCGGCCGCAGCTCCGGCCGGGTCTCGGCGCAGACCGGGGTCGCCCGCGGGCAGCGGCGGTGGAAGGCACAGCCCGGCGGCGGGTCCAGGGGCGAGGGCAGCTCGCCCTTCACGGCGATCTTCTGCCGCCGGTCGGCCGCCATGACCGCCGGCGTGCTCGCCATCAGCGCCAGGGTGTAGGGATGGCGCGGCCGCTCGAAGATCGTCGCCTTGGCGCCGAACTCCACCGGCCGGCCCAGATACATCACCATGACATCGTCGGAGATGTGACGGACGACGCTGAGATCGTGGGAGATGAACAGGTAGGCCAGGTTGAGTTCCGCCTGCAGATCCATCAGCAGGTTCAGCACCTGCGCCCGGATGGATACGTCGAGCGCGGAGACCGGCTCGTCGGCGACGACGATCTTTGGATTGAGCATCAGCGCCCGGGCGATGGCGATGCGCTGCCGCTGGCCCCCGGAAAACATGTGGGGATAGCGGCTGTAATGCTCCGGCCGCAGGCCCACCTTGGCGATCATCGCCTGCGCCACGGTGCGGCGCTCGGCGGACTTCATCGGCGTGTTGATCTCCAGCGGCTCTTCCAGGATTTCCCCGACCTGCTTGCGCGGATTGAGCGAGCCATAGGGATTCTGGAACACCATCTGCACCTTGCTGCGCAGGCCCTTCAGCGTCTCTTTGCTGGCGCCTATCACATCGGCGCCGTCGATCTGCAGTTTGCCGCTGGTCGGCAGCTCGACCATGGTAATCAGCCGCGCCAGGGTGGATTTGCCGCAGCCGGATTCGCCGACCACGGCCAGTGTCTTGCCGGCGGCCAACTCGAAGCTGGCCCCCGCCACCGCATGCAGGGTCGCGGGATCCCGCAGGAAGCCGCGGGAGATTTGATAATCCCGGTGCAGGTCTTGCGCGCGGAGGACGTTCGCGTTCATGACGCCGCCGCTTTTATTGCCGACATGCCCGGATGATTGCGCGGCTGGCCGCCATAGAGCGGATAGTGGCAGCGCACCGCGGTGCCGTTCTTGCCCGCTAGCAGCGGCGCCTCGCTGCGGCAGCGTTCGGTGCGGAAGCGGCAACGGGGATTGAACACGCAGCCGGCCGGCCGGTCGGCGATGCCGGGCACCATGCCGGGAATGGTCGCGAGGCGCCGTTTGTCCAGGCTCCGCTCCGGCAGGGCCTCCAAAAGCGCCGCCGTATAGGGATGGTGGGGATCCTCAAACAGCCTAGCCGCCGACTGCGCTTCCACCTCCTGGCCGGCATACATGACCATCACGCGCTGCGCGGTCTCCGACACCACGCCCATGTCGTGGGTGATCAGCACCAGCGACATGCCGCGCTCCCGCTGCAGCCGCACCAGCAGGTCCAGGATCTGCGCCTGGATAGTCACGTCCAGCGCCGTGGTCGGCTCGTCGGCGATCAGCAGGCGCGGATTGCAGGCGATCGCCATGGCGATCATCACCCGCTGGTTCATGCCGCCGGAAAGCTGGTGGGGAAACGAAGACAGGCGCGTTTCCGGCGCGGGAATGCCGACCTGGGCCAGCAGCTCGATGGTGCGATCGCGGCGCCCGGCTCGGCTGCCGCCCTCATGCACCTTCAGCGTCTCCATGATCTGGAAGCCGATGGTGAAGCAGGGGTTCAGGCTGGTCGTCGGCTCCTGGAAGATCATGGCGATGTCCTTGCCGACGATCCGCCGCCGCTGCCGGGCGCTGAGCTTCAGCAGATCGGTGCCGTCGAACACCAGCCGCTCGGCGGTGACCTTGCCCGGCCAGGGGATCAACCCCATGACCGCCAGCATGGTGACGCTCTTGCCCGAGCCCGATTCGCCGACGACGCCCAGGATCTCGCCGGGCTCCAGCGTCAGGTCGATTCCCTCGACGGCGCGGAACCCGCCGCGATGGGTCTGGAACTCGACGGACAGATTGCGGATCTCCAGCAGCGGCATTGCGCGGCTACCGCTTCAGCTTGGGATCGAGCGCGTCCCGCAGCCCGTCGCCCATGAGGTTGAACGCCACCACCGTGACGAAGATGGCGATGCCCGGGAATGTGACAATCCAGGGCGCCGCGCGGAGGAACTTGATCGCGTCCGAGAGCATCGTGCCCCATTCGGGCGTTGGCGGCTGCGCGCCAAGGCCGAGGAAGCCGAGCGCCGCCGCATCGAGGATGGCCGTGGAGAAGCTGAGAGTTGCCTGCACGATGATCGGCGCCATGCAGTTGGGCAGCACGGTGTTCAGCATGATGCGCAATGTGCCGGCGCCGGCGACACGCGAGGCAACCACATAGTCTTTCGTCAGTTCCGTCAGCACCGAGCCGCGGATCAGCCGCGCATAATGGGGCACGTAGGTGATGGCCACGGCGATCATCGCGTTGACGAGGCCCGGACCCAGGATCGAGACGATGACGATGGACAGCAGCAGGCTCGGCATCGCCAGCAGCATGTCCATCAGGCGCATGATGCCGATATCCGGAAGCCCGCGGAAGAAGCCCGACATCAGGCCGAAGAAGAGTCCGAGAGCCAATGACAGGGTGACAACGATGATGCCGACGAACAGCGAGATTCGCGTTCCATGGATGATGCGCGACAGCAGGCAGCGGCCGAGGTCGTCGGTGCCCAGGGGGAACGTCCAGCTTCCGCCTTCGTCCCAGACGGGGGGCTGGCGGAAATTGTCGCGGAACTGCTCGATCGGGCTGTGGGGGGCAATGACGTCGGCAAATATGGCGCAGAAAATCAGCACGACGATGACGATCAAGCCGGCCATGGCGCCGGGATTGGCGCGCATGGCCAGCCACATCTCGCGCCGGGGCGAGATCGGCTGTGAATCGCGCTGGGCGACAGCGGGGATGACGGCGTCGGCCATTTCAGTTTCTCATCGCCGATGACGGATGCGCGGATTGAGCAGGCCGTAGATCAAGTCGACCGATAGGTTGGCCAGGATCACCAGCGTCGAGACGATCAGGACGCCGCCTTGCAGTGCCGGGTAATCGCGCTGACTGATCGCGCCCAGCAGCCATCGTCCCACGCCGGGCCAGGAGAAAACGGTCTCAGTGAGGATCGCACCGCCCATCAACGTGCCGACCTGCAAACCGATAACGGTGACCACGGGGATCAGTGCATTTCTCAGGGCATGCAGGGTGATGACGCGGAAATCGCCCAACCCCTTGGCGCGGGCGGTTCGCACATAGTCCTCGCCGAGAATCTCCATCATCGACGACCGCGTCATGCGTGCGATAACGGCCAATGGGATGGTGCCGAGAACAATCGTCGGCAGGATCAAATGATGGAGCGCGGATAGAAAGGCCTCAGTATCGCCGGCAAGAAGCGAGTCGATTGTGAGAAATCCCGTCACGCGATCGACGACGAACTCCGCGCCGATGCGACCGGACACAGGCGTCAGGCCAAGGCCGATCGGCGACAACGCCAGGATCAGCATCGGTCCCCACCAGAAAATCGGCATGGAATAGCCGGCCACGGATATGCCCATGACGCCATGATCGAAGATGGAATTGCGCTTGACCGCCGCGAGTATGCCGGCGGGCAATCCGAGAACTATCGCGAAAATGGCGGCGCACAGGGCCAGTTCCAGCGTCGCCGGAAACAGCTCGAGAAACTCGTCGAGAACCGGCCGCTGCGTGCGGAGCGATTTCTCCAGGTTGCCGGTGAGGACATTGCCGACATAGGAAGCGAACTGCACCGGCAGCGGGCGGTCGAGCCCCCATTGATGCAGCATCTCCGCGTGCCGTTCAGGCGTGATGCCGCGTTCGCCGGTGCGGACCTCGATGGGGTCGCCGGGCACCATGCGGATGAGGGCAAAGGTAAGGAGTATGATCCCGAGGAAAGTCGGGATGACCAAGCTTGCGCGCGTCAGGATGAAACGCAGCATGGCGCGATTATCTCACGGACGGGGATGAGGCAGGAAAGAAATCGGCGGGAGGATTTGCATCCCCCCGCCGATCCGTTTCGCTTGCCGTTACTCGCTGATATCCACGCCTTCGAAGATGTGGGTACCGAGCGGGTGCACCTTGTAGCCGGTGACCTTCTTGCTCATCGGCATGTAAACGACCGAGTGAGCGATCGGCAGCCACGGCGCCTCTTCATGGAAGATTTCCTGCGCCTTGGTGTAGAGCGCGGTGCGCTTCTCCACGTCAGCCGTCAACTTCGCTTCGTCGATCAGCTTGGTGAAGTCTTCGTTGCACCACTTGGCGATATTCTGACCGCCTTCGCGAGCCGAGCCGCAGGAAAGCAGCACGCCCATGAAGTTGTCGGGATCGCCGTTGTCGCCGGTCCAGCCCAGAAGGCCCATCTGGTGCTCGCCCGCCTGCAGCCGCTTGCGGTACTCGCCCCATTCGAACGTCTTGAGTTCGGCCGTGATGCCGACCTTCGCGAGGTCAGCCTGCATCAGTTCGGCAATCTTCTTGGCGTCCGGATTGTAGGGACGCTGCACCGGCATGTACCAGAGATCGGTCGACAGGCTGGTAACGCCTGCTTCCGCCAGCATGGCCTTGGCCTTGTCCGGATCGTACGGATAGGCCGTGATCGCATCGTCATAAGACCAGATCGTCGGCGGAATCGGGTTCTTCGCCGGCTTGCCGGCCGCCTGATACACCGCCTTGATGATCGAGTCCTTGTCGATGGCCATGTTGATGGCCTGACGCACGCGCTTGTCGTCGAAGGGCTTCTTCTGCACGTTGAACGCCAGGTAGCCGACATTCAGGCCTTCCTGCTTCAGCACCTGCAGGTTCGTGTCCTGCTCCAGCATCGGCAGATCGGCCGGGGCCGGGTAGGGGGCCACGTCGCATTCGCCCGCCTGCAGCTTCGCCGTGCGCACCGCCTGGTCCGGGGTGATCGAGAAGACCAGATTGTCGATCGGCTGCTTGCCGCGGAAGTAATTCGCGTTCGCCTTGTAGACGATCTTCGAATCCTTCTCGTAGCTGGAGAAGATGAAGGGGCCGGTGCCGACCGGGACCTGGTCCACCATCTCCGGCGTGCCCGCCTTCATCATCGCATCCATGTATTCCTTGGAATGGATGGCCGCGAAGTCCATGCCCATGTTGGCGATGAACGGCGACTCCGGCTTCTTCAGCACGAACTTGACGGTGTTCTCATCGACCTTGTCGATCGAAGCCAGCAGATCCGGCATGCCCATGTCGTTGAAGTAGTCATAGGCGCCGCCGGAAACTTTCGCGTAGGGATCATCCGCCTTCCACATGCGGTTGAAGGTGGCGATCACGTCATCGGCGTTGAAGTCGCGGGTCGGCGCGAAGCTGCCGACCTGGTGGAACTTCACGCCCTTGCGCAGGTGGAACACATAGCTCAGGCCGTCATCGGAGACGTCCCAGCTTTCGGCGAGGCCCGGCATGATCTTCGTGGTGCCCGGTTCGAATTCGACCAGCCGATTGAATACGGGATACGCCGTGTCGAAACTGGTGCCAGTGGTGTTGATTTGCGGATTGAAGTTCTCGGGGCTGCCTTCTGAGCAGTAGACCAGCGTCTTTGCCGCCTGCGCAGGTGCGCCAAGACAAAGGGCGATGGCCGTAAAGGCCACTGCCCCCAATATGCGTCGTTTCATTGAGTGCCTCCGAACTAGAATTGTCGGCATTACAGGCCGCTAGAGGGCTTCTTCGAATGCCGTTGGCGCGAACCTAGGCCCGGCCCTCGCGCCCTGTCAATGCCGGGGCCGGGAACGATCTGAGAACCCGTGCCGGGGAGCTAGTAACGAAGCCGTGCGGGTGCTTTGCAGCAGACGGTTCGCTCCTCTATACCGGCGCAAGAAACAATAATGGATTGCCCCATGCACGATACAAATCTTGCCGCGATTGCCGCTCCATTTGAAACGACTGCAATTTCCGTCAAGCCGGAGTGGATCGACTACAACGGACACATGAATATCGCCTTCTACATCATGGCGTTCGATCTGGCTTTTGACGACCTCTACAAAATGCTCGGCCTCGATCCCGCGACTGTGGAGAAAACGGGCATATCCACTTTCTCGGTGGAAAAGCACATCACCTATCAGCAGGAGGTGCATAAGGGGGACCGGCTGCGCATCACCACCCAGCTCCTCGGCTTCGACAACAAGCGCGCCCATTACATCCAGCTCATGTACCACGCCGACGAAGGCTACCTGGCGGCGACAGACGAATGGTTGATCCTCTGCGTCGACCTGAAGAGCCGCAAGGTGACGAACTGGCCGGAAGCAACCCTGAAGGCGTTCGAGAAGATCCAGGCCGTCCATTCGCGCCTGCCGCTGCCGCCGGAAGTCGGCCGTAAGATCGACCTGAAGGCGAAGCGGCCGCGCTGACGCAGCCGGCCTAGAATTTCCGTCCGTCGACCGGAACCCGTTTCACGCCCGCGAGATCCACGCCTTCCAGGCAGCGCACATTGACGGCGGCCGTGTCTGCGCCGGCGCGGTCCTTACCGGAGGCGAACGGCGCGCAGCCGCAGGTCGGGCAGAAATGATGCCGGATGACATGCTTATTGAAGGTATAGGTCGCAAGGCTGCTCTCGGGAACCATCAGGCGAAATTTGTCGCCGGGGATGAACCACAGGAGATAGCCCTTCCGGCTGCAATGGGAGCAATTGCATTCGTTCGCCTGCGTCAGTTCGCCTTCGGCCTCGAATTTGACGGCGCCGCAATGGCAGGAACCTTTGTATTGCATGACTACTCCTTCTCTGTCGGCCTTCGTCTGACGTGACAATGACTAGAACCGCGCTGCTGCGGCCCTGTTCCATCTATTGCCAGGAGAGGACGGTGGCGGATTTTCAGCCAGTGCTGCAGAATGACAGCCGAAGGATCGAGCATGTCGCTGTCTGCAATCGTGACGGAGACCGGAGTGCTGCTTGCTGCCGCTGAGCGGCGCAATTCAGACCTTATCTCCTTTCGTGAGTCGTTGATGGGAAAGTTGGCGGATGCCGCTGCGTCCGCCGCGTCGATCCTGCCGGTCTGCCGATTCTGGTCGGTTGCGCTCGGCCAGGCCGGCGCCGGCGCCGGCGCAATTGGAATGGCGCTGGCCGCTGTGGCGCCTCGCCTGACCTGGACACAGAACCCCAACTACCGCCGTTCGCCGCCCTCGCCGGATTTCCTCGACAACTATGGATATGCCGTGCTGGCCGGCCCTTCGGACGGGCCGCCGGCGCTGGCGCGCCATGACCAGCTTGCCTTCGGCGTCCTGCTGCTGGGACCCCACACGCACTACCCGCTGCACCACCATCCCGCCGCCGAGGTCTATATTCCCCTGAACAGGGCGGAGTGGTGGCGCGGCGACGGCCCGTGGCGCGAGGAAGCAGCGGGTGCAATCATCCATCACCCGCCCAACATGCCGCATGCCACGCGCGCGGGCGGCGCGCCGCTGCTGGCGCTTTATCTCTGGCGCGGCGAGCTTGCCACCCATGCGATACTGACCGGGAAATCGTCCCCACTGCAGGGGTGAGCATCCGCGACTCGGGTGCTATATAGGATTCATGCAGGAAATTGCCGCCGACATGTCCGACGAACCCACGCACGCGCCGTCAGCCGCCCCGCCGCCGCAACGCCCCTATATGGAGCGCCTGAACGAGGCGCAGCGCGAGGCCGTGGAGGCGATGGACGGACCGGTGCTGGTGCTGGCCGGCGCCGGGACCGGCAAGACCCGCGTG
This sequence comes from Verrucomicrobiia bacterium, assembly GCA_035544395.1. Taxonomy (GTDB): domain Bacteria; phylum Pseudomonadota; class Alphaproteobacteria; order Dongiales; family Dongiaceae; genus DATKFM01. The sequence continues at coordinate 10,236 of DATKFM010000214.1, forward strand.
CTGACCACGCGTCTCGGCCATATCCTGATGACCGGCCGCGCCACGCCGGCGCAGATCCTCGCCGTCACCTTCACCAACAAGGCGGCGCGGGAGATGAAGGACCGGGTCGGCGCGCTGATCAACCGGCCGGTGGAGGGCTGGTGGCTCGGCACATTCCATTCGCTGGCGGCGCGCATTCTCCGGCGCCATGCGGAGATGGTCGGGCTGAAGCCCAACTTCACCATCTTGGACACCGACGATCAGATCCGTCTGCTGAAGCAGCTTATCCAGGCGAACGACATCGACGAGAAGAAATGGCCGGCGCGGGCGCTGCTGTCGGTGATCGAGCGCTGGAAGGATCGCGGCCTGACGCCGGACAAGGTGACGGCGGCACAGACCGGCGACTTCGCCCATGGCCGTGCGCTGGAACTCTATCGCGGCTATCAGGAACGGCTGCGCACCCTCAACGCCTGCGACTTCGGCGATCTGCTGCTGCATAATCTCACGATCTTCACGGCGAACGCCGATGTGCTGCAATCCTATCAGCGGCAGTTCCGCTATATCCTCGTAGATGAATACCAGGATACCAACGTCTGCCAGTATCTCTGGCTGCGGCTGCTGGCACAGGTACATCGCAATCTCTGCTGCGTCGGCGATGACGACCAGTCGATCTATGGCTGGCGCGGGGCCGAGGTCGGCAACATCCTGAAGTTCGAAAGCGATTTTCCGGGCGCGAAGATCGTCCGGCTCGAGCGCAATTACCGTTCCACCGGCCATATCCTGGGCGCGGCATCCGGCCTGATCGCCCATAACGAAGGCCGCCTCGGCAAGACGATGTGGACCGAAAGCAACGAGGGCGAAAAAGTCGGCGTGCGCGGCGTCTGGGACGGCGAGGAAGAAGCCCGCTTCATCGGCGACGAGGTGGAAACCGAACAGCGGCGCAAGACTCCGCTGGGCCAGATGGCGATCCTTGTCCGCGCCTCCTTCCAGACCCGCGAATTCGAGGAGCGGTTCATTACTCTCGGCGTGCCTTACCGCGTGGTCGGCGGCCTGCGGTTCTATGAGCGGCAGGAGATCCGCGACGCCATCGCCTATCTGCGGGTCGTGCATCAGCCCGACGACGATCTCGCCTTCGAGCGCGTGGTCAACACGCCGCGCCGCGGCATCGGCGAGGCGACGCTGCGCTCGGTGCATGCGCTGGCCCGCAGCCAGGGCATCTCCGTCTGCGAGGCGGCGGCGCGCATCGTCGAGACCGACGAGTTGAAGCCGGCGGCGCGGCGCGCGCTCGGCGGCCTGGTGAAGGATTTTGAACGCTGGCGCGCCGTCAGCGCCGCCATGGACCATGCCGAGCTGACGGAGATGGTGCTGGATGAATCCGGCTACACCGCCATGTGGCAGGCGGACAAATCGCCGGAAGCGCCGGGCCGGCTGGAGAACCTCAAGGAGCTCGTCTCCGCCATTGAGGAGTTCGAGAGCCTCGCGGGCTTCCTCGAACATGTCAGCCTGGTGATGGAGAATGCCGAGGCCAATCCAGTGGACATGATCAACATTATGACCCTGCACAGCGCCAAGGGCCTGGAGTTCGACGTCGTGTTCCTGCCGGGCTGGGAGGAGGGGCTGTTTCCGCACCAGCGCGCACTCGATGAGTCGGGTGCAGCAGGCCTCGAGGAGGAGCGGCGTCTCGCCTATGTCGGCCTGACGCGAGCCCGCCGCCGCGCCGTCGTCAGCTATGTCGCCAACCGCCGCATTCACAATATGTGGCAGAGCGCGCTGCCCTCGCGCTTCGTCGGCGAGTTGCCGCGGCAGCATTCCGAGAAGGCCAGCGACATGGGCGATTTCGGCACGGAGATCGGCGGCGGCCTCACCCGCCTCGCTGAGATGGAGTCCGCTGGCTTCACCGCGCCGCGCAGCGGCTGGACGCGCCGCTTGGCGCCGGTGATTGACGCTGAAGTCCGGCCGGTGCCTGCGAGCGCGCGGGGCAACTACACCGATGGCGCCCGCATCTTCCATCAGAAGTTCGGCTACGGCACGGTGATCACCGCCGATGGCGACAAGCTGGATATCGAATTCGACAAGGCCGGGAGCAAGAAGGTGCTCGCCAGCTTCGTCGTGCCCGCCGACCGGGCCCGCTGATGGCCGCTGGATCGAAGTCCGCGGCGCGCCCGGCGCGTGAGGAGAAGCCGCGCGGCGTCTGGGCCATCCGGCTGATCGTTCCGGCCGCGGAAAAAGATCTGCGGCTGGCGGTTGAGACCTACCTGGAAACCATGAGTTCAGCGCTATCCAGTTTCGAGGCCGCCGGCGGCAAGACCTGGAGCATCGAGGCGCTGTGCGAAACCCGCCCCAACCGCGGTGAAGTGCTGGTATCGCTCAACCGTCTCGGCGCGCCCGTCGCCAGCTTCGACTATTTGCCGCCCAAGGACTGGGTTTCGGAGAGCCAGCGGCTCCATGCGCCGATCCGCGCCGGCCGGTTCTTCATCCATGGCTCTCATTTCACCGGCAAGCCGCCACGCGGCAGCCAGCCGATCCTGCTGGATGCCGGCATGGCTTTCGGCACCGGCCGCCACGAGACCACCAAGGGCTGCCTGCTGGCCCTGGACCGCCTCCGGCGCGAAGGCCGCAAGGTGCGGCGGCCGCTGGATCTCGGTTGCGGCAGCGGCATCCTCGCCATGGCCATGGCGCGCCTCTGGGGCGCGCCGGTGCTGGCGGCGGACACCGACAAGCCGTCGGTCGCCGTCGCCCGGCAGAACGCCGATATCAATGGCGTGGGGCCACTGGTGCGCACCCTGCGCAGCCATGGCTTCCAGGCCGCGGCGCTGCGCCTGGGCGGGCCGTACGACCTGATCGCCGCCAATATCCTGGCCAAGCCGCTCTGCCGTCTGGCGCCGGGCTTTGCCCGCCATCTGGCGCCTGATGGACGGCTGCTGCTGTCGGGGTTGATGGTGGACCAGGAGGCGGAAGTCGTGGCGGCCCAGGAACGCGCCGGGCTCAAACTGCTGGAAGCGCGGCACCTGGGCGACTGGTCGACGCTGCTGCTCACGACAGGCGGCCGCAAGCCAAAGCGCAAACCCACAAAAGCAAAGCGGCGGCTTCCGGGTGGAAGCCGCCGCCGATCGGCCTGAAATATGGCCGGGTTCGATTTACGCCGCTTTCGGGGCCGTGTCGCGATTGGCCGGCCAGAGCGAGCGGATCGCCAGTTCTTCGGCAACCCAGTCGATGTCGCCGCGGACAAAACCCATGTCCGTCAGCTGGCGGTCGTCCATCGAGGCCAGGGTGCGGGCGGTCTCGCGGCTGCGGTTCCACACGCGGATGCTGGCGATCGGATCGAACGTTTCGCCATCCTGGCTAGCCGGCACGGTGCCCATCAGGGCGACCACGGCCGGAATGTCGGCGCGGCTGATGCCGATGTCGGCCAGCAGCCGGTCATCCAGCGAGTTCAGCTCGCGACGAAGCTGGTGCCGCTTGTAGGCCGCCGCCATATACTGGCCGACGAGCTCGCCGAAGGACGGCACGGACTCCCGGGAGGCCTTGTCGGCCACGTCGGTGATCTCATGCCGCTGCATGCCGATATCCGCGAGCATGCGTTCATCCAGGCGCCCGAGCTCGAAGGCGAGCTGCGACCGGCGCCAGGGGCGCCGCAGGCTTTCGACCAGGGCGGTGCCCAGGTCGGCCAGGGTGATTGCCCTGCGGGTGGGGGCCGCGGGAGCCTGCATCTTCGCGAGGTCCAGCATGGCCTTCTCAAAATCGGTAAAGCGGGTCATGATTCACATCCGGTTCTGTCTGTATTGCTGCCCTATCTTCGGGCCCGAAACTCTCTTGGTCACGGGACTAGATATAGGCTAGCCCAGGGCGCCCGGTCAGGGGGCTTGTTGCATTGCAGCAATGCAGCCCGAGCATAGCTAAGTATTAACAAATAGTTGCCAAATTTCAGACACTTATGTGAAGTTCGCAACTGCAGCATTTCCGCCGTCGCGGTGGTGGAATAAGAGGTCGTTTATGGCACAAGATATGGCATTGGAAGGGCTTCTGGCGGCGGCCCGGTCGCGGTTGAAGCCAGCGGACCTGCCCGCGCTCCTGGCGGGGGTATCGGCGGCGCCCGAGGGGCTGGACCCCGATGCCTGGATGGCGCTGGTGGCGGCCCAGGTGGGGCCGGAGCTGAAAGAGCATCTGCGCCCCCTCTACCAGGCTGCGCGCCAGGAGGGCGCGAGCAAGGCCTCCATCGCCGACCGGCTGCAGACGCTGCGGGCCGAATTGGCCCGGCGGGGCCTGGCCGGCTTCATCGTTCCCCGGGCCGATGAGCATCAGGGCGAGTATGTGCCGCCCCGGGCCGAGCGGTTGGCCTGGATCACCGGCTTCGGCGGCTCGGCCGGCTTGGCGGTCATCCTGGCCGGCAAGGCGGCGATCTTCGTCGACGGCCGCTACACCATCCAGGTGCGCCAGCAGGTGGATGAAAAGCTCTATGCCTACCGCCACCTGATTGAGGAGCCGGTGGACGCCTGGATCGCCGAGAACCTGCCCAAGGGCGGCAAGCTGGGCTATGACCCCTGGCTCCATACCCCGGACCAGATCGAGCCGCTGAAGCGCGCGGCGGCCAAGGCCGGCGGCGAGCTGGTGGCATTGTCGGACAATCCGCTGGATGCCGCCTGGCAGGACCAGCCGCCGGCGCCCATCGCGCCGGTCCGTCCCCACGACCTCGCCTACACCGGCAAGGACTCGGCGGCGAAGCGCCAGGACATCGCCGCGCGGCTGACGGCCATTCCGGCCGATGCCGTCGTGCTCACCGGTCCGGATTCCATCGCCTGGCTGCTCAACCTGCGCGGCGCCGACGTGCCGCGGACGCCATTGCCGCTCAGCTTCGCCATCCTCCATGCCGACGGCCGGGTCGATCTCTTCATCGAGCCGCGCAAGCTGGTGCCGGGCATCGAGTCCCACCTGGGCAATGCGGTCGCCGTCCATGCGCCCGACGCGCTCGGGGGCGCGCTGGATGCGCTGGGCAAGGCCAGGGCGAAGGTGCTGGCAGATCCCAGCAGCGCCGCCGCCTGGATCTTCGACCGGCTTTCCGCCGCCGGCGCGGAAGTAATCCGCGGCGCCGATCCCTGCGCCCTGCCCAAGGCCTGCAAGAACGCGGTGGAGATCGAGGGCGCCCGCTCTGCCCATCTGCGCGACGGCGCCGCCGTCACCCGCTTCCTCTGCTGGCTTTCCGAAGAAGCGCCCAAGGGCAAGCTCACCGAACTCGACGCGGCGGCAAAATTGGCGGAGTTCCGGCGGACCAACGACCTGATCCGCGATTTCTCCTTCGACACCATCTCCGCCGCCGGACCGAACGCGGCGATCCCGCACTACCGGGTATCGCCTGAATCCAACCGCCCGATCGAGCGCGACCGCATTTATCTCGTCGATTCCGGCGCGCAGTATCTTGATGGTACCACCGACATCACCCGCACGGTGATCGTCGGCAAGCCGTCGGCGGAAATGCGCGACCGCTTCACCCGCGTGCTCAAGGGCCATATCGCCCTGGGCTCGGCGAATTTCCCCAAGGGCACCACGGGGAGCCAGCTCGACGCGCTGGCCCGCGCTTCGCTGTGGGCCGTGGGCCTCGACTACGATCACGGCACCGGCCATGGCGTCGGCAGCTTCCTCGGCGTGCATGAGGGGCCGCAGCGCATCTCCAAGGTGCCGAACCGCGTCGCGCTGGAGCCGGGCATGATCGTCTCCAACGAGCCGGGCTACTACAAATCCGGCGATTACGGCATCCGCATCGAGAATCTGGTGGCGGTAACAGAGGTAAAGGTCGAGGGCGCCGAGCGGCCGATGCTCGGCTTCGAGAATCTCACCCTGGCCCCGATCGACCGCGCGCTGATCGAACCGTCATTGCTGACGCCACAGGAGCGGGCGTGGGTGGATGCGTATCACGCGCGGGTGCGCGCCGCGATCACGCCGCTGGTGGATGCGAAGACGGCGGCGTGGCTGAAAACGGCGACGGAGAAGCTGTAGGCGTGGTGTCTTGTAGGGGCGGGTTTCAAACCCGCCCCTACATTCCTGTGATCGACCGTGCTCAGCCTTTCACCGCCGTCGCAATGTGCGCCGGTGCGGCGAAGGAGACGGTGCCGTCGGATTTCACATAGCGCTTCAGGTCGCGCTCGGCTTCCTTCAGCAGCGTCCGGTATTGCGCATCGTCGATCAGGTCGGCCAGCGTCCAGCCTTTGACGTCCGTATGCACCCAGGACTCGATCGAGGGAAAGCGCGCGGTGCCTTGAGGGGTTTGGATTTTCGCCTTCGCAATGCCCGCGCTCTCAAGCAGCGCCGCAAACGCCTTGGTATCACCGAGCACGAACGGCGCCTTGAGTTCGTTGGCGATGCGATCGCCGAACAGCCGCTTGAGCAGCGCGACCATGTCGGCATAACCGGGGCTATGTTCCAGCGCGTCCCACACTGCGACGGCGAGCCGGCCGCCGGGCTTCAGGACGCGCCACATCTCCTTCAGTGCGCCTTCGCGATCCTCGAAGAACATCAGGCCGAACTGGCTCACCACCGCGTCGAATGAACCGTCGGGGAAAGGCAGGGCCTCGGCGCGGCCGGCTCGCCAATCGATGCCGGGCGCGACGCGGCGGGCGACTGTCAGCATGACCTCGTTGCGGTCCAGGCCGGTGACTTTGCCGCCGGGTTGCACGGAGCGTGCGGCTTCGCGGGCGAGCACGCCGGTGCCGCAGGCAACGTCCAGCACATTGTTGCCGTGAGATAGGGCAGCCGCCTTGCACAGCCGCGGCGCCCATTCCTCGAACAGGGCCGGCACGAAGAACTCTTCATAGATGTCGGCCGCGCTGCGCGTGACCTGACC
>DATKFM010000215.1:0-8671 GCA_035544395.1 Verrucomicrobiia bacterium
GCCGCCTATATCTGCCAAGTCGGCGCGCAGCGTCCCTGACGGCGCGCATCATGACCGAACTCCGCAGTGTATTGCTCTATCGCATGACGCTCGAGGTGGGAGCGCCATTCGACATCGGCGGAGGCCCGCGCGGCCAACGGCTGGTGATCCCCTTCAAGGGCGGTCGCTTCGAGGGACCGAAGCTGCACGGCGAGGTTCTGGTCACCGGCGGCGACTGGCTGTTGCACCGCGCCGACGGCGTGTTCGAGCTCGATGTGCGCCGCACGCTGCGCACCGACGACGGCCATCACATCTATGCGGCCTATCGCGGCATCTTGACCGGCAGCGCTGAGAGCCTGGCCCGCATGGGTCGCGGGGAAGCTGTGCCGGCGGCGGATCTCTATTTCCGTACCACGCCCGTGTTCGAGACCGGCTCCGAGAAATACGCCTGGCTCAACCGCATCATCAGCGTAGGCATCGGCGCGATAACGGCGACCGGTGCGGAACTTGAGGTGTTCCAGATCCTCTAGGGCCTAGCTCTGAACTCTGGCGCTGCGGCCATAGACCAGCAGCATGCTGATGATCACGAAACCGTAGATCATCTGCCGGTAGGCCTCTTCCATCTGCATGACGGACAGGATGCTCTGGAGCAGCGTGATCAGGATCACGCCGCCGACGGTGCCCAGATACTTGCCGCGGCCGCCCAGTATATTGGTGCCGCCGAGCACCACGGCTGCGATCGCCGGCAGGAGATAGGGATCGCCCATCGCCTGATAGGCCTTGGTGGAATAGCCGGCCAGCAAGACGCCGGCCAGCGCCGCGAGCGTGCTGCAAAGGCCAAAGCAGGCGATCAGCACGGCTCGGGTGGAGACGCCGGACAGATACGTCGCGCTCTCGCGATTGCCGAAGGCATAGATGTACCGCCCGAACGGCGTGCGGCGGAGGATGAAAACGAGAATAACGCCGATGAGAAGCCACACGAACAGCACGTTGGGAATACCGATGGGCGTGCCGAAAATCTCAAACGAAATGGTCCGCTTGACGGCGAGCCAGTGCATCAACGGAGTCGCATGATCCTGCGGTGCGAAACCGCCGGTATGCAGCACCATCAGGCCCTGCGCCACGGCGTTGACACCCAGCGTGAAGATCATCGAGGGAATGCGCAGATAGGCGACGCCGAGACCATTGACGATACCGAAGATTAATCCGCAAAGCATCGCGAATGGCAGCGCAATCATGGTGCCGGATTCGCCCCACCAACCGGCAGCCGCGGTTGCCATCATGCCGCCGACTGTCACGACCCAGGGAACCGAGAGATCGATGTGCCCCAGCAAGATTACGAGCATCGCACCGCTGGCGATGATGCCCAGGAACGACGCCGTCTGGAGCTGCTGCAGCAGATAGTCGACGGAAAAGAAGCGGTCATCGATGGCGATTGCGATGAGCCATAGGACGACGATGAACCCGAACACAATCAGGATCGGCAGATCCACGTTCTTGAGCAGCTTCTGCATGGTCTAAGTGAACAGCTCGAGGCGGTTGCGGATGCGCAAGACACGGGCGGCGCCCATGCTCACGGCCAGCAGCAGGATCACGCCGTTGAAGAGCGGCTGCCATAGCGGCGGCATATCGAAGACGAAAAGCAGATCGGCAATGGTACGCAGGCTGAAGGCGCCGAAGATGGAACCGATGGCCGAGCCGAAGCCGCCGAATAGCGACGTGCCCCCGATTACCACCGCCGCGATTGAATTCAAGGTGTAAGTTCCCGCGCTCGGCGAACTGGCCTCGCCGGCATAGGTGTAGAAAGTCTGCACGAGGCCGGCGATCGCGCAGAACACGCCTGAAAGCGTGTAGGCCGCGAGTTTCGAGTTGGCGATGGCAACACCGGAAAGATAGGCCGCGCCCTCGGCGGAACCGGTGGCGTAGCAGCCACGGCCAAGCACGGACCGGCGGAAGGGAATCCAGATGAACAGCACGACGCACAGCAGGAGGACCAGTACCGTCGGCACCTTGCCCCACAGCAATCCGGTCACGAAATCAGCGAGCGTCGGATCGACGCCGCCGCCGGGAATGGGACGGATGCTGAGCGCGATGCCGTAATACACGGCGCCTGTCGCCAGCGTGACGATGATCGGCTGCAGGCGCCCGTAAACGACGATAGCGCCGTTGAGAAAGCCCGCGGCAGCGCCGGCGCAGAGCACGATGAATACGCCCATCGAGACATCGAACGGCCCGCCGATGACCACCGTCGAGGCAATGCAGTTGGTCATGATGAACATTGTGCCGACCGACAGGTCGAGCCCGCGTGTCAGCACGGGCACGGTCTGCGCCATGGCGACCAGCGCCAGCAGCACCGCCTTCACGGCGGCCGTATTCAGTACGTTCGGTGTAAAGTAAGCAGGGCTGTAGACATAGGTCTCGAGATCAGATGGGAACGCCGCGTTGAGTCCATCCATCAGGGCCGTGATCAGCGTACCGACAGGCGGCACGCCAAAATAGACGGCGAACATCAGGAGGCAGAGCCCGACACCAAGAAAATAAGCATTGTTAGCCGCGGCCCAGAGTTTGAGAGATTTCACGCTGCGGCGCCCCCTGGCTGAAGATTCCGTTCGACCGGCAGATTGAGCGAACTGGCGACGATGTTGTGTTCGTTGATCTCCGTTCCCGCCAGTTCCCGCAGGATGCGGCCGTCATACATGATCGCAACCCGATCGCAGCAACCCACCAGTTCGTCGTAATCGGTCGTATAGAACAGAATTGTCGTTCCCGCGTCGGCCAGCGAGCGCAGCAACTGATACAGCTCCTGCTTCGTGCCGACATCGATGCCGCGGGTAGGGTCGTTGAGCAGGACGATGCGAGCATCGGTCATCAGCCATTTGCCGATCACGACCTTCTGCTGATTGCCGCCCGACAGCGTCGCCACGGGGTCGTCGATATTGCCGACCTTGATCGCCAACTTCTGCACCATCTCGTCGATGCGCGCATTCTCCGCAGCGCGGTCGACGAAGAGAAGCTTGCTCAATTGGCTGATCGCCGCCATGGAGATGTTCTCCCGCACAGACATCGGCAGCATCAGGCCTTCGGTTTTCCGGTCCTCGGGGATCAGCGCCATCCCGACATCGGCCGACTTGGCATGGCGCGGGCTGGCGATGCGCTGGGGCTTGCCGTCGATTGCGATCGTGCCGCTGCAGCCGCGCAGGACCCCGAACAGCGCCAGCAGTAACTCGCGCTGGCCCTGCCCGTCGAGCCCGCCAAGGCCGACGATCTCGCCGCGATTGACCGTGAGCGAAATGTCATGCAGCCGCTCGTTCCAGCTCAGCTTGTCGATCTGCAGCACGCAGGGCCGCGCCGACGGCGCCGGCTTCGGCGGGAACACATGCTTGTATTCGCGACCGATCATCAACTCGACCACCTGATCGTCGGTCTTGCTGCCCTTCGGGAAGGTCTCGATATGGCGGCCGTTGCGGAATACCGAGCAATCGTCGGCCAATTCGGCGATCTCATGCATGCGGTGCGAGATGTAGAGGATCGAGAGCCCCTCCTCCCGCAGCATCTTCAATGTCTGATAGACCTTGGAGACGTCGGCCGCTGTCAGCGCCGAGGTCGCTTCGTCGAGGATCAGCATCTTCGGCTTGCGGCCGAGCGCCTTGGCGATTTCCACCATCTGGCGCCGCGAGAGCGGCAGATTCTTCACCAGCTCGTCCGGATGCACGTCCGTGCAGCCCGCGCGCTTCAGCAATTCCTCGGCGCGGCGGCTCTGGGCGCCGTAATCGATCAATCCGAATTTCCGCGGCGGATCGGTGATGCAGATATTGTCCGCCACCGTCAGGTCGGGCATCAGCGACAGTTCCTGGAACACGCAGACGATGCCGGCCTTCGTCGCCTCGGCCGGCGACTTGAAGCTCGCCGGCTGGCCCAGGAATTCGAGCTGACCGTCGTCAGGCTGCACGACGCCGGCGATGATCTTGATCAGCGTCGATTTACCGGCGCCATTCTCGCCCAGGATGGCGTGGATACGCCCGGGAACGCATTCGAAATCCACATTGTCGAGCGCCCGCACGCCGCCGTAGCGCTTGCTGACACCCTTCATGCGCCAGAACGGCGCGGTTCCCTCAGCCATGGTCGAGCCCGCTATGGATCAAAGCCAGAGTCGCAGTCCCAGATCGCCGCATAGACTCGCGGCCCTCACGGTTCGTTGTCAAACCATGAGGGCCGCTTGCTTATGCACAACAATCAGATCAGTGAGACGGGCTTATTGATCCGCTTCCGACTTCGCCATGATTTCCGTCGCCTTGATGTTGACGTTGCAAGGCGGGAACTCGTTCGGCGTGAAGAAGTTGTCGGTCAGATCCGGATAGTAGTTGTCGCCGGCTTTGAAGTTCGGCGACTCGACATACGGAATCGGAACCGAGATGTACTGCGGCATTGGCTCGCCCTTCAGGGCATGGATCGCGGCCTTGATGGAGATCGCGACCAAGCCCGGCGACTGGCCGGCCGAAGCACAGAGCAGTCCTTCCTTCTCATGCTCGGCGCAGAGCTTGCGGAAACCGTTTTCCGCTTCGCCCGACACCGGGATGAATGGATGGCCGGCATCCATCAGCGCGCGCACGGCGCCGGTGGAACCGCCCTGGACGAACATGCCGTCGAACTTCTTGTGAACGGCCACTGCGTCGGCCACGACTTTCTGTGCCGTGCCGTCGTCCCAGTTGCCGACCACTTCGATGATCTCGAAGTTGTTGCCCGAAGCCTCCATGATCTCGCGGAAGCCCAGGTGGCGGTCACGATCCACGGAATTGCCCGGCAGGCCGCGCACTTCCAGGATCTTGCCTGCCTTGGCAGGAATGTTCTTGGTCAGCCAGCGGCCCATTTGGCGGCCCATCTCCAGCTGATCCTCGTTTACCTGCATCACGTCCTTGCTGTCGGTGACGTTGTCGAACGGCACCAGCACGACGCCCGCTTCGTTGGCGCGCTTGATCACCGGTTCGAACGCCGTCGGGTTCACCGCGATGGTGACGATGGCGTCGTAGCCGGAATTGATGAAGTTATCGATGGCCGCGATCTGGGCCGCCACGTCCGTGCCGGTGCTGACGACTTTCAGCTCCTTCACGTCCGGCTTCACATCGGCGGCTTCGACGAACGCCTTGGCGGTCTTGATCATCTGAATGCGCCAGGTATTGCCGACGAAGCCATTGGCCACGGCGATGCGGTACGGACCGTCCTTCTTCGCCCACTGGAAGAACTTGGTGTCGGCCGCGTAGGGCTTGAAGCATTCCGGCAACATGCTCGGTCCCGCGACAGTCTGCGGACCCTTGGTTGCCGGCGCCATGGCAGTTGTCGTTGCTGCCGGTTCGGTGGTCGTTGCCGCCGGCGCGTCGGCCGTCGGCGCGGCCTCTTCAGCCGGCTTTTTCAGAAACAGGTATCCACCGATCGCGATGATGGCGACTATCACCACGGCGATCAGTGTTTTCATTTGGCTGCTCATCTCCAGCGTTCCTCCCTCGCGTTAGGCTGGCAAATTCCGGGCGTTAGCGTTGCCTTCTCGCACTAGGCCCGTCAATCGTTTTAATTGTCTGATGATTGCAATGTGCACGCATCGCTGCCGTTGTGACAAGACCGCCGTGCTGCAATGCAGCAAGACCCGAGTTGCCACTATGTTGCTGCTTTCAGATGGACCGGCCGATACGAGCGTAAGACAGTATTTGCCGGTGCAGGAGTGCAGTCCTCCACCGCTCAGCCGCGGTAGGGCCCGCAGGATTCGCGCACGTTCAACGTTGGCTGCATGACGACTCGGTGCGGCGGATCGTCGGTGGCGCCCGACAGCCGCTCGCTGAGGAGGCGCACAGCTTCCGCGCCCATTTCCGCCATCGGCTGGCTCACCGTCGTCAGGCGCGGCCGGAACGCATTCACCCAGATGAAATCGTCCATGGAGACGACCGAGATATCCGCCGGGCAATTGAGCCCCGCCTCGGCGATAGCGCGCATCAGGCCGATCAGCATGAGGTTGTTGGCAACAAAGAAGGCCGTCGGCCGCTCCGGTTGCCGCAGGATCTCGCGCGCGACGGAGAAAGCACGATCCTCGCGATAATCGCCGGAACGGATATGCTGGGGATCTGGCGTCAGGCCGCGTGCGGACATCGCCTGCATGAATCCGGCATGGCGGTCGGCGCCGGTGGAGACGTGGCGCGGCCCGGTGATTGCGCCGACTCGCCGATGGCCGAGATCCAGGATGTAGTTCGTGGCCTGCACCGCCGCCGACACATTGTCGAGCGACACCGAATCGGTCGGCCAGGATGCGATCACGCGATCGATCAGCACGGTCGGCGCCGGCAGCGTGGATGCATCGTGAGCCTCATAGGCCTGCGGTTCGCCGCAGGGCGCCAGGATCAGACCATCGCAGCGCCGCGCCCGGATGCGCCGGAGATATTGTTGCTCCAGGTCGAACCGCTCGTCGCTATTGCAGAGCATCAGCGAATAGCCGCGCGTCTCCGCGGCGGTTTCCACCGCGTTGATCAGGCTGGTGAAGAACGGATTGGTCACGTCGGCAACGACAAGCGCCAGCAATCCCGTGCGCCCCTTCTTCAGGCTCTGCGCAACAGCCGACGGCGCGTAGTCCAGCCGGTCCACCGCGGCCAAAACGCGGGCGCGGAGATCGGGACTGACATAGGCGCTGTTGTTCAGCGTCGCGGAAACAGTTGCCGTCGATACCTGCGCCTCCCGGGCTACATCCTTGATCGTGGCCATTGGCTCCTCCAGCGAAACGTTTCGCTAGCAGATGCGCAGCGAATACGGCGATTTTTCTGCGCTCAATAGCGATCGTTACGCCGGATAACTCGGGTTTGGCAAATCGATTTTGTCGGGCGCGCGCAGCGTATGGGACACACAAGATTACAGCTGAAATTCGGCCATCGCCGCGCGCGGGATGATCGCGCCGGGATGCTGCACGACGATGGCCGCAAGCTCGTTGCCCTTGCGGGCGGCCGCCAGGGGATTGGTGCCGTTCAAGCGGGCGGCGAGATAGGCGGCATTGAAGGAATCGCCGGCGGCCGTGGTGTCCAGGGGTTGCGCCACCGCAACGGCCGCGACGTTCTTGGCTGTTGACCCGGCGCTGACATAGCTGCCCTGCGCACCAAGTTTCACCGCGACTTCGGCAACACCGAGCGCCCGCAGCCTCGCCGCGCATTGGTCCGGCGTGGCATCGCCATAGAGCTTCTGCTCGTCGTCAAGCGTCGGCAGGCCGATGGTGGCACGGCGCCAGGCCTGGACCATCCACTGCCGGGCGTCATTGACCGAGTGCCAGCCCGCCGGGCGGTAGTTGCTGTCGAAGGCCACCTGGGCGCCGTGGCCGCGGGCATCGTCGAGCATAGCCATCAGGCTGCGGCGCTGGGCATCGTCGAGGATCGAAAGGGTGATTGCGGAGAAATAGATGCAGGCGGCAGCGGCCACGCTATCCTGCAAGGTCTCGGCGCGGCCGTCTTTCAGCATGTCCCGCGCCGCCGCCGCCGCACGGAAGTAAGAAAAGCTGCGCTCGCCTGCCGCATTGGTCCGGATGATGTAGAGCCCCGGCAACCGCCCGGGCAGCCGCACCACCAGGCTGGTATCGATGCCCTCTGCCTTCCAGGCCGCGATCATTCGGTCGCTGTAGGCGTCGTCGCCCAGGGCCGTCAGGTAGGATACCTGGAGACCGGAGGCCGCGCCGAGACGGCTGATGTAGAGGGCGGTGTTCAGGGTATCACCGCCGAAGCCCAGGGTGAGATTCTCGTCATCCCGGTGCCGCAGCTCCATCATGCATTCGCCGATGGAGATGATGTGCTTGCGTGCGGTCATACGCATTTATGCCTTACGCCTGCGGCCATTCCGCGGGGAGAGACGGGTAAGTCTGGTTGAAAGGATTGCTCTCCCCGAAACAGGCCCGCCGCTGGACTTCATCCAGCGGCGCGGGCGAATCCGAGCGATGAACCCCATGTCCAGCGGGAATTTTCCGCAAGTCAAACCTCGGCCCGATCCAGCAGGGAGTGGCAGGGCAAGACAAAACGCAAAGGCGCGAAGACGCAAAGAAGGCTTGAGGCTGGTGATAGCCATGCCCTCCGTTTCTCCGCGCCTTTGCGTCCGTGCGGTTCATTAAGTGTAAAGCTGGCACGCCATCGGCCCGCCATCCAGCGAGACTACGAATCCGTGCGCTGGATCCATGCCAAGCGAAAACCCTTCTCGCAGCTGGCCTACAGGTTGCGGGAACTACGCATTATACGTTAATTTTGCCGGGAAATCAAGTCGTGCGCAGAGGCGCCCAGCTGACGCCAGAGTGTGATCACCCTTGCAGTTCAGCACCGGCTGGCGCGGCCGGACCGATTGGCAATCAGCGTGGCCAAGGTTTCGGCGAACAGCTGCGCATATTCCTCAGAGGCATTCTGCACGGACTGTGCCGGCAGGATTACGTCCTCCAGCGGGAACAGGCACTGGCAGCGCATGCAGTAGGGGCGGAACTTACCAGCCACCGCTGCGAGATTTACGAATTCCACCGTGGCGCAATTTCGGCAAACGAGGTTCATGGTATCCCCTAAGATCGAGAGCCGATGTCCCACACCAACCCCGCCGGGAGGTGCGATGTTCCATTCCAGGGCAACAGACGAGAAGCCCCGGGGCGGGGGGCACCGGGGCTTCGGAGGTCACTATGACTGGTCAGCGCGCAAAACTC
>DATKFM010000216.1:0-6630 GCA_035544395.1 Verrucomicrobiia bacterium
GCGTTCGGTGGCGGCCATGCGCGAAGCGAAGGCCGAAGGCGGCTGGGGCGTGGTCTGCACGGAATATTGCTCGATACACCCCTCGTCGGACGATACGCCCTATGTGTTCGCCTCCTTGTGGGACGAGTCGGATGTGAAGGCGAACGCCGTCATGACCGAAGGCGTTCACAGGCATGGCGCGCTGGCGGGAGTCGAGCTCTGGCATGGCGGCAACCACACGGTGAACCGCTGGAGCCGCCTGCCAATCCTCTCGCCCTCCGGGTTGCCGCTTCATTACGTACACCCGCGGCAGACCCGCGCCATGGACAAGCAGGACATCAAGGATTTCCGCGGCTGGCACCGGGCTGCGGCCGCGCGCGCGGTGCGCGCCGGCTTCGACATCGTCTATGTCTATGCGGGCCACGGCTATCTACCGATGCAGTTCATCGCCCGCCGGCTCAACCACCGCACCGACGAATATGGCGGCAGCATCGAGAATCGCAGCCGCTTGCTGCGGGAACTGATCGAGGACACCAAGGAAGCGGTGGGCCACAAGGCCGCGGTCGCCGTGCGCTTTGCGGTCGACGAGCTGATCGGGCCCCAGGGCATCACCGTTGAGAATGAGGGCCGCGAGGTCATCGAGCTGCTGGCCGAGCTGCCCGATCTCTGGGATGTGAACATCAGCTATGTGGAGAACGATTCCCAGACAGCGCGCTTCTCCGAGGAAGGCTATGAGGAGCGCTACACCGCCTTCGTGAAGAAGATGACCAGCAAGCCGGTGGTCGGCGTCGGCCGATTCACCTCTCCCGACGCGATGGTGTCGCAGGTGAAGCGCGGCATCCTGGATTTCATCGGCGCGGCGCGGCCGTCCATCGCCGATCCGTTCCTGCCGCGGAAGATCGACGAGGGCCGCGAGGACGAGATCCGGGAATGCATCGGCTGCAATATTTGCCGCTCCAACAACAACGAGGGCGCGCCGATCCGCTGCACCCAGAACCCCACCATGGGCGAGGAATGGCGCCGCGGCTGGCATCCGGAGCGGGTGCAGCCGGCGAAGAAAGAGAAGTCCGTGCTGATCGTCGGCGCCGGACCGGCCGGGCTGGAATGCGCCCTCACCCTCGGCCGGCGCGGCTACCGCGTGCAGCTTGCCGAGGCGGGACGCGAACTTGGCGGCCGGATCAATTGGGAATCGCGGCTGCCGGGGCTTGCCTCCTACGGCCGGGTGCGCGATTGGCGTATGGGCCGCATCGCCGCGCTGCCGAATGTGGAGATCTATCGCGAAAGCCAGCTCACAGCATCAGATGTGCGCGAGTTCGGGATTTCCGAAGTCGTCATCGCCACCGGCGCCCGTTGGCGCCGGGATGGCGTCGGCCATAGTACATTGATGGGCATCCAGGGTGCTGAATTTCCTGGCGTGCTGACGCCCGATGACATTCGCGCCGGGAAGGTTCCCGCCTCGCCCTGCCTGATCTATGACGACGATCAGTATTATCTGGCCGGCGTGCTGGCGGAGAAGCTGGCGAAAGACGGCATCAAAGTCACGCTGGCGACGCCGGGCCTGGAGATATCGGCCTGGTGCCGCATGGTGGATGAGCAGGAGCGGGTGCAGCAGCGTCTGACAGAGGTGAACATCAACATGTTGACCGGCATGCGGCTGATGGAAATCATGCCGGGCAGGGCGCGCTTTCATCACGTCGGTGGCAAGGAAAGCGAACAGCCCTGGGCCAGCCTGATCCTCGTCACGTCGCGCGCGCCGGAGAACCAGCTCTATGACGAACTTACCAGCGACACAGATGCTTTGCGCACTGCCGGCATCGAGCGGGTGACGCGCATCGGCGATTGCCATGTGCCGGGTGCCGTGGTGCATGCGGTCTATGACGGGCACAAATTCGCCCGGGAACTGGATGAAGCGGTGGAGCCCGATATCTGCCGCCGCGAACTCGTGACCCTGGACTGAAAAGGATTCGGCGATGGCGAGAGAAACAGTCCGGCGCCGCGAACGGCGCACGAGCGGCGGCGTGCGCCAGCTCCCATTCGCGCGGCTGCAAAATCCGTTCCGGCCGGTGGAGATCCTGAGCGCCGATCAGATCGAGGCGATCCATCGGGCGTCGCTTCGCCTGCTGGAGAATGTGGGCTTCGAAGTGCTTCATCCCGAAAGCCTCGACATCTTCAAGCAAGCCGGCGCCAAGGTGGATTTCGGGACCAAGCGCGTGCAGCTCGACGGCGCGCTGGTGGAGTCACTGATCGCCAAGGCGCCGCCGCGCTTCACCCAGCGGGCGCGCAATCGGGAGCGGGACGTGACGGTCGGCGAAGAGAACCTCATCTTCATCGCCACCGGCGGTCCCGCCTTCGGCAGCGACCTGGATCGCGGCCGGCGCGCCGGCAATTACGCTGACATGTGCGACTTCATCCGCCTGGTGCAGTCGCTGAACGTGCTCCACCAGGATGGCGGCACCGGCATCGAGCCCACCGACCTGCCGCCGGAGACGCGCCATCTGGACATGTATGAGGCGACGCTGACGCTTTCCGACAAGACTTGGAATTGCTGGGGCATGGGCGCCCATTGCGTGCGCGACGCCATCGCCATGACTTGCCTCGCCTATGAGACAACGCCGGAGCAATTGGCGGCCGAGCCGGCGCTGATCACCATCATCAATTCCAACTCGCCGATGCGCCTGGATGGGCCCATGGGAGCGGGGCTGACGGAGATGGCGCGCTATGGCCAGCCTGTGGTGATGACACCTTTCACGCTGGCCGGGGCCATGAGCCCGATCACCCTGGCCGGCGCCCTGACGCAGCAGAATGCCGAGGCGCTGTTCATGATCTCCCTGGCGCAGCTGGTGCGGCCGGGAACACCGGTGGCCTATGGCGGCTTCACCTCGAATGTGGATATGCGCACCGGCGCGCCCGCCTTCGGTACGCCTGAATATGCCAAGGCGGCGCTGGCCACCGGGCAGCTCACCCGCCGCTACCGCATCCCCTACCGCTCCAGCAACGTGAACGCGTCGAACATCGTCGATGCCCAGTCGACCTATGAGTCAGCCATGTCGCTGTGGGGCTGCGTCATGGGGGGCGTGAATCTGCTGGAGCATGCGGCCGGCTGGCTCGAGGGCGGCCTCACCGCGTCGTTCGAGAAGCTGATCGTCGATGCCGAGATGCTGCAGCTCATGCGCGAGACCATGACACCACTGCAGGTCCGCGAGGAGGATCTGGGCCTGGAGGCCATCGCCGAGGTCGGCCCCGGCGGCCATTTCTTCGGCACCGCCCATACCCTCGAACGCTTCGAGACGGCGTTCTATGCGCCGATGCTGTCGGACTGGCGCAATTTCGAGACCTGGCAGGAATCGGGCGCCGTCGATGCGACCCGCCGCGCCAATGGCATCTGGAAGGAACTGTTGAAGCAATATGAAGAGCCGCCGATGGATCCGGCCCGGCGCGAGGCGCTCACGGCCTATGTCAGCAGGCGCAAGGCAGAAATTGCCACCGGCAGACTGCTGGTCGATCTGTAGACTGAGGCTCCGTCCAGGCTTTGCCGCGGCGATGGCTCCGTTCAGTCGGCCCGGTCGTCGGGCAGGAATTGGATCTCGATATGATTGCCATCGGGATCGGAAACGTTGACCTGCTGTATACCAGATTCCGGGACGACGCGAATATCGAAGGGTATTTTTTCTTGCCGAAGCTTTTCCAGGAAGGTTTTCATGCCTTTGGCGCGGAAGGCAAAATGCTCCAGGCGGGGGTCCTTGCCGGCAGGCGCCTTGCGCACTTCGACCAGGTGCACGGCGGCGATCCCGCCGCAGTAGTGCCAGGCGCCGCCGAAGGAGAAGGGCGGCCGCGGACCTGTTTTCAAACCGAGCACCCTCTCATAGAACGCCGACATCGGCGGCAGATTCGCCGTGCGGATGTTCACATGGTCGAGAGAAGAGAGAGTCATGACCGATCCTTACGCTCTGTTAATAACACTGCCTTGAATATAGCGCCCAGGTCAGCAGCGCTCGACGCTGCCATTGGGGGCCGAAGAGTACCATAGCGCATGTCCACGGGGGACCTGAAGCTCGAGTCGAACCTGCAGCAGCGGGCGCTTGCCTATTGGCAGGAGAAGCGCGGGGCGCGGCCAATGCCGTCGCGCAAGGATATCGAGCCCACCGAAATTCCCGACCTGCTGGCCAATGTGGTGCTGGTGGACGTCACCCAGGATCCGCTGGATTTCCGCTACCGCCTGATCGGCACCGCGATCGTCGAGCGCATCGCCTTTGATTATACGGGCAAGCATTTCACCGAGCTGGCCCATCAGCAGCCCGGCAGCCAGGTCTGGGAGACCGCGCTGCGCATCTGCCGGGAGCGCATGCCCATCATCAGCGACATTCCCTATGTCGGCCCGGATGAATGGGTGCGGGGCTATCGCGACCTCTATTTGCCGCTGTCCGACGATGGGCAAACGGTGAACATGATCATGGGCATCGTGGAGTTCCAGGCGCCCTAGGCCCGTGGCGCCGGCATTCAAAGCGGATTATCATGGCAGGAGAGCCAGGAGATCCGCCCATGCTGCTGACAGCCACCCAACTCGAGCAATACCGCCGCGACGGCTTTCTGATCCTGCCGGGACTGTTTTCCGCGGCTGAAGTCCAGGTACTGAAAGACGACCTGCCGCGGCTTCATGCCGAGGATACCCCGGCCAATTTCCGCGAGAAGAACGGCCTGGTGCGCACGGCCATGGGCCTGCATCTGCGCAGCGCCGTCTATGCAAATGTCGTGCGTCATCCGCGCCTGGTGGAACCGGCCATGCAGATCCTGGGCGACGACAAGCTTTACGTGCAGCAGGTGAAGGTGAACGGCAAGGAGGCCTTCGGCGGCGATGTCTGGCAGTGGCATTACGACTTTGCCACCCATCACCGCGAGGACGGCGCGCCGAAGCCGCTGGCGCTCAACCTGCATATCTTTCTCGACGAGGTCAGCGAGTTCAACGGGCCGCTCTGGTTCGTCAGGGGATCGCACCGCCATGGGCCGGTGCCGACGGCGCTGGACACCGTGACGACCAGCTATCCGCTGTGGGTGGTGGACAATCAGACCGTGGCAGGCCTGATCCGCGAGGGCGGCATCGTTTCCGCCAAGGGGCCGCCGGGAACGGCGCTGATTTTTGGCGACAGCCTGGTGCATGGCTCGCCGGCCAACATGTCGCCCTGGCCGCGGCGCATCTTTTCGCTGATCCTCAATCCCGTGGCGAATGCGCTGACGCGGCCGCAGCGGCCTGACTATCAGCATCACCACGACCTGACGCCGGTGACGCCGCTGGCCGATGACTGCCTGCTGCTGAAGGCGAGCGCCTAGCAAATCCGATCAGAGGGATATTCTGCCGCTTACTCGGCCATGGCGCTGCCGAGGGCAGTCGTTGCCGCCGTGGTTCTGTCACGGTATCAACAAGGAGGAGCGCGATCAGCGCTTCCACATTCGTACGCCGGAACTCACCAACTCTCATGCCGTTCTCCGTGAATCCTTTGCTCTCCCGCGTGGCGGAACCGCCGATCGCCGAGGCCCATGGCTGGATCAAGGGCCGCGATTTCCCAGCCGACAAGCTGCTGATCGATGTCGCCCAGGCGGTGCCCGGCTATCCGCCGCCGAAGTCGCTCACCGACCGGCTGGCGCAAGTGATCGGCGAACCGGCGATGGCGCGCTACACGGATATCGAGGGGCTGCCCGATCTGCGCGCGGCGCTGGCCGCGGATATTGGCGCAGTCTACGGCGCCGGCATCGCCGCTGACGATGTGCTGATCACCGCCGGCTGCAACCAGGCCTATTGCCTGGCGACGCTGGCGCTGGCCAAGGCGGGGGAGGAGGTCGTCGTGCCCCTGCCTTACTACTTCAATCACCAGATGTGGCTGGACATGCAGGGCATCCGCGCGGTGCATCTGCCATTCCGCGCCGACCGCGGCGGCGTGCCTGATCCGCAGGAGGCGGCGCGGCTGATCAGCCCGGCGACGCGCGCGATCCTGCTGGTGACGCCGAACAATCCCACAGGCGCAATCTATCCCCCCGAGGCGATCCGCGCTTTCTATGATCTGGCGAAATCCCGCGGGCTGGCGCTGATTGTGGATGAGACGTACCGGGATTTCCTGCCGGCCGATGGCGCGCCCCACGATTTGTTCGGCGATGCGGACTGGCGCGACACGCTGGTGCATCTCTACAGCTTCTCGAAAGTGTTCTGCCTCACCGGCTACCGGGTCGGGGCCATCGTCGCAGGGCCGCTTCTCAATGCTGAGATCGCCAAGGCGATGGACACGGTGGCCATCTGCGCACCCCGCATCGGCCAGGCGGCAGCGCTGGAAGGGTTGCGGTCGCTGGGCGAATGGCGGCGTGGCAACACCAAGCTGATGCGCGACCGGCTGGCGGTTCTGCGCCGGGCCTTGAAGCGCAACGATCTCGGTTATGAGCTGATCAGCAGCGGCGCCTACTTCGCCTATCTCCGCCATCCCCACCGCAATCTCTCGGCGGCCCAGGTGGCGCGGCGCCTGGCCGACAAACAGAACATCCTCTGCCTGCCCGGCAGCATGTTCGGCGGCGGACAGGAGGAATTCCTCCGCTTCGCCTTCGCCAATGTGCCGGCGGAGTCGATGCCGGCGATCGCCGAACGCCTGGCGGAGGATGCCCGCCGATGAG
>DATKFM010000217.1:0-15140 GCA_035544395.1 Verrucomicrobiia bacterium
CGCTTTCCTGCTGGCCAGCCTGCGCGGACGCCTTCGCTATGCCCTGCTGATCCTGGTGCTGGTGCCGCTGCTGATGAGCTATGTCATCAAGATCTACGCCATCCGCAACATCCTCGGTGGCAACGGCCTGCTCAACAAGACGCTGCTCTGGCTCGGCCTCATCGACGAGCCGCTGAAGTTCTTCGTCTTCAATCTGAATGCCGTGCTGCTGGCGCTGACCGTCCTGCTGATCCCCTTCGCCGTGTTGCCGATCTTCCTGTCGCTGGAGCGAATCCCGCGGAACCTGCTGGAAGCCTCGGTCGACCTCGGCGCGTCGCGGCTGCAGACCTTCGCGCGCATCATCCTACCGATGAGCCTGCCGGGGGTGATCTCGGCGCTGACCTTCGTCTTCGTGCTGGCGATCGGCGACTTCCTGACGCCGCAGATGGTGGGCGGACAGAGCGGCTTCACCTTCGGGCGGATCATCTATAGCCAGTTCGGGACCGCCTTCAATTGGCCCTTCGGCGCGGCGCTCTCCGCCATCCTCGCCCTGGTGGTGATCCCTGTTATCGCGCTGGGTGCAAGCTTCGACCGCAAGCGGGGCCGCGCATGACCTTGACCCGCGGCGCCTTGGCCGGCCTGGGAGCTATCACCGCGCTGGTGTTTCTCTTGCTCTACGGCCCGCTCCTGGTGCCGATCGTCTCCTCGCTGTTCACGCTGGATCACGGTTCCATCCTCTGGAACCAACCATCGCTGGAATCCTATGTCGCGCTGTCTCGCAACGAGACCATCCTGAATGCCGTGACCAACACTCTCGCCGTGGGCGCGGCCGCCGTCGTATTGTCATTGATCATTGGCATGATCATGGCGCTGCACTACTGCAGCGGCCGCTCGGCCGGCCGGGAGATCATGCAGTTCGTCGTCTTCCTGCCGTTCCTGATGCCGCCCATGGTGACCGGCCTCTCCCTCCTGGTGTTCTTCCGCGAAATCGATTTCGACCGCTCCCTGATCACCATCACCATCGGCCATACCGTCTTCATCCTGACGCTGGCCTATCGGACCATCGTGGTGCGGCTGCAGTCCCTCGAGCCGGGCATCATCGAGGCCTCCTACGATCTCGGTGCCACCAACTGGCAGACCTTCCGCTTTATCCTGCTGCCCTCCCTGCGGGGCGCACTGATCGGCGCCGCCGTTCTCTGCTTTGCCCTCTCCTTCGATGAAACGATGATAACGATTCTCGTTACCGGGCCGGACAGCACCCTGCCGGTGCTGCTCTGGGCAATGACGCGCCTGGGCTTTCCGCCCGACGTCAACGCCCTGGTCACCTTGGTGCTGGCGCTGACGACCCTGATGTGCCTGATCGCCGCTTGGCAGCTACTGCCGCGGGAGATGATCGTCGAAGAGGCGAACTAGCGTAAAGTTTGCGGCATTTAACGGCCGCGGGCAGCCACGCACCGCACTTGATCCCCACTCCAAGCCGTGCAGTATATCCGCAACTTTCACCCGGGGACCGTTCTGCCATGAAATTGTATGCGTTGATACCTGCGTACAATGAGACCATGGCGATCCGCGACGTGGTTCAGCGTACGCTGCGCCATGTCGCCGACGTCATTGTCGTGGATGATGGCTCCACCGACGGCACCGCCGATCTGCTGAAGGATCTGCCGGTCACGCTGATCCGCCATGAACGGAATCTCGGCAAGGCGAGCGCGCTGGTGAATGGATTCGACCATGCGCTGCGCCACGGCGCCGACGCGGTCATCACCCTGGATGGCGACAGCCAGCACCGTCCGGAAGAAATTCCGCTGTTCCTCGAGGCCTTCAGCGCAAATCCCAGCCACGTGATCGTCGGCTCCCGGCTCTGGAACAAGCCGGAAATTCCCATCGTGCGCTACTGCGCCAACCGTTTCGCCAATTTCTGGATCTCCTGGGCCAGCGGCGTGTATCTCGAGGATACACAATCCGGTTTCCGGCTTTATCCGCGCCATCTTCTGGAAACAATCGACGCCCGCCACGGACCCAAGCACGGCTTCGTCTTCGAGAGCGAGTTCCTGATCAATGCCGTGCGCGCCGGCCATGGCGTCACTTATGTCCGAATCACCATCCACTATCCGGAAAACCACTGGCAGCAGACACGCTTCCACCCGGTTCGCGACATCGGCCGGATCACCAAGATGGTGGCCGGAAAGCTGATCCCCCGCGGGATGGATCCGGCGGCGCTGTTCCGGTCGCTGCGGGAGCGGGACCGCAGGTCCTGACCCTTACGCACTAGCGGACTTCAGTCCCGCCTCCTCCAGTATCCGCGCCGCATAGGTCTGGCCGACGACAAACCGGTCGGCTCCATAGATGGGATAGCCGGCCTGGTCCGGCAATGGCGTGAAGTTCACGGTGATCACATTGGCGCCGGCGGCAAAACCGAGGCCCTGGGCGCCCGGCGCCTGCTTCTGCAGCGCACTTACGCTGGGGATCAGCGCGGTGGGCATCGCCAGCCGCATGACCGCCAGGGCATTCAGCGTCAGGTTCACGTCGCCCGCGTCGGCATCGGCCAGCGGCGTCCCTGCCGCCGGAACGAAAGGCGAGGCGCTGCACATTTGCACGCCCAGCGACCGGGCCAGGAGAATATCGTCCGCCAGCATCTCCAGAGTCTGCCCCGGCAGGCCGACGATCGTCCCTGTCCCCACGCGAAAGCCCAAGGACAATAAGTCCTCCAGATGGGTGAGGCGTTCCTCGAGGGGATAGAAGCGGTGCCGCAGGTGCAGCGCCGGGTCGGCGGTCTCATGCTTCAGGATATAGCTGGTTGCCCCCTGCTCCCGCAGATAGGCGTACTCTTCCCGGCTCTTATCGCCAAGCACCAGCAGGATATCCACGTCGCCGTCGAAGGCGCGACGGATCTCAGGAATCGCCTCGCCGACAGTCTCAGTCGTCCGTGGGATATCCCCGGCCTGCAGCGAAACGGTTCTGATGCCGGCGCGCCGGACAAGCGCCGCGAGCTCAACGATACGCTCGCTCCGGTAGATGTAGCGCGGCATCTTGTTGTCGCGCCGCATCGGGCAATAGGTGCAATTCTGCACACAGGCGCTGGCGACTTCAATAACGCCGCGCATGATGGCCGTGTCGCCGAAACGGTCGCGCCGGACCCGGCGGGCCTGATCGAAAAGCCCCTGTTGCTCGGGTCCCCGCAGGCGCAGCAACTCGAGGATTTCAGACCGAATCATAGGCCACGCACTTCCGGTCCACGAGTCGCGCAATAGCCAATCTTATCATATTACAATCCGGGCTTTCTGTTGCCGTGGAATAACTGGCTCATTTCCGGTATTATTAGGTTAGAATGCGCAATTCAAGCTGATCGGCCGGACCATGGCCGGGCGACCGATCTCCTAGAACACCCGACGAACGAAACAGGCAATGCAGCCGACTGAAACCTGCGACGTCCTCGTGATTGGCGGCGGTCCGGCGGGATCGACGATTTCGACCTACCTCCGCCGCGAAGGCTGGAACGTGGTTCTGCTTGAGAAGGACCAGCATCCGCGGTTCCATATCGGCGAGTCGCTGCTGCCGCGCAATCTGCCGATCTTCGACGAACTCGGCGTTGCCGAGAAGGTCCGCAACATCGGCGTCCTCAAGCACGGCGCCGATTTCACCCTGCCGGGCGAGTCTCGCCATGTACTCGCGGATTTTGCCGATGCGCTGGAGCCGTCGCCACCGACAGCCTATCAGGTCAAGCGCGCGGAGTTCGACGAGGTGCTGCTGCGCCATGCAGCGGAATCGGGCGTCGTCGTCCATGAACGCACGAAGGCCACGGCCATCCGATTTGAGGGCGAAGAGAAAGCAATCGTCGAAAGCCGGAATGACGCAGGTGAAACCAAGGCCTGGGAAGCCCGCTTTCTCGTGGATGCTTCTGGACGCGACACCTTCCTCGGCAATCGGTTCGACCTCAAGGTCAAGAATCCCAACCATGAAAGCGCGGCGATTTTCGCCCATTTCGAGAATGTGAAATTCCGCCCCGGTGACGAGGCCGGCAATATCAGCATGTATTTCTTCAAGTATGGCTGGTACTGGTTCATCCCCTTGCGCGGGAGCATCATGAGCATCGGCGCCGTCTGCCGTCCCGCTTACCTGAAATCGCGCAAGGTGGAGATCAAGCAGTTCCTGATGGATACTTTGGCGCTGTGTCCGGAACTGACGGACCGGATCCGCGGCGCGACTCTGGCGTCCGATGTCATGACGGCCGGCAATTTCTCCTATGACTCAAAGCGGATGTACGACAAGAACTACTTGCTTGTCGGCGATGCCTACGCCTTCATCGACCCTGTGTTTTCGACGGGTGTTTTTCTGGCGATGTCGAGCGCGCGTTCTGGCGCAGCGACTATCACCGCCTGCCTGCGGAATCCAGCCAGCCGCCGGCGTCGATTGGCCGACCACCAGCGCCGCGTCCGCCGCTGGTTGCGAACCTACAGTTGGTTCATCTATAGGTTCACGAGCCCGGCGATGAAACGCCTGATCACAACCCAGCGGAATCCGCTTGGCTTGAAGTCCGCCGCCATATCAATTCTCTCCGGCGACACGACGATGACGCCGTCCCGAATGTTCCGAATCACCGCCTTCAAGACCATCTACTACCTCTTCACCCTGCAGGCCTGGCAGCAATCGCGCGACTGGCGCCGGCATGTCCAGGTCCTCAGGACCGTCGAGACCGCAGCCGAGTAACAGGAACTTATGACCACCGAAATCATCAAGACTTCCCCCACCGAGATCGCGGAGCTGATCGTTTCAGCTCTGAACCTGGAGATCGCGCCGGAAACCATCGCGCCGGAGGCGCCGCTGTTTGGCGATGGCCTCGGTCTGGACTCAATTGATGCGCTGGAACTCGCCATGGAAATATCGCGCCGCTATGGCATCGAGATCGAGGCCGACAATCCGGAGACGCCGAAGATCTTCGCCTCGCTGAAGGCGCTGACGGATTTCATCGACACGCACCGGCGGAAATAGCGATGTGGCGCCGCCGACCGGAAAGCCGCATCGTTCTGGCGATTGTCTGCTTTCTGGCAATCCATATCGCGATCGTGAAGGAAGCCCATGCAGCCGCCGTCATGGTGGCCCTGTGCTATGCCGGTGCGAATCTGGCGCTTGATTGGAACCTGGGTGCGAGGGCCGGCCGCCGCATCGCCTGGATTGCGGTGATCGTGCTGCTGTCGTCTGCCCTGGTTGCGATCTGGCTGGGCTATGCGTCGGCGATTGCGCTGCTGCTGGCGCCATCGGTTCTGGCCAATCTGGTCATGTTCTGCATTTTCGGCCAAACGCTGCTGCCCGGGCAGGAGCCGCTGATCACGCGGTTCAGGCGGCTGGAAGTCGGTCATGTCACGGCGGCGTTCGAACAATATACGCGACGCCTGACAATGCTTTGGACGATCTTGTTCGCAATCGGAACATTTGTCTCCCTCGCCGCCGCCATTTACGGCGACATCGAACTCTGGTCCTGGATTGCGTTCGTCCTCCTGCCGGCGCTCACGGCGGGCCTGTTCCTCGGAGAGCATGTCTATCGCGCCTTCCGCTACGGCGCCGAGGGGCGCACTTCGCCCCTGCGCACGCTGTCGGTGATGTTCCATCCCCACGCCTGGCTGCCGCAGACCGTCGAGCCTCAGGGCGACAATATCCGGCATGGTTGAACTCATCCGCTTTTATCGGCCAGACCGGGCAATAGCGATCCGCAAGGGCGTGGCGATCACGCAAGCGGAGTTTCTCGCCGATGCACTTGCCAGCGCCGCGGCGCTTCCCGATGCGCCTTTTGCCATCAATGTCTGCGAGGACCGCTATAACTTCCTGGTGGCGTTCGCGGCCGCCATCATCCGTGGTCAGACCAGCCTGTTTCCCGGCAGCCCGTTGGCCGGCTCCCTGGATTCTCTCGCCGCCGCCTACCCCTCGCCTTATGTGATCCATGACGCCGCCGCCCCGAATGCCGGGATTCGCACGCACGCGTTGAACTGTACCGGCGGCAAATCAGCCGGATATGCCGAATTGCCCGATGTCGACCCCGAGCGCATCGTTATCCACGCCTTCAGTTCCGGCAGCACCGGCACGCCCCAGGCGACGCTGAAATCCTGGAAGGCGCTGATTGCCGGCGCCGACGCTCTCGCCGGTCGGGCGGGGTGGCGCGCGGACGAGGCCATGTCGGT
Organism: Verrucomicrobiia bacterium; assembly: GCA_035544395.1. Lineage (GTDB taxonomy): Bacteria > Pseudomonadota > Alphaproteobacteria > Dongiales > Dongiaceae > DATKFM01. The sequence continues at coordinate 6,153 of DATKFM010000217.1, forward strand.
GATCGCCACGGTGCCATCCGGGCACAGCTACGGCTATGAAACCACAATCGCGCCGCAATTGTTCAGCGGCGCCGCGGTTGAATCGGGCCGACCGCTGTTTCCCGCCGATGTCCGCGCCGCATTGACAAAGACGCCGCCGCCCCGCTGCCTGGTAACCACGCCGGTGCATCTGCGCGCCCTCGTGCTGTCCTCGACGAAGTTCCCGCCCGTCGACCTCATCATGTGCGCCACGGCACCGCTGTCCCTCGATCTCGCGCAGCGCACGGAAAAGCGGCTCGGCGCCCGCATCCTCGAAATCTATGGCTGCACGGAATCCGGATTTGTCGCGACCCGCTGGCCGTCAGCGGATTCGGAGTGGCAGGTCAGGGACGACATGCAATTGCGCCCAGAGGGCGAGCGCCACTACGTGCATGCCGGTTTCCTGGAAAATCCGGTGCCGCTGGCCGACGTGATCGAGATGTCGGCGGCCGATCGCTTCCAGCTCATGGGCCGCGCCGCCGATATCGTGAATATCGCGGGCAAGAAGACCTCGCTATCGGGATTGAGCCGCACCTTGCTGGAGATCAGCGGCGTCGAGGACGGCATCGTCTTCGCCCCGGAGAATGGCAACGACACGGAGGTCCAGCGCCTTACTGCTCTCGTGGTCGCCAAGGGCACGACCGAGGCGGAAATCCGCAAGCAGCTCCGCCAGCGCATCGATCCCGCCTTCGTGCCGCGGCAGATCATCCTGGTCGCCGAACTGCCGCGCAATGCCACCGGCAAGCTGCCGATCGACCGCCTGCGCTCGCTGGCGGCGCGCGCCGACTGAGCGGCCGATGCCGGTACAGGGCACGTTCGTCATCGGTGCGGATCATCCGAGCCTGCCCGGGCATTTCCCCGGCGATCCCATCGTGCCCGCCGCCGTGTTCCTGGATCACGCGATCGAGTTCATCCAGGCGCACACCGGACGTCGCGTGACCGCCATCTCCGCCGCCAAATTCAACCAGCCGGTGCTGCCGGGGAAAACCTGCGTTCTCAGCATGCAGGTCAAGGCCGGTTCCGCATCGGTTTCGGCTGTCATCGATGGCGAGGTCGCGTTCTCGCTCACCGCTCTGCTGCAGGATGGCGCGGCCCATGACTGACAAGGCCGAGAGCCCGCCGGATCGCGGCAGCCTGCTGCTGATCCGGATCATCGTCTTCCTCAGCCTGCGCATCGGCCGGCCGCTGGGCCGCGCCCTGCTCTATCCCATCAGTCTCTATTTCCTGGCTTTTGCCCCGTCAGCGCGGCGCGCTTCGTCCGAATATCTGACGATCGTACTGCAGCGGCGCCCGGGCTGGCTCGATGTATTCCGCCATCTTCATGTTCACGCCAGCGTGCTGCTCGACCGCTTCTTCGTGCTGGCCCGGGGTTCCCGGGATTTCGACCTGGAGATCCATGGCCTCGACGTCATCGAGGAGCAGAAGCACCGGCAGCAGGGTTGCATCCTGCTCGGCGCCCATCTAGGCAGCTTTGACGTGCTGCGCTGCCTGGCGGCGGAGCACAAGGTGGCCGTGAAGGCGATGATGGACGTGGACGTGTCCCGCAAGTTCAACCGCATCCTCGAGTCCGTCGACCCGACGTTCAGCGAGAGCGTCATTGCCCTGGGCACGCCCACCAGCCTGATCGCCGCCGGCCAATTCGTGCGCCGTGGCGGTTTCGTCGCGCTACTCGGCGACCGCGCCATCCGCGATGACAAGCTGGTCGAGATATCATTCTTCGGCCGGGCGGCGTGGCTGCCCGTCGGCCCGCTGATGCTGGCGATGACATTGAAGGTGCCGGTCATCCTTTTCGTCGGCCTCCGGCAGCGGGACCGCGGTTACAGCATCCATTTCGAGCGCTGTGCCGAAACGCCAGCAGGCGCGGCGCGCGCCCTGCCGGAAGCGGATGTGAGAAAATGGCTGCAAGCCTACGCCGACCGCCTTGAGTACTATTGCCGCCTCTCGCCCTACAACTGGTTCAATTTCTATGATTTCTGGGCGCATTGAAGCGATGTCATGTCGATTCAGATTGCTCGTGGCCGGATTGCTGATTCTGTCGAACGGCTCCGCCTCCGCCTGTGAGCTATCCGACGTCCTCAAAGCCCGAGCCGACATCGCCGAGAGCAATGCCGCCTACACCGAGGAGCGCCATATTCGGTATGTCACGGCGCCGATCGCGGCCGCCGGCCAACTGCGCTACAAGGCGCCGGATCATCTGGAGATGAACGTCGCGACCCCCAAACCGGAGTCATTCATCTATCAGGACGGCGTGTTGACTGTCGCCAATGCAGGCCGCGACATCTCCGTCGAGTCCGAGGCATTGCTCTCAGCCTTGTTCGCCGCCCTCGTCGGCACTTTGTCCGGCGACGAAGCAAGGTTGCGCGAGAAGTTCGATGTCTTCTTCACCGACAACGCATGTGCCTGGCGCATGACATTGGTTCCAAAGCAGGAGCGCGTGCGCGCCAAGGTCGACGGCATCGAGATCGCCGGCAACAGTGGCAGCATCGGCGAAATCCTTTTGAAGCTGGCCAATGGAGACCGCTCGGTGCTGACGATCCGCGAGGCGGAATGAATCGTCGCGCGGCGATCAGGATTGCGGCGGCCGCGGCGATCCTCGGTCTTCTCACTTGGGCGACCTTCAGCAATATCCATATAGGCCGCGATCTCAGTTTCTTTCAGCCGGCGGCGCTTTCGGAAACATCGCAAATCGCCGTCGAGCAGGTGCGCCACGGACCGGCGTCACGCCTCATCCTTATCGCCCTGGAGGATGGTCCGGCGCCGCAACTCGCCGGGTTCAGCAAAAGCCTCACGGCGGAACTCAACGCCTCACCTGCGTTTCTCCATGCCGCCAACGGCGCAAATGAGCTGGATGAGAGAGCCGTCGCCTTCCTAGTAGAGCATCGCTACCTGCTTGGGCCGGCGCCCGACCCTCAGGAGTTCACGGCGAGTGCACTGCATCAATCCCTTGAGAACGCCCTGGCGAACCTCGGCACCTTCTCCGGCCTCGCCACCGCCGATCTTCTGCCGCGTGACCCCACCGGCCGCACCATGGCGCTGGTTGATGCCTGGCAGGGTGGTTTCCGGCCTCACTTCCTCCATGGCGTCTGGTTCAGCAGCGACGATACTACCGCCGTCATCGTCGCGGAAACTGCCGCTACCGGCGACGACGAACCCGCCCAGGGAGCCGCACAAGCAGAGATCGCCGCCACCTTCGACAAGCTCGCCACCGGCAGCGGCGCGCGTTTGGCCATGACCGGGCCGCCGGTCTTCTCCCGCACCATCAGCCGCTCGATCCAGAACGAAGCCTATTGGATCGGCGCCGGAGCCTCGATCGCCGTGCTGCTGCTCCTCTATGTCACGCTGCGCTCGCCGATGCTGCTGATCGTCATCGGCTTTCCCGCCGCGGCGGCGAGCATCGCCGGTGCCGCAGCAGTTCAGCTTCTCTTCGGCTCGGTGCATGGCATCGCTCTCACCTTTGGCATGACGTTGATCGGCGTCACCTCGGACTACCCGGTGCATCTGATTGCCCACCTGCGCGGCGACCGCAGTTCCTGGTCGGTGCGGCGATCCATCGCCGTCCCGCTGCTGATGAGCGGCACCACCGCCATCGTCGCCTTCCTGCCGATGACGCTGTCATCCTTTCCTGGCCTGGCGCAGCTCGGGCTCTTTGCAGTGACCGGCATCGCGGCCGCCATGCTGACCACCTGGTACCTGGTGCCCTGGGTGCTCGACGGCTATGTGCCGCGCGGCCTTGGCGGCATGCCGCCACTGGCTGCTGGACCGGCGCGCTGGATCCGGCTGCCGCTGATCGCACTGGCCGCTGTCAGCGCCGCCTGGATGATCTCGGGTGCGGCGACGTTGTTCTCCGACGATCTCAGCCGCCTGAACCCGCTGCCCCGCGACTTGCTGGATCTGGATATCCGCCTGCGCGGCGATCTCGGCGCGCCCGATGTGCGGCGACTGGTGGCTGTCACCGGCGCGAGCGCGCAGGCGGTGCTGGAGAAGACGGAGAAACTTTCACTGCTGCTCGACCGCGCGATCGGCGACGGCATGATCGCTGCCTACGATTCATCGTCACGCTACCTGCCGAGCCTCGCCGAGCAGGAGCGCCGGCAGCAGGCGTTGCCCGAGGGAGCCGTGTTGCAGAGTACGCTCGATCGCGCGCTGCAAGGGCTGCCCTTCGAGCCCGCGACCTTCGCGCCCTTCGTTCAGGATATCGCCGCGGCAAAGAATGCGATGCCGCTCTCGCCAGCCGATGTCACTCCCATTCCGCTGATCGGCGATAAGCTGCAATCTCTGCTGTCTGAACGCGGCGGCGGTCAATGGCTGGCGCTGACACTGCTGAGCGGCGTGACGAATCCCGACAAGCTCCAGGCCGAGATCGGCGCCATGGACGATGCCGCCATCCACTACCTCGATCTCCAGGCGGAGTCGGTGCAGATCATCGCCGGGTACCGGCAGGAATCCCTGCGCTGGCTGGCCGGCGGCTTGCTGGCGGTTGTGCTATTGCTGACGGCGACGCTGAAACTGCGCCGCGCGCTCCGCGTCATCCTGTCGCTCGGCATCGCGCTATTGCTGACCGCCGCGATTCTGTCTCTTCTAGATATCGCCCTCACGCCCTTCCACATCGCCGCCTTGCTGCTGGTGGCAGGCATCGGGCTGGACTACGCTCTCTTCATGAGTCATGACAGCGCCAGCTCCCAGGATCAGCGGCAGGTCGTAAAATCGCTGCTGATCTGCGCCGCAACCACGATCCTGGCTTTTTTCTTCATGATTTTTTCCAGCGCTCCCATCCTTCAGGGCATCGGCCTGACCGTGACGATCGGTGTCACGCTGGCGCTGCTCAGCGCGATGGTCATCTGTCCGCCGCCGGGGTCCGGCCGATGATCGCGCCGCTGAACATCGCCGCCATCACGCTGGTCTCCGCCATCGGCTGCGGCATGGCCGCCACCGCCGAGGCCCTCCGTGAGCAGAGATCCGGCCTGTCGCCCTGCAACTTCGATGGCCTGGTGCTCGACAGCTATGTCGGCATGGTGCCGGGTCTGGATCAGGCGCGAGTGCCGCCTCAGCTCACACGCCACGATTGCCGTAACAACCGCCTGGCGCAGATGGCACTGCAGACGGACGACTTCGAAGGTCAGGTCAGACGTGCCATTGGCCGCTACGGCGCCGGCCGCATCGCCACCATCATCGGCACGACCTCATCGGGTATCCAGGAAGCCGAGCACGCCTATGCCCAGCGCAAATCCGAGGCCGAGCGCCTGCGGCCCACATTTGAGTTCGAGTATTCGCAGTCACATTTTTCTGTCACCGCGTTCGTCCGCGACTATCTCGGCCTGCGCGGACCGGCCTACACGGTCTCCACGGCCTGCTCCTCCAGCAACAAGGTCTTCGCCGACGCGCGACAGCTGATATCGGTCGGCGCCTGTGATGCGGCCGTCGTCGGCGGCGTCGACAGCCTCTGCTGGATGTCACTCTGCGGATTCAATTCGCTGCAACTCCTGGCGCGCGCACCCTGCCGACCGAACAGCGCCGACCGCGATGGTCTGTCGATCGGCGAGGCCGCCGGTTTCGCGCTGCTCGAGCGCGTAACCGATGACTCCGCCGCCTTGAAGTTGCTGGGCTGCGGCGAGAGTTGCGACGCCCATCACATGTCCGCTCCCCATCCGGAAGGGCTGGGCGCCATCACCGCGATGCGCCGCGCGCTCGCCGGCGCAGGGCTGGAACCCGATGCAATCGACTACGTCAACCTGCACGGCACCGGCACGCCGGCCAATGACCGCGCCGAAGACATGGCCGTGACCAAGGTCTTCGGCCCGGCCCAGCTCGCCAGCTCCACCAAGGGCTGGACCGGCCACACCCTCGGCGCCGCCGGCATGACCGAGGTGGCAATCTCCGTCCTCTGCCTGCAGCAGCAAATCGTCCCCGCCAATCTTAACCTCACGGAGCCGGATCCGGATTTCCAGATGCAACTGGTGCGGAAGACCCGACCGGCTGATGTCAACGCCGTGCTGACCAATTCCTTCGGTTTCGGCGGCAGCAACTGCGCCCTGGTGCTGGGGCGGTGATGCAGCCGGTCTGGATCGACGGCATCGGCATCCTCGGCCCCGGCCTCGAGGGCTGGGGCCAGGCGCGCACCGTGCTGAACTGCGATGCCGACTATGCGCCAGCGCCACTTACCATCGCCCCGCCCTCGATCATTCCACCGCGGGACCAGAGGCGCTGCAGCAACACGGTGCGTCTGGCGTTGCAGGTGGCGCAGGAAACAATCCGGGCTGCCGGCTTCGATGCAGCGGCCACGCCGTCGGTGTTCGCCTATACCGCCGGCGATGGCCAGGTGGTCCATCGGTTGCTGACCGCCCTGAGCAAGCCGGAAAAGCCGGTATCGCCCACCGACTTCCACAATTCCGTGCATAACGCGCCCGCTTTCTATTGGGCGCTCGGCACCGGCTGCCCGGAAGCCTCCACCAGCATCTCCGCGGCGCGACACTGCTTTGCCGCAACACTGCTGAAAGCGGCTTGCCAATGCCTTGCCGACGATACGCCGGTGCTCATGGTCTGTTTCGATCATCCGCTCCCGGAGCCGCTCGCCGCCGCCTATCCTCTCACCGCGCCGCTGGGAATCGGCCTCGCCTTGTCGCCGGCGCCGACGGCGAACTCCAAGGCCAGACTGGATCTCGACTGGGACACCCAGGGCAACGAAAGCGGCACGCCGCCCTCGGCCGAAGCGCTCGCGCCGCTGTGGTCCGGTAATCCGGCAGGGCACGGTCTGCCGCTGCTGGAAATGATCGCACGGGTGCAATCCCAGGAGATCCGCCTGCCCGCCTCGCCCGATGCGACCCTCAGGGTGCAGGTCGCATGCCTGAATTGAACCCCCGCAGCCTGGACCGCGCCGGCATCGCCGCCATCATCCCCCATGGCGGTGCCATGGTGCTGCTGGACAGCATCGATGATTGGGGCGCCGATTTCATATCCGGCGGCACTGAGTCCCACCGCGACCCCAGTAATCCACTGCGCCGCGCCGGCAGGCTGCCGGCCATCGCCGGCATCGAGATCGCCGGGCAGGCGATGGCAGTCCATGGCCGGCTGATCGGTGACCGCAAGCCCAAGCGCGGCGTGCTCGGCAGCCTGCGCGAACTGGTGCTGCATGCCGACCGTCTTGACGATATTGCAACGCCGCTCGCCGTTCATGCCCGCTTGCTAACCGGCTGGGGCAAGGCTTGCGCCTATCACTTCACGCTGCAATCCGGCGCGCGCACGCTGATCGAGGGCAGGGCGGCGGTGTTTTTCCTGTTTCAATGACGACGGGCAGTCAGGAGATCGTGGTGGGCGGCAGCATCGGCTAACCATGAGAGTGCATTCAGTGGGACCGCTGCGCCGTTGGAAGACTTCGCATTCGTGATACAATCCGCGCCCGAGCGATAGGACGAGGGCCTGCGATGACCATGAATTTGAATGCTCTGCTCGGCGAACTCCGGGAGTATCTGGGCAAGCCGGACGCCGCCTGCCTGTCGCTGCCGCGCGAGGCCTACATCAATAGAGAGCTCTTCGACCTCGAAATCCGGGAGATCTTTGAAAAATCCTGGCTCTGCGTCGGCCGCGAGGAGTATGTGGCCAACGCCGGCGACTATTACACGATCGACGTCATGGGCGAGGCGGTCATCATCGTGCGCGGCCGCGATGGCGAGGTTCGCGCGCTCAGCGCTGTCTGCCGCCACCGCGCCATGCCGGTTGTGCAGGGCAAGGGCAACGCCGCGCGCTTCACCTGCCCCTACCATGCCTGGACCTACGGCACCGACGGCCATTTGATCGGCGCGCCCCATATGGAGCAAAGCCTCGTCTTCGACAAGAAAGCCTGCAGCCTGCCGCAATACCGGCTGGACGGCTGGATGGGGTTTCTGTTCGTCAATCTTGACGACGATGCCGCACCGCTGGCGCCGGTCATGGCGTCGATGGATGCGGCGGTCGCCCACTACCGGATCGCCGAGCAGACCGAGATCTTCCACTACGAATCGGTGTGGGACGGCAACTGGAAGCTCTCCGCCGAGAACTCCATGGAGTACTACCACCATATTGCGCTCCATGCGGAGACGGTGGGCGTACAGCTGCCGGCGCGGAACACCTACATCCCGGCCTCGCCCAAGACCGACGACAGCTTCACCCATGAGCGTTGCCGCATGGGCGAGAAGTTTCTCGGCGGCGAGTCCCATCCGATGAATCCCAAGGGCGACCTGCGCGGCCTGACCGAGGAGGAGCTGACCACCGGTTACATGGTCTATGTCTTCCCTGCCTTCACCATGGCGATGCGTCCGGGCACCAACAACTGGCTCTCCTTCCGGCCGGACGGACCGGAGAAGACCAAGATCCTCGGCGGCTATCTGATGTGGCGGGACCTGGTGGACGAAGATCCGGAACTGAGCCGCGCGCGACGCGAGATGATCGAGCGCGTCAACCAGGAAGACTCCCTGGCCACCACGGAATTGGCCAAGGCGATGCGATCGCGCAAGACCGGGCGCGGACCGCTGTCACATTTCGAGGGCACGGTGGCGCAGTTCTACAAATATCTCGCGCGCACCCTGGCCCGGGACCGGCGCGACCTGCGTGATATGGCGGCGGAATAGCTGGAACGCTGTCGGAGTCACGCATCCTCAGACTCCTCCTCGCGCGATCTCCCGCCAGATCGGCTAAATCCCAAAGGTCTTCGCCAGGTCGATTGCATCGTCAACCAATGTGAGAAAACTGGTCACTGTCCTTACGACATCGATGATCTTCTTGATCGTTGCGATGCTCTGGACTGCCTTGGCGTTTGCCTTGTTGACCTGCTCAACCGCCGCAGTGACCCGTTTGGCCGCCTTCGTGAAGAGCAGGCTTTGCACCAGATCGATGCGATGCACGACTTCGCGCATCTCCGTCACGATGCGCCTTGCGTCGTCAATGTTGGTGGTCTTATCCAGTCTCTTGTTAAGCTTCTTGTTGAAATCGATAAGGATG
>DATKFM010000218.1:0-6548 GCA_035544395.1 Verrucomicrobiia bacterium
TTGCCATCGTCATCATCATCGTCGTCGTCGTCGTCATCGTCATCGTCGTCGTCGTCGTCGTCATCGTCATCGTCATCGTCATCATCGTCGTCGTCATCGTCATCATCGTCGTCGTCATCGCCCTTATTGCCGCCGTCGCCGTCGCCGTCACCATCCCCGTCGCCGTCGCCGTCACCATCGCCGCCCTTATTGCCGCCATCGTCATCGTCATCATCGTCGTCGTCATCGTCATCATCGTCGTCATCGTCGTCGTCGTCATCGTCGTCGTCGCCTTTGTTGTCGCCGTCGCCGTCGCCGTCACCATCCCCGTCGCCGTCACCATCCCCGTCGCCGCCGTCATCATCGTCGTCATCATCATCGTCATCGTCGGGGTCGTTGTCGGCATCGCCGTCGCCATCCCCGTCGCCGTCTCCATCACCGTCGCCGTCCCCATCACCGTCGCCGTCCCCATCACCGTCGCCGTCCCCATCACCGGGATCGTCACCGCCGGGGCCGTCGTCGTCATCGTCGTCATGACCGTCGTTGTCGTCATCGGTCGTCGTGCTGACCGGGCCGGCCGCCGGCTGAATGTTCAGCAGGGTCGCGCAGAACTGGATCAGGGCGTCGTCCAGCGGCAAAGCCTCCGGAAGGTCAACGCAGACGTCCTTCTGAAGATCTTCGGGAAGAGCCTGTACCAGTTCCAGGCCCAACGGGCTCTGGGGATAGGCCTCAATGAATTTCAGCGTTGCCTCAGAGCTCTGGGAGTTCTTGGCAACGGCATAAGCCGCAGACTCGGTCGTCTGCGCTTGTACACTGATCGGAAGTAGTGCGATTGCGGCAACACCGGCGCTCAAGGCCGCAGCGCGCACCAGGCGACCGAAGTCGCGAGTTTCGTATTTCATGGCATCCACCCACACATTTAAAAACGCCGGTTTTTCTTGTGGTTCCTGCAGGTTACCGGGTCACCAGCTGTAAAACCCGGGAAACTGCGAATTGGTTAACAAGCTACTGAATTATAAGGGCAAATTTCACTCAACTACAAGGTAAATTTGAATCTGATGCAGTGATTACTGTCACACTCCATAGCAATTTCGCTAAATGCGAGGTTGTGACATCCGCACCGGATTGCGGTTTCCAGTGAAGTCAGTGGGTTAGCTCCCATATGACGGGCAATGTTGGTGCCACCCGGCGGGCTCCGACCGATAGTCAGCGCATTCCTGCGAGTGCGAAGGTGTCCGCAGGTGCGCCATTTTTCGGCCATTGTGGACGCCTCATCGAGCGGCGGCCTTCCATATTTTCATAGGAAAATCATGGTGATGATGAGCGCCGCAGGGGTCTGCCGGCCGCGGCGGTCGCAGCCGAATCATAGCAGGTCGTCGCCTGTGGATCGCCCGGGCCGGATTCGGCCGATTGTCGGGAAAATTGCAATCGGCATCCCATGGGAGAGGCCCAATGAGTGAATCTGTAAAACTGTTGCGCCGCGGCCACATCCTGGAGATCACCCTCGACCGCCCGAAGGTGAACGCCATCGATATCCAGGCCAGCCGCGAGCTCGGCGCCGCGTTCGTGACCTTGCGCGACGATCCAGAGCTGCGGGTGGGCATCGTGACGGGAGCTGGCGAGCGGATCTTCTCCGCCGGCTGGGATCTCAAGGCGGCCGCCGGCAATGACGAGGTCGGCAAATGGTGGGAGCTGGATTACGGCCCCGGAAAATTCGCCGGCCTGACCGAGCTCTGGGACCTCAACAAGCCGGTCATTGCCGCGATCAATGGCCATGCCCTGGGGGGCGGGCTGGAACTGGCGATCGCCTGCGATCTGCTGATCGCCGCCGATCACGCGGAATTCGCCATGCCCGAGCTGCCAATCGGCATCCTGCCGGACTCCGGCGGCATCCAGCGGATTCCCAGGCGCCTGCCTTATAATATAGCGGCTGAGATTCTGCTGCTGGGCCGGCGGATGAGCGCCCAGGAGGCCAAGCACTACGGCATGGTTAATGCCGTCGTACCGAAAGACGAACTGATGAAAACGGCACGGGATTGGGCGGACAAGATCGCCGCCGGCGCGCCGCTGACCATCCAGGCGCTCAAGGAGTCCCTGCGGGCGATCGAAGGCAAGAGCATCCGCGATGGCTTCGACATCATCCGCAGCGGCAAGCTGCCGACTTATGAACGCGCCTTGCTTTCTGACGATGCCAAGGAGGGCGTCCGCGCTTTCGCTGAAAAGCGCCCGGCGGTGTTCAAGGGCCGCTAGCGTCAAGGCGCGAGAACGCCTACCACGCGCCGAAGCAGCGAGATGCGCGCCCGCGCGCCACGGCGCGGGGGCTGCAGCCGCAGCTCACCCAAGAGCTGGGCGGTGATGCCGTCGTGGAACCGGCCGATTCCGCAGAGACGCCGGCCGCCAAGCCTCGCCTTCCGGGCGGACCGCTGCGCCGCGCCCAGATGTCGACGGGCACGTCAGGCGAAAGTTGGGACGAGTTCTAAGCGCCTACGCCACTGCCGGCGACGAACCGGCTGCGCCTGAGAGCTGATCGGCGAAGTCGTGATTGACGTCGCGGTGGCCTGCTTCATCGGCGCGCACCACGATCACCACATCCCGCAGCCGCGCCTCCGGCGCCAGCCCCCAATATTCGATGGCGATTTGCGGCGCCGGCAGATTTTCATGCCGCCCGGCCTCGATCTCCGCCAGATATTGGGAGTAGCTGATGATAGCCTCTTCCTCAAAGTATCCCACGATCCGGTGCGCGGTGCGCGGCGCGAAGAGATACAGCACGAAGAAGCAGTTGAAGAATACGCCCTGCACGATGAGCACCAGCGCGCGCTCGAACCAGTTCGGCTTCGCGACCGCGATGAAGGTCATGAGATGCATGCGCTCATTCTCGGCTTCGTCCAGCAGCGTCTTGATCCAGCCGCGGTCGTCTTGCATCCGGCGCAGGCTCTTCAGGTGATTCAGCATGCCGCCTACCATCCCGGGCACCGCCGCCACTGTCTCCAGCACCACGGCACGATGGCCATAGCGCTTGGCGAAGAAGGTGTCGGCGAAGAAGCGCAGGAACCTGACAAAAAGGAAGGCGATCCGGTCGGACAGGCCAACCGGCTGGTGATGCCGGTTCAGATCGACGGCAGCATTGTTCCGCGACATGAGAATCCCTCCCTGGCCGCTGATGCTCTTTAATCTGGGCATTTGAGGCGCTGCGGCAACCCCGAATTCACCGCTACGGGATGTCGCAGCCGCCTATTCGTGGGGCCGCAGCAGCGCGCGCGAGATGATATGCCGCTGGATTTCCGAGGTACCGTCCCAGATGCGCTCGACCCGGGCGTCGCGCCACAGCCGCTCGACGCCGACTTCCTCCATCAGCCCCATGCCGCCGAAGATCTGCACCGTATGGTCGGTTACCCGCGCCAGCATCTCCGTGGCGTAGAGCTTGGCCATGGCATAGTCCTGGTCCTGCACCGTGCCCTGGTCGCTCTTCCAGGCGGCCTGCAGCACCAGCAGGTCGGCGGCGGCGATCTCCGTCGCCATGTCCGCCAGCTTGAAGCTTGTGCCCTGGAACTTGCCGATGGTCTGGCCGAACTGCTTGCGCGTGGCCGCCCACTGCGTGGCTTTGTCCAGGGCCCGCTGGGCGCGGCCGACGCATTGCGCGGCGACAGTCAGGCGCGTGGCGCCGAGCCAGGTGTTGGCGACATCGAAGCCGCGATGCTCCTCGCCCAGAATCTGGCTGACCGGCACCTTGCAATTGGCGAACACCAGCTCGCAATGGTGGAAGCCGCGATGGGAGACAGAGCGCGGCCCCAGCCGCACGTCGAGGCCCGGCGTGCCCTTATCCACCAGGAACGAGGTGATGCGCTTCTTGTTGCCCTTCGCCGTCTCCTCGACGCCGCTGGCAGCGAACAGCACGATGAAATCGGCGACATCGGCATAGGAGATGAAATGCTTGGTGCCGTTGACGACATAGACATCGCCCTGGCGCTCGGCGCGTGTCTGCATGGAGCGCAGGTCGGAGCCGGCATTGGGTTCCGTCAGCGCCAGGCATTCCACCCGCTCGCCGCGGATCGCCGGCTTGAGATAGCGCTCGATCTGCTCGCCGGTGCAGGCGCGCAGGATGTTCGACGGCCGCGCGACGGCATATTGCAGGGCAAAGCTGGTACGGCCCAGCTCCCGCTCCATCAGCGCCAGCGCCACATGATCCAGCCCGCCGCCGCCCAGATCCTCCGGCATGTTCGCCGCATAGAAACCAGCCTGTAGCGCCTTGTCCTTGATCTGCTGGATCAGCTCCGGCCGCACCTTGTCCGTGCGCTCCACCTCATCTTCATGGGGCGCCAGCTCGGCCTCGACAAACGCGCGCACGCTGTCGACGAGCATCTGTTGTTCCGAGGTCAGGCCGAATTGCATGGGAAGGCTCCGGGGGCGCCAGCAGGCCCGGGAATCTAGAGATTTTCGCTATTTCACCTTGGCTGCCAGCGGCATGGACGGGATGAATCCCGACATCTCCAAAGCTTGATGGCGGCATTGCAACTGATTGAAATTCCTCTGTCCCCTCGCCCGCGGAGCGGGAGACGGGGCACAATGTTCGCGTCCAGCGAATATTGCGCGGGCGAGGGCCCGGGAGCAGGAGCCTCGGAAGCATTGCATCCCTGACGAGGCGCATCTCATTCGCGGTCGCCCCAAGGTGGCGGAGCAGATGCGTCCGTCGACCTCGGCGCCGCCCCTCACCGGTGACATCCACGGAACGCGGACGTCACCTGCCTCTCCCCACTTCGCGGGGCGAGGCGTCAGTTTATGGCTTGCCGCTCAAATATGATCCCGCGGAATCTTGTGCTGCTTGCAACGGCTGAAGATCCTCGCGCCGTCGGCATAGGCGTCGATGTCGGATTGGACGTAGAAATTCTCCTTGTCGCAGGTCAGGACGATCTTGGTATCGAGCCGTGCATTCCAGTCGCCGCGGCGGAAGCTGTGGCTGGTGGTCACCACCTCCCGCTTCGACAGGGGATCGCCGTCGACGATACTCATCTCCTTCGCCTTGCCATAGGCGACCTCGGTTCCGATGTCCTCGATTCGGGTCCATCCGTCGTCGCGGGAGATGCGCACGGTGACGCGGCCGGTGGCGAGATCGTGATGGATCTCGCGAATGTCATGGCCGGTTTCCAGAACCGTCGACGGGTGCGGCCGCGCTTGCTCCGCCGGCTCGAACGGCTCGACCACCTTCAGCGCCTCCTTGCGCAGGAACGGCAGCTCGATGGAGCTTTCGCCGGCCTGCAGCGTCAGCGTCACCGGCTCCGGCGACGGCCACGCCAGCGGGAAATAGCTGGTCGATACCGAAATGCGGATACGGTGCCCCGGCTCGAACTGATGGGCGATCTCGTTCAGCCGCACGCGGATCTGATAGCGCTGCCCGGGCACCAGCTTCGACGGATCCGATTGGCTCGCCCGCTGCGCCAGGTTCTGCAGACCATAGGTAACCTTGGTGACCTGACCGTCGGGCGCAACGTCGCTCAGCCGCACCGCCACGAAGGCCAGCGGCTTGTCGACGGAAAGCTCAAGGCGCGCCAGCGGATCGCCCACCAGCAGCGCATGCTTCTCCAGCGGCGTGGAGTCGAACACCAGGGAGCCTGCATCGTCGATGCGCTGATCCAGCGGCATTTCCGGCGCCACCTTGCCCAGGCCGTAGGGACACCATTCCCCGCCGGCCAGACCGGTGGTCTGCGGCGAATTGATCTTGAGCGCCGCGGGCGCGCCGGCCTTCAGCGAAAGTCCATCCGCATTGAGCGACCAGGTCTGGCGCTCGATGCCCGCCGACGGCCATTTCTCCAGCGCGATCCAGCGGCCCGGCCGCACGTCATAGTGCGACTTCGGCGGCACATAGTCCTGCAGCCAGAGGCGCAGCGCCGGGTCCTTCTCCACGCCGGTGTCGATCCCCTTCAGCCAGCGGTCCCACCAGCGCTTGCATTCCTGCAGGAAGCCGATGGGCGGGCCGGGAATGCCGCGATAGGGGTCCAGATGGCCCCAAGGCCCGGCAATGCCCTTGCAGTCCGGGCGGTTGAGATTCTCCACCAGCCGGAACACTGCCGCAGTATAGCCGTCGGCCCAGCCGCCGACCGCGAGGATAGCGGCCTTCAGCTTGCCGTAGTCCTCGCAGACCGAGCCATGCTGCCAGAACGCGTCGCGGCGCTGATGCTGCAGCCACTTCGCGGGAAACGCCTCGGCAATTTCCAACCGCTTCAGCCATTGTTCTTTCCAGCCCGGACCCACCATCTGCGGATCCGGCGGCACATTGGCCACGGAGAAGAAGGCGCCGCCCCAATCCATGTTGTCGCTCAGCAGGCAGCCGCCCATGTAATGCACGTCATCGTTATAGCGGTCGACGGTGGAGCACATGGTGACCACGGCCTTCAGCGCCGGCGGCTGACGATAGGCGGCCTGCAATCCGTTGAAGCCACCCCAGGAGATGCCGATCATCCCCACATTGCCGTTGCACCAGGGCTGCTTCGCTAGCCAAGCGATGATGTCGCAGGCGTCGTCCTGTTCCTGCTGCAGATATTCGTCATGGAGGAGGCCGTCGGAATCGCCGCTGC
>DATKFM010000219.1:0-6535 GCA_035544395.1 Verrucomicrobiia bacterium
GACTGGGCGCAGGCGCGTTATCAAGGCTTCGCGGCGCTTCTGGAGCACCTGGGGTCCATGGGCATCCGGCCGGCGGTGACGCAGGTCTGGGCCAGCTCCGGCCTGCTGGCGCAATTGCCCGACATCTGCAACACGGTTTGCGTCGGGCATCTGCTCTACGGCCTGTCGACCGTGAGCGACGACGTCGTGCCGGCAACCGGGCTGCGGCGGGCGATGAGCGCCATCAAAACCCGCCTGATCCATGTCGCCCATCATGCGGCCGGCGAGGACTTGGCCATCAACAGCGGCTATGGCGGGAGGAACGCCCGCGTCACCGGCGTGGTGCCCCTGGGCCTTGGCGACGGCATGCGCAATCCGATCGAGGGGCATAGGCTGACCCTTCTTCTGCGCGACCGGCCCGTGCCGGTTCTCGGCGTGTCGCTGGAACACACCACCTTGGACCTGACGGAGATCGGCACGGCGGAACTCGGCGATGAAGTCATTGTCGCCGGTCCCGGCGGCAATAGTATCAAGGACCTCGCCCGCGCCTTCGGCTGCAGCGAGCTGGAGGCCCTTATGAGCTTCAGCGGGAGGCTGCCAGCAAAACCCTAGACTTTCTCCCTCTCCGCGAAGAACGCGTCGCTGTAGGGGTACCACCAATCCTGCAGCGCCGGCTTGGGATCGAACATCACCATCTTGGTCTGGCGGAAGGCGTTGAGGCCGGGGCGGCCGAGGGCGCGGCCCAGGCCGGAGAGTTTCCAGCCGCCGAAGGGCAGCGCATCGTTGTCGCCAAGCACATTGTTCACCCAGACCATGCCGGCTTCCAGCCGCTCGGTGGCTTCCATCGCCTCGGCGGTATTGGTGGTATAGATCGTGGCACCCAGGCCGAAGCGGGAATTGTTGGCGAGCCGAATCGCCTCATCCAGGCTGCGCACGCGGCAGACCGGTGCTACCGGGCCGAACACCTCCGATTGCATGATCGCCATCTCGGGCGTGACGCCGGTGAGCACTGTCGGCTCGTAGAACCAGCCGGTGTTGAAGGATGGTGGCACGCGGCCGCCGCAGACGGCCTTCGCCCCCTGCTTCACCGCGCCATCCACCAGGGCCATCACTTTGTTCCGCGCCGCCTCGCTGACCAGCGGGCCGATCTCCACCCGGTCCATGCCGTTGCCGATGCGCAGGCGCCGCGCCATTGCCGCCAGCGACTCGACGAAGGCGTCATGCACCCGCTCATGGACGAAGAAGCGCTCGGCCGACGTGCAGATCTGGCCGGAGAGATGGAACGCCGCTGTTGCCGCCGCGGCCGCGGCCACCGCGACGGGCGCGCTGTCCATTACGATCATCGGATCGTTGCCGCCCGCTTCGATCACGCAGGGCTTCATCTGCTCGGCGCAGGCGGCAGCCACCTGGCGGCCCGCCTCGACGCTGCCGGTGAAGGCAACGGCATGGGTGCTGGACGAGCGGACCAGCGCCTGGGCCGTGGCGGCACCGCCGGTGACGCAGGCGACAAGCCCCGAGGGAAGGGTGCGGAAATGTTCCATGAAGCGCAGCGTACAGAGGGACGTCGCCTCCGCCGGCTTGACGATGACGGCATTTCCCGCCGCCAGCGACGCGGCAACTGTGAAGGCCATGAGGATAATCGGAAAATTGAACGGCAGGATGTGGACGCTAACTCCATAAGGGAAATATCGCATGTATTGCAGCGCCCCCGGCGAGTTCGCGCCGGCGATCCGGCCGGCATCGTCCCGCGCCAGCTCGGCGAAGTAGCGGAAAATCGGCGCCACATTCATCAGCTCGCCCACAGCCTCGGCATAGGGCTTGCCCATCTCCCGCACCATCAGCTCGGCCGCCGGACGATGGCCGGCATTGGCGATGCTGTCCGCGAGCTGGTGCAGCAGGCCGGCGCGGCTCTTGGCGTCGAGTGCCGCCCAGCCGCGCTGCGCCGCATTTGCGCTGGCGATCGCCGGCTCGAGCACTGCCGCGTCGCACTGCGAGATGACGCCGACCCGGTCGAGAGTAGCCGGGTTCATCACCAGGCTGTGCTTTTGTCCCGGCAGCGCGCGATAGCCGTGATCGGCGAAGATCGTGGCGGCGAAGGGATCGAATTCGGACATCGGCTGACTCCTCCGCCTGAAGCCGCAGCTAGCGGATCATGTAGACCTTGCGCACGGTGTCGTGGATGCGGCAGGTGCCTTTCCAGTCCTTCGGGAAGAAGGCGACTGTATCCGGCCTGATCTCGATCTCCTCGCCGGATTCATGGGTGTAGGTGCAGCTGCCGCGGATGAAGTGACAATATTCGTCGCTGGTGACGTGGCAATTCCAGTAGCCCGGGGTGCAGACCCAGATGCCGGTCTCGTTGCGGCCGCCAGGCCCTTTATGCAGCAGCTTGCCTGAAGTCAGGGATTTGCCTTCGATCATCGTCGGCACGGGACCCCAGTCGGCGGACGCTTCGATCGAGTCGGGCTTGCGCATGACAGGCGTCGTGCCGCGATCGATCGTCGCCGGTCCGCTGACCAGCATGTAGGTGTTGCGGATCGTCTCATGCACGTCGCAGCGGCCGCTCCAGCCTGACGGGAAATGCACGACGGTGCCCGGCGTCACCTCGATGGTTTCGCCATTATGCTCGGTATAGGTTGCGCGGCCTGAATGGAAGTAACAGAGCTCATCGCCGGGCATGTTGAGCCGCCAGGATCCGGGCGTGCAGACCCAGAGGCCGCTTTCCATCTGCTGGTCGCCGCTCTTGTACAGGAGCAGACCACTGGAATGGGACTGCCCCGCGATAGCGTCGGCCTGCACGCCCCAATCCGTGAGGTTCGCAATCGTCTTCGCATCATAGATATGCGGAGCGGAGCTCTGGCCATACTGCCGCGGTTGCGCCTGAGTCACGATCAAACTCTCTTTCTTCCTATGCCGCGCGGCTGGCGATCTCGGCGATGATGCGGGCGGCTTTGTCGGTGCCTTTCGCCGCCTGCATGCTCTTCGCCACTGACGCGAGGCGGCCCTGCATGGCCTTGTCCTCGATCAGCCGCTTGATGGTGCCGGCGAACTGCTCGTCGGTCCAGACATAGCGCGGCAGCTTGGCGCCGTAGCCGGTGTCGTCGATGCGCGTGGCGTTGTCGAGGCCGTCCCAGCAATAGGGCATGATGATCGCCGGCTTGCCGAAATAGAGCGCCTCGTTGAAGCTGTTGTTGCCGCCATGGTGGATGAACAGCGACACATGGGGGATCACCGCCGGCTGCGGATACCATTTCTCCAGATGCACATTGGGCGGCACGTCGCTGTATTGGCCGATATGGTCGCCCACATTCATCAGGAAGCGGTAGGGCAGCCTGCCGAACAGCGCGATCATGCGCTTGTAGAGATCCACATCGGCCGATCCCAGGCTGCCGAAGCTGACATAGATCAGCGGCTTGCCGCCATTGGCGGCGAAGGCCGGCACTTTGTAAGTGCCCTCGCTGCGTACGCAGCCTTCCAGATACTGGAACCGCCTGGGGTCCAGTGGCTTCCGCCGCTTGAACTGCAGCTGCCGGGGATAGAGCAGCAGGTTCATGTAGGGCGACGCTTCGAAGAACTCACCCTCAGGATAGGGCGCATGGCCGATCTTTTTCAGGAACTCATTGAAGCGGTCATGAGTCGGCTTCACCAGACGCAGGAATTCATCCTCGAACGCCTTGTAGCCGGCGTGATCGCCTTCGCTGCAGCCCGAAAGATGCGGCGGGATATCGGGGTCGGGAATCTCATTCTCCGAGCAGGAGATGATGCGGATCCAGGGCCGCCCGGTGCGCTTGATCGCCGGGAACAAGACGACATTGTCGACGCAGACGATGTCAGGTTTGATGCGCTGCAGATGGGCGTTGAGCCCGTCTTCGGCGATGATAGCGGAATCGACGATCGCCTCCCACACCGGGATTACATAGGTCGAGAGCTGCCCGATCGGCGACAGGCGGAAGTGGGGCAGATGGCCGGCGATGAAGTTGGCCCAGAAATTGGCGATCTCCTCGTCCGACATGCCGCCAGACATATCCACCAGGTTCTCCTGGAAGCCGTAGCCCTCGAACACGCCCTTAAAGCCGCGATCGCAGACAAACACCGGATTGTGGCCCATTTCCCGGAGGCGCTGGGCGATGCCGACGCAATTCAGCGCCGGGCCGTAGGCGGCCTCCGGAAACAGCACGATGGTCTTGCCGGCGGGCTTGGCGGGTCTCGCATTGGGGGCGGCCTTGGGCTTTGCCGTTCTCGCCTTGGCTGGGCGCGCTGATTTCTTCGGCCTCGCCGCTGCGGTCCGCTTCGGCCGCTTGATCGGCTTTTTCCTTGACGCAGCCTTCCGCTTCGGCGCCGGTCTGCGGCTCGATTTTTTGGCAACGCGGCGCACGGATTTCTTGCGGTTCTTCGGTGCTGCCTTCCGCTTCGCCGCTTTTTTCGCCTTCTTCACTTTTCTGCTGCGCTTTGCCATCGCTCAATTCCCCCGTTTCGATTCGAGCCGGCTATCCGAATGGAACCGCCCATGCCGCGGGTACGCCAACGGCATGGGCGGGTTATCAACAGGCGTCGCGGCGCTACTGGGCCGCCAGGATTTCCGTCACGATCTTCGAATAGGCCTTCTGCCCTTCGCCGAGATCGCGGAACTGTTCCTGCTGCAGCAATTCCGCCGGCGTCATCGCCATGTTCGGATATTGCTCGAACAGGGCCTTGTCCAGGGACTCCATCGCCTTCTGGTTTGGTACCTTGTAGAGGATGTTCTCCGCCGCCCAGCGATGCACCTCCGGCCGCAGAACATAGTTGATGAAGGCATAAGCCGCGTCCTTGTTCGCCGACGCCGCCGTCACCACCATCGTGTCCACCCACATGTCGCTGCCTTCCTTAGGCACGACGAACTTGATCTCCTTGTTCTCGGCGATGCCGTAGTTGCACCAGCCGTCCCAGGCATGGACCAGATCGGCGTCGCCGGTCAGCAGCTTCTGGTAGAAGGTGGTGTCGTCGTAGTCGAGCAGATCCTTCTTGGCCGCGATCAGCAGCTCCTTCGTCTTGGCCAATTCGCCGGCGTCAGTGGTGTTGATGGAATAGCCCAGCGCCTTCTCGCCCGCCGCCAGCAGCCAGCGCTCGGTGGCCAGCATGGTGATCCGCTTCTTCAGGCCATCCGCGGGTCTCAGCATATCCATCCAGCTTGTCGGTGCGGTCGTCAGCACGTCGCTGCGATAGCAGAGCCCGGTGGTGCCCCAGGCATAGGGCGCCGAAAGCTTGTTGCCGGGATCGTAGGCGAGGGTCCGGGCCTCGGGATAGAGATTTGCCAAGTTGGGAATCTGGGCGGCATCGAGCTCCGCCAGAAGGCCCTGCTGCCCGAGCGCCTCGACATAGGGCGAGGAAATGAAGAGGACGTCATACCCCTTGCCGCCGACCGCCTGCACTTTGCCAACGATCTCGTCATTCGTGGCATGAAGCACCAGTTCGGCCTCGATGCCGGTGTCCCGCGTGAAGTTCGCCAGCAGGTCCGGCGGCATATAGCCGTCCCAGTTGGAAATGACGATTTTGTCCGCCGCGGTGGCGCCCGCCGGCCACAACACGGCAGAGCCCGCCGCGACAACGGCGGCGATGACGATTTTCCTGAGCATGATTCTCCCCGTCCCTTCGGACCTGATTGTTTACGGGCGGCAGGCCATCCGGCTCTCCGCCCCGTTCTTGTCCCGGCATAGTCCGCAAGCCTCGGACAGAAGTCAATATTTCCGGGCGATTGGCTGGACGCAGGGGCAAAGGCCCGGCAGATTGCGCCCTGTGGAAAACCGCACCGCGGAACGATCATGATCGGCAGGCTGTTCAACCGGTTGCGTGGCAGGCGCTGGCTGGAAATCGTCATTCCCAGCCTGCTGCTGGTTGCCGCCGTGCTGATCTGCACTCAGCAACCGACCATTCTGACCCATATGCAGAACCTCGTGTGGGACAGTTTCCAGCGGAACAAGCCGCGCATCTACCAGCCCTTGCCGGTCCGCATCGTCGATATCGATGAGGATAGCCTGGCGCGATTAGGCCAATGGCCCTGGCCAAGGACGGAATTGGCCCGGCTGATGGATCGGCTGACCGAACTAGGCGCCGCAACCGTGGCCTTGGACATTCTATTTTCCGAGCCGGACCGCATCTCGCCGAAGAATCTGCAGAACTTCTTCGGCAACGACTCCAATAATACAGAATTGAACGATGCGCTTTCGCTTTTGCCGGATTCGGATGCCGTGCTGGCGGAGTCCATGCGGCAAATACCCACCGTTACGGCATACGCCTTGCTGGGAGACGAGCGCGTCACGTCTTCACCGGCGACAAAGCACGGCATTGCCGCAGCGGGCGACGATCCTCTGATTTTTCTGCGAAATTTTCCGGGCGCCGTCAGCACGCTTCCTGTGCTGGAAGAAGCGGCCGTCGGAAACGGCGCGGTAAACTACGTTCCTGACAGTGACAACGTCATCAGACGGGCGCCGATGCTTCTTGCTCACATCAAGGAAACCGTTCCAACTCTTGCCATGGAGGCACTGCGGGTCGCCCAGGGTGCCTCCACCTACGTTGTCAAATC
>DATKFM010000220.1:0-3421 GCA_035544395.1 Verrucomicrobiia bacterium
AGGACGGAAGGCTGCAGAATGCGGGCTTCCTCGACTACCGCATTCCCGTCTGCTCCGACCTGCCGATGATCGATGCGGTGATCCTGGAGATCCCGAATCCCGGTCATCCCTATGGCGTGCGCGGCGTCGGCGAGACCTCGATCGTTCCGCCGATGGCGGCGATCGCCAATGCCGTGTCGGCCGCCGCTGGCGTACGCATGACCGAGCTGCCGATGTCGCCGCCCAAGCTGCTGAAGGCTATCAACGAGAAGAAAGCCGGCAAGCGCTAGGGCGTATCGATGGCGAAGATCATCCTCCCGGGCTCGATGCGCGCCGCCGCCGGCGGCCGCACCGAGTTCGAGGTGGATGCGCCAAACGTGCAGCAGGTGCTCGCGCGGCTGAGCGCTGAGTTCCCCAAGCTGAAGCCGCTGTTCGACCGCGGCCTGTCCGTCTCTATCGACAACGTCATTTATCGGGACGCAAAACTGCTGCCCATCGCCGCCAACAGCGAAGTTTACATCCTGCCGTACATGCAGGGAGGTTGAGCGAATTGGAAAAGTGGGATCAGTAACCAGACCAGGGAGCTGTTGTCGTGGTAATGAAGAGGAACGCGCCGAATTCGGCGCTGATTGTCGTCGATCTGCAAAATGACTTCTGCCCTGGTGGCGCACTGGCTGTCGCCGGTGGCAACGAGATCGTGCCGCTGGTAAACGGCCTGATCGAGTCGTTCGACCATGTCATCCTGACCCAGGACTGGCACCCCGCAGGCCATTCGAGTTTCGCGTCGAGCCATGCCGGGCAATCGCCGTTTTCCTCCGTGCCCATGTCCTATGGCCAGCAAACGCTGTGGCCCGATCATTGTGTGCAGGGCACATCCGGCGCGGAGTTCCATCGCGACCTGCGTTGGAACAAGGCGGAAGTGATCATTCGCAAAGGCTTTCGCAAGGCCATCGACAGCTACTCTGCGTTCTATGAGAACGACCGCAAGACACCTACAGGATTGTCGGGTTATCTCAATGAACGTGGGCTCATGAACTTGATCATCGTGGGCTTAGCCACCGATTATTGCGTTGCCTACTCCGCCCTGGATGCCGTGGGGCACGGCTTCAACACGACTGTCCTGCTCGACGGGTGCCGGGCTATCGACCTGCAGGGTTCGCTCGCCGAGGCGCAGAAGCAGATGCGTGCGGCGGGGGTGGTGCTGGGAAATGCGACGGAGATGGCAGCGTAGAACTCCACCTCTCTAAAGCATCAAGGAAGATTTCTTTCCCCGCGAACGCGGGGACCCAGAAGCTGCAGGGCGTCCTTCCTCCCCTGAACCCCCGCGTTCGCGGGGGAAGAAAGTTTAGGATGGCGTTGGTTAGAGCGCGTTTCTACTGCGCGCCCACTTCCCGTAGCCCTACACCTACATAGTGATGCAGCAGCGCGGGATCGGCGCGCAATGCTTCCGGCGTCGCCGTTTCCCGCAACTGACCATGCTCCATGAAGGCAACGCGGTCGGCGACGGCGAGTGCCGCCTGCACCCGCTGCTCCACCAGGATCGTCGCGACGCCCTGGCTGCGCAGCGCCTTCACCGTCTCCAGGATCGTCGCGATCATCGCGGGCATCAGCCCTTCGGTTGGCTCGTCCAGCAGCAGCACCTTCGGCTCGAGGCAGAGCGCCCGCGCCACGGCCAGCATCTCCTGCTCGCCGCCGGAGAGCGTGCCGGAACGCTGCTGCAGCCGCTCACGCAAAATGGGGAACAGCGACAGCACGCGGTCGCGGGTTTCCAGGCCGTGATTGCGCGTCATCAGGCCAAGCGTGAGATTCTCCTCCACCGTCAGCTCGGCAAATAGCCGCCGGCCCTGGGGCACGTAGGCGATGCCGCGCCTCGGCACTTCGTGAGCCGGCAACTCCGTAAGATCGGTATCATCCAACATCACCCGCCCCGCGCGCGGCCGCACCAGTCCCATGATCGCCTTCAGCGTCGTGGTCTTGCCGGCGCCGTTGCGGCCCAGCAGGCACAGCACCTCGCCCGGCGCGAGATCGAGCGACACGCCGCGCAACACCTGCACATGGCTGTAATAACAGTCGATGTTGTCGATGCGCAGGGTCATGTGCCGAGATAGGCTTCCTGTACCCGGCGGTCGGCGCGGATCTCCGCGGGCGAGCCTTCGGCCAGGATGCCGCCGTTGTTCATGACTGTGATGCGGTGCGCCAGCTCCATCACCACCTGCATGTTGTGCTCGATCAGCAGCACTGTCGCGTTGTCCGCGATTTCCCGCACCAGCTTGCAGAAGGCGACGATCTCGTCTTCCGCCAGCCCCTGGGTCGGCTCGTCCAGGATCAGCAGCTTCGGCTGCAGCGCCAGGCCGATGGCCACTTCCAGCAGCCGCTGATGGCCGTAGGACAGCGTCGAGGCAATGGCGCCGCTCCGCGAAGCCAAGCCGACGCGGTCCAGCGACTCCATGACCCGTTGGGGCAGATCCGCGTGGCGATGCCGCTGCCGCTGTGCCGCCAGCGCCACATTGTCGTAGCAGGAGAGATTCCCGAAGATGCTGGTGATCTGGAAAGTGTAGGCGATGCCGCGCGCGACGCGCTCCCAGGAGCGCAGGCGCGTGATGTCCTGGCCCTCGAACGCGATCCGCCCGGCCGAAGGATCGATGCGGCCGCAGATCATGCTCACCAGTGTCGTCTTGCCGGCGCCGTTCGGCCCGATGACGGCGCGGATCTCGCCTTCCTGCAGCGCGAAATCCACATTGCTGACGGCATTGAGGCCGCCGAACTGGCGGCTCAGCCCTTGGGTGGAGAGCAGCGTCACGGCAGCCATGGCGCGTATCTTTCGCGGAGGCTGCCGGCGATACCCTTGGGGAAGAACAGCACCAGCAGCACCAGAACCACGCCGACCACCAGCTTATAGGCCGAGGTGTAGTCGCTGGAGAACTCGGCGATGTAGAACATCAGCAGCGTCCCGACGAATGGCCCGATCACCGTGCCGGCGCCGCCGAGCAGCACCCAGAGCAGCGGCAGGATCGAGTACTCGATCCCGGCGAAGGTGGAGCCCATGTAGGAGAACAGCAGCACATACGCGGCTCCGGCCGCGCCCGCCATGGCGCCGGAAGCGGTGAGCGCCAGCAGCTTGTACCTGCCGGTATCGTAGCCCAGAAGCCGCGTGCGATCCTCGTTCTCGCGCACCGCCACCAGCACGCGACCAAACTCCGAGCGCACGAGCGCAAGAGCGCCGAACAGGCAGACCGCGAATAGCAGCAGCGCCAGGTTGAACCTGATCGACGGATCGCTGAGGTCAAATGGCAGTCCGGCAAAAACGCCCCGGCGCGCTTCCGGCTTCAGCACGATGCCTTCATCGCCGCGGGTGAAATCGTTGAAGTAGAGCGTCGCAAGATAGCTGGCCTGGGCCAGCATCATGGTGACGATCATGAAGGAGACGCCGCTGGTGCGCAGC